>JAJRUV010000144.1 GCA_024277595.1 Gammaproteobacteria bacterium
ACAAGTGGCTCTTCATGCTCGCGCCGGGGTTGGCGGCAGTGACTGCCCTGCTGACTTTTGTCGTGGTGCCCTTTGGCCCACCTTTGACCCTTTTCGGTCACGAAATGCCCCTGGTGGTCATCGACCTGAATATCGGGGTGCTCTTTTTTCTCGGCTTATCGTCGCTGGCCGTCTATGGCATGGCTCTGGGGGGCTGGGCCTCAAACTCGAAATATTCGCTGCTTGGTGCGATTCGTGGATTATCACAGCTGATCAGCTACGAGTTGGCGATGGGGCTGGCAGTCGTTCCGGTGGTGATGCTGGCACGTTCCTTTTCGCTGACCGATATTGTCATGGCTCAGTCTGAGGTGCCTTTTGCTCTGGTGAACCCGTTGGCCTTTCTGATTTTTCTGATCAGCATCGTTGCTGAAAGCAAGCGGATTCCCTTTGATCTGCCCGAGGCCGAGAATTAACTGGTCGGTGGTTTCCATACCGAGTATTCAGGAATGAGGTTCGGGCTTTTCTTCGTCGGCGAATATATCAATCTGGTCATTCTGGGGTCGATGCTGACGGTCTTTTTTCTTGGCGGCTGGATGGGCCCCTGGTTGCCGGGTGTCGTCTGGTTCAGTATCAAGGTTCTGCTGGTCTGTTTCTTCTTTATCTGGGTGCGCGGCACCCTGCCGCGATTGCGCTATGATCAGTTGATGCACTTTGGCTGGAAAATTCTGCTGCCCCTGGCTCTGCTCAACGTGATTTTGACCGGTGCGGTCTTGCTCTGGAGGCAAGGATGAGTCTCTGGCGCGATATCAAAGGAACACTGGAGCCTTTCTGGATCACCCTGCGCAATATGCTGCGCAAGCCGGTGACCATTCAGTATCCGGAAGAACGCCCTGAAATTGCCCCACGTTATCGGGGGCGTTTGATATTGACCCGTGATCCCGATGGTCAGGAGCGTTGTGTGGCCTGCCATCTGTGCAGCGGAATCTGCCCGGTCGATTGTATTTCGATGCAGGCAGTTGAGGGTGAAGATGGTCGTCGCTATGCGGCCTGGTTTCGGATCAATTTCAGCCGTTGTATTTTCTGTGGGCTCTGTACCGAAGCCTGTCCGACCCTGGCCATTCAGGTTACAGGTGATTTTGAGCTGGCCAATCGCAATCCGCTGGAAACGGTGTGGGAAAAGGAAGATCTGCTGGTCGATCACTGTGGCCAGGAGCCCGGCTATAATTTCTACCGTCATGCCGGGATCGGAGTGGCGGCAAAACGTGGAGAAAACCCCGGTGAAGACAAGCCGGTTGATGTGAAGGATTTGTTACCGTGAGGCCTGAGATGAGAAGGTTTTCCGCCTTACTCCTTACGCCTCACTCCTCACGATCCTGAAGGTGTACACAATGGCAACCTGGATCTTCTACATACTCGGTGCCGTCGCAGTGATTGCGACAGCGATGGCAGTCACCCGGCGTAACCCGGTACATGCGGTTATCTATCTGGTTAACAGCTTCTTTGCTCTGGCCCTGATCTTCTACCTGCTCGGGGCACCACTGGTGGCAGCCTGGGAGGTGATTATCTATGCCGGGGCGATCATGGTGCTTTTCCTTTTCATCATCATGATGCTTGAACTCTCACCCGGTGAAGATGCGGATCGCAAAGGGCCGGGCCCTTTACAGTGGTTGCCGGTTCTGCTGATCGGGGGTTCCTTGCTGGCCTGTACCCTGCTGATGTTACAGCTTGATCCGGGTGGTGGACAGGAGCTGCCACACTGGTACGCGTCTCCACGCGATTTTGGTTATGCTCTTTTTCACGAGTATGCACTGGCGGTCGAGGTTGTCTCTTTTCAATTACTGTTTGCTGCCGTTGGCGCTTTTTACGTTGGTCGTGCCGATGAGCGTAAAGAAAAGATGGGAGACGCGACATGATCGTGCCTTTTCATCATCTGCTGGTGCTGGCAACCCTGCTTTTTCTGCTCGGGTTGATGGCTGTGCTGGTGCGGCGCAACCTGATCATGATTCTGATCGGAGTCGAGATCATGCTCAACGCCGCAGGGCTGGTTCTGGTCGGAGCCAGTGCTCTCTGGCAGCAGATCGATGGTCAGGTCCTGGTGATTTTTCTGATGGCTTTGACTTCGGCGGAGGTTTCAATCTCGCTGGCGATGGTTGTCTATCTGAATCGACGCAAGAAAACGGTTGATGTGCGTGCTTTTGACGAGTTGAGGGGCTGATGGATTCTCGACTGCTGCTGTTACTGATTATTTTGCCGCTGACTGGTGGGGTTCTCAACGCCTGCTTTGGTTGTCGTTTGCCGCGTCAGATGCGAGCACTTCTGGCGATCAGCAGTGTTCTGGCCAGTTTTGTCCTGACTCTGATCTGTTGGCCATTGGCCGCTGATGGTGGAACCCAGGTAACCCTCTTTACCTGGCTGAAAAGCAGTGGTCTTCAGGCTGATATCGGTCTGTTCTTCGATCCTCTGGCGGCAAGCATGACCCTGATGGTGACCGGGGTTGCCAGTTTGATCCATATCTATGCCGCCGGTTATATGGAGTATGAAGAAGATCAGGCGCGCTTTTTTGCTCTGCTCAACCTTTTTGTCTTTGCCATGCTCTGCATTTTGCTGGCCGACAACCTGCTGTTGCTGTTTCTAGGCTGGGAAGGTGTTGGTTTCTGTAGCTACGGGCTGATCGGTTTCTGGTACCAGAAAAAGGAAAATGCTCTGGCCGGGCGCAAGGCTTTTATTGTTACCCGGATCGGCGATCTTTTCTTTACCATCGCTCTGTTGTGGCTGTTTGCTCTGCTCGGTACGGTTAATATTGCCGAAATCAATTTGCGCGCGACAGAGCTTGACCCGTTGTTGATTACGCCACTGGTTCTGCTGCTGCTCGGTGGCGCCTGTGGCAAAAGTGCCCAGTTGCCATTAATGACCTGGCTGCCAGATGCCATGGCCGGGCCGACTCCGGTTTCGGCATTGATTCATGCCGCGACCATGGTTACCGCCGGGGTCTATCTGCTTTGTCGCCTTTTTCCGCTGGTTTCCCTCTCAAGTGTCGGGATGGCGACCATCGCCTGTATCGGGGCGGCAACCGCGCTCTATGCCGCCAGCTGTGCGCTGGAGCAGCGTGAAATCAAGCGGGTACTGGCCTATTCGACCATGAGCCAGATCGGTTACATGTTTATGGCCGTCGGGGTTGGCAGCGTTGCCGCGGCAATCAATCATCTGCTGGTCCATGCATTTTTCAAAGCCTTACTGTTTATGGGGGCTGGTGCTCTGATTCACCTTGCCGGAGGTGAGAATGATATTTTTAAAATGGGTGGCCTGAAACAGAAGAATCCTTTTCTGTTCTGGTTGTTCCTGATCGGTATCCTCTGTCTGGCAGGAGCCCCCCTGACGGGTGGTTTCTTCTCCAAGGACGCAATCCTGTTGACCGCTTTTTCACGAGGTGATGGTCTCTCGGCAATCCTCTGGGGAGTCGGTGTCTTTACCGCCGGGTTGACATCTTTTTACAGTTTCCGGCTGCTTTATCTGGTGTTCTTTGGTGACTATCGTGGAGATAAATCGGCCCATCATCTTTCACCTCTGCTGATCTGGACCCTGCCATTGCTGGCATTATTGGGGCTGTTCGGCGGGTTGATCAATCTGCCGCATTTCTATGGTGGCAGTGAGATGCTCAGTCACTGGCTGGGGGTCGCACCTGCTCTGGAGCTGCCACTGCCGACTGAAATCGGGCTGTTGGCCCTGATGACGCTCTTTTTTGTCGCGGGCTGGTTGCCTGCGCACCTGTTTTATCGAAAGTACCAGCCGGAAGCGGAGACTCCCTGGCGACGTTTTCTTCTGCAGGGTTGGCGTTTCGATGCTCTGTACGAACGGGTCATTCTGCAACCCTATCGTTTTGTTGCCAATTTTTGCTGGATCGGTGGTGACAAGGCGTTGATCGACGGTGTGATTGAGGGGATCGGTCGTACCCTGTTGCACTGGGGTGGTTATTTCCGCCAGTTGGCTACCGGACAAGTTTCGTTCTATCTGCAAGGTTTTGCCTGGGGGCTGCTGCTGATGCTGGGCTGGCTGCTGCTTAAGGCTGTGACTTAGAGGCGTTGGGCGTTGGGCGTTGGGCGTTGGGCGTTGGGCGTTGGGCGTTGGGCGTTGGGCGTTGGGCGTGAGGCGTGAGGCGTGAGGCGTGAGGCGTTGGGTGTGAAGGCTGCACTTGCAGGTTTATAATAAAGGATAGATGGATCCATGACATTTGTGTCGTTAACAGAATTGCCGATTCTCAGCCTGATTTTGTGGTTGCCACTTGCTGGCACTCTGCTGTGTCTGCTGTTTCGGCATTCCAACTTTGCCTGTCGCTGGCTGGCCCTGTTAACGACCGGTGCCGTTCTGGTTCTGGCCATCTGTTTATTTGTTGGCTTGCCCACGGCACCAGGTTGGCTGATCAGGGAAGATTATGCCTGGATTCCGACCTTTGGGATCCGTTACAGTCTGGCGTTGGATGGTATTTCCCTGTTGCTGGTCTCTTTAACGGCCGTACTTCAGGTGGCAGCGGTGTTGATCAGCTGGAAACAGAAAGAGCATCCGGCCCTGTTTTATGCTCTGGTTTTGTTGCTTGAAACCGGAATTATCGGGGTTTTTCTGGCGACAGACCTGATTCTGTTCTACCTTTTCTGGGAACTGATGCTGATCCCGATGCTTTTCCTGATCGGTGTTTGGGGGCATGGAAATCGGGTTTATGCCGCCCTCAAGTTTTTCTTTTTTACCCTTGCGGGCAGTCTTTGTATGCTGCTGGCAATTATTACTCTCTACCTGATCCATGGCGAGCAGAGTGGCATTTACAGCTTTGCCCTGGAAAGCCTGATGCAGACACAGTTGTCGCCCGGCATCGAAATGTTGCTCTATGGCGGTTTTCTGCTTGCTTTTGTTGTCAAGGTACCGCTTTTTCCCTTTCATACCTGGTTGCCTGATGCGCACACTGAAGCACCTGCTGCCGGTTCTGTTGATCTGGCCGGATTACTGCTCAAGACCGGTATCTATGGCCTGATCCGTTTTGCTTTTCCGCTTTTCCCCCATGCCGCACAACAGAGCTTGCCATTATTGGCCGTTCTGGCCCTGATCGGTATTTTCTATGCAGCCTGGATCGCTTATGTGCAGACCGATGTCAAACGGGTTGTTGCTTATTCGTCGGTTGCCCATATGGGCTTCGTTATTCTGGGGTTGGCTGCCTGGAACCAACTGGCCTGGGAAGGGGCCTTGCTGCTGATGGTCAATCATGGGGTAACGACTGGTGGGTTGTTTATTTTGATTGCCATGCTCCAGGATCGTACGGGTTCGCGTGATCTGCGGGCCCTGGGAGGAATGTGGAAAACCCTGCCCTTCTTCAGTGCTTTCTTCCTGCTTTTTTGCCTGGCTTCGCTGGGGCTGCCGGGGCTTTCCAACTTTGCCGGTGAGATTCTGGTGCTGCTGGGAGCCTTCGGACGTTGGCCTGTTTTTGCGGCCCTGGCTGCTGCGGGGGTTATCTTTTCAGCGGCGTATATGTTGCGGGTGGTGCAGGGCGTTCTTTGGGGACCGCTTGGCCAGTTATGTAAAATCGGCGACAAGGATTGCTTGCATGAAGATCTCGACCGGCGGGAATGGCTGTTGTTGATTCCGTTGGCGTTGCTGGTTGTTTGGCTCGGGATCTACCCGACTACGATTTTGGAGCCCTTACGCGGGCCGATCAGTCTGTTGTTGCAAGGGGGTGGTCTGCCATGAGTTTGCTTGAGCTTCAGGCCTTGCTGCCGCAGATTATTCTGGCCCTCGGGGCAACAGCGATCCTGATGCTGGGGGCCTGGTACCCGTCACGTAAATGGATTCTGGCAGGGGTGGGTATTGCTCTGGTGGCAGCCCTTTGTGCCGGATTTGTTTCGCCAGCGGTGGCAGAAGTCGCCGGGCTGTACAGTACTGGTCGTTATGCATGTTTTTTTGTGATTGTCTGGTCACTGCTCGGGGCATTCAGCTTGCTCCTGTCTTTGCGTTATGCGGAGATTCACGATCTTCCTGGGAGTGAGTACTCGTCGCTGGTTCTGTTTGCAGCCTGCGGGATGGGATTATTGTCAGCAGCAACCTCGCTGATTGGTTTGTTTCTTGGTCTTGAGGCGTTTACCCTGGTTTTCTACGTTTTGATTGCCTTCAAGCGCGAAGATCCGCGAGGTGCCGAAGCCGGACTCAAATATCTGGTGATGGGCGCGGTTGCAACCGGATTTCTGGCCTTTGGAATTTCATTGATCTATGCGGCCAGTGGCAGCTTTCACCTGCCTGAAGCCTTTGTCGGGTTACAGCAGACTGCTGGCGGTATGCGAACAATCGGGCTGGTCGGCTGGGCGTTGATTCTTGTGGCAATCGGCTTCAAGGTTTCGCTGGCGCCATTTCATCTCTGGACCCCCGATGTCTATCAGGGTGCTCCGGCTCCGGTGACGGCTCTGTTGGCGACGGGTTCCAAGGGGGCAGTGTTTGCCGCCCTGGTCCCTTTGTTTACGGCCCTTGGGCCGCTAAAAGCGGATTTGGAAGTGATTCTCTGGGTTCTGGCCGCCTTGTCGATGCTGGTTGGAACCTTGGCGGCCTTGCCACAACGTAATTTGAAGCGGATGCTTGCCTATTCTTCGGTTGTCCATATGGGCTATCTGTTGACCGGCTTGCTGGTCGGTGGACGTGTTGGAAACCGTGCTCTTCTCTTCTATCTGCTGGCCTACTCGATAGCGACCCTGGGGGCTTTCGGGGTGCTGAGTTCGTTTTCGCGGGTTGATGATGAACCACAGGAGTACACTGATTTTCGTGGTCTCGGTTATCTCCATCCACGGCGGAGTAGTGTTCTGGCGGCTTGTTTACTGTCGTTGGCCGGGATCCCCCCTCTGGTCGGATTTTTTGCCAAATTCGGTATTTTTTCTGCGGCTCTCAAGGGCGGATATCCCGGGCTGGCCCTGATTGGCATCCTGACCGCTCTGGCCTCTCTCTACTATTACCTGTCACCGATTGTTGTCCTCTTTATGCAGCAACGCGATGCCAGGCAGCTACGTCGTGGCGGCCGCCACGAGTATATCGTTCTGGCCTGCTGTTTTGCGGCAATCCTGTTACTGGGGATTTACCCTGCGCCGTTACTCGACCTGCTCGGTAGTCTGCTGCCCTGATCAGAATCGCTCCAAAGTTACTGGAGGTAAAAAATGAAAATACTTTACGGTATGCCGAATACGCGTTCTTTTCGTGCCCTCTGGGCGCTTGAGGAGGTGGGAGCCGAGTATCGTTATCAGCTGGTTGATCTTGGTAAGGGGGCGGGGCAGACTCCTGAATTTCGTGCCATGAATCCGGCGGGAAAGCTGCCGGTGCTGGTTGACGGTAAACTGGTTCTCAGTGAATCGGCCGCTATCTGCAGCTACCTGGCTGAATGTTATCCGCATACGGGGTTGATTCCTGAGCCGGGGACCGCTGACCGTGCCCGTTATAATCAGTGGTGTTTTTTTGCCCTGACAGAATTGGAGCAGCCGTTGTGGACCATGGCAAAACATAAGTTTGCCTTGCCGAAAGAATATCGGGTACGTGATGTTCTTGAAACGGCAGCTTTTGAGTTTAAACGTGCAGCACAGGTTCTGGACGCAGGACTTGCTGATCGTTATTTTCTGGTTGGTGATCGTTTCAGTATGGCCGATCTGCTGGTCGTTCATATTTTGAGTTGGGCCAGAGTTTCCAGAGTCAAGCATGGCTTTTCCCGGCTTGATGACTATCGGGAAAGGATGATTCAACGTCAGGCCTGGCAGCGAGCCGTTGCGATTGAGAGTGAGAAAACAGGAGGAACAGAGTGAGTATAGCGCAGCAGATTGAACAGTTTTTGACCAGTAGCGCATTCGGTGTGGTCGGTGCGTCAAGCCGTCGTCACAAGTATGGCAACAAGGCGTTGCGGTGCTATCAGCAAAATGGACGGCGAGCAATCCCGGTCAATCCGGTTGAAAAGGAAATAGAGGGTGAGACCGTTGTGGCTTCAGTCAGTGATCTGCCTGATGAGGTCCAGAGTATTTCTCTGATTACCCCGCCGGCGGTGACCGAGAAAGTTGTTGAACAGGCTGCGGCACGGGGGATTAAGAATGTCTGGATGCAGCCTGGTGCCGAGAGTCCGGCAGCGATTGAGTTTTGTCAGCAGCAGGGGATGAATTTGATTGCTGACGGTAGTTGTGTGTTGGTGGTGCTTGGTTACAGTGAGCCGCATTGATTTTTCTTTTTGCGGATAGTTTTTAGGCAAAACCGTCGGATCTCGGCCCGACAGCCGCCTTCATTTTCTTTGAATCGCAAAGAAAACGAAGCAAAAGAAACTCTTTTTATTTCTGTCGCCTGATTTCGGTACTGCGTTGCAGCTGAGGGTGTCGGATAATACAACGACCTTCTGAGTGTTGATGTGCCAAAAGGCAGAAGGGCACCGACGAGCAAAAAGCCGCTCGAACGGGCTGAACGGTAAGTGCCGTGGGAATAATGGAAAATCATTCCGGGATCTGCCGGTTAAGGCTGTTTTTTGTTCCCGTGTGACGCAGCCGGAGCTTTACCCTGATTTTGAGGAATTCGAACAAGGATGTTTGAGCCGCAGGCGAGTTTCCGAGCGAGCTCAAAACCGGGATAAAGCGCAGGGAACCCGCCTAAGGCGGGCAAGGAGTTCGGGCGCATTTCTTTGCTTCGTTTCTTTGGGCGCCCAAAGAAATGAAGGTGCCGTGCGGGGGCGCAACCCCGCTTAACTCCTGTCGGGGCGCAACCCGACGGTCCTGACCTTGACCTCAAATTATTCAAAAAGAAGAAAAGGTAAAATAGATGATCGACAAAAACATGTTCGCCAGTGACAATTACAGCGGCATCTGCCCCAGTGCCTGGAAAGCACTCGAAGAAGCCAATCATGGATTTGGTTGTGCTTATGGTGATGACGACTGGACACATCGTGCCTGCGATGCCCTGCGAGATTTTTTCGAAACTGATTGTCAGGTTTTCTTTGTTTTCAATGGAACCGCTGCCAACAGTTTAGCCCTGGCTTCTCTCTGCCGTTCCTATCACAGCATTATCTGCCATGAACTGGCTCATGTTGAGACCGACGAGTGTGGTGCCTGTGAATTTTTTTCCAATGGGACCAAGGTTCTCCTGGTTCCCGGTGCCGATGGCAAAGTGGACCTTGATGCCGTGCGCCATACGGTAGAACGTCGGACAGATATCCACTACCCCAAACCCAAAGCCCTGAGTCTGACCCAGGCAACAGAGGTCGGAACTCTCTATACCGTTGCTGAAATGGCGGCGATTGGCGGGTTGGCCAAGGGGCTGGGGCTCAAGTTGCATGTTGATGGTGCTCGCTTTGCCAATGCTCTGGCTTCTCTCAATGTGGCCCCGGCTGAACTCAGTTGGCGAGCCGGTGTCGATGTTCTGACCTTTGGCGGGACCAAGAATGGGATGCCGGTTGGAGAGGCGGTTGTCTTTTTCGATCACAAGCTGGCGGAAGAATTCGATTTTCGTTGTAAACAGGCGGGTCAGCTGGCATCTAAAATGCGTTTTCTGGCGGCACCCTGGGCCGGAATGCTCGAAGCAGGAGCCTTGCTCGACAACGCTGACCATGCCAACAGCATGGCGCGTCTGCTGGCGACGCAACTGACCGGGATTGAGGGGATCAGCCTGGTTCATCCGGTTGAGGCCAGTGCTGTTTTTGTGCGACTGCCCGAACCTCTGATTGATGCCCTGCATGATGCCGGCTGGCATTTCTATACTTTTATCGGCAGCGGCCATGCACGTTTCATGTGCTCCTGGCAGACCACCGCAGCTGATGTTGGCTATTTTGTTGCCGAGGTCAAACGTCTGGCCGACTTGCAAAAGATTTAAAGTTGTTCATAATTGACGGGCGGGAGGGGTTGTTTTATCTCAGGGATACTTTGTATGGCCCGTTATCAGGATTTTTCCACCATCGTCAGTACCATGGGAGATCTGCCTCCTTCCCCTCTGGTTGCGACCAAGTTGCTCGAATTGTTGCGTAAAGCCGATACCGAAACCCGTGAACTGGTGACCACCCTTTCGCTTGACCCGGCAGTTTCGGCGCGGGTTCTCAAAATGGCAAATTCTGTCTACTACGACCAGCAACGTCAGATCACAACCGTTGAGCGCGCGATTATCGTTATCGGGCAGAACACCTTGCGTAACATGGTGCTCGACAGCAGTTTACGAAATGCCAAGCGAACCTATGGATTGCTGGAGCGGCGGCTGTGGGAAAATTCAATTGCCAGTGCTGTGGCCTGCCGGATGATTGCGCGGACAACTGGCGGTTACGATCCTGAAGAGGCCTATCTTGCCGGGCTGTTACACCAGATTGGCAAAACGGTAATGATCAACAGGGATAAAAATCTTTACCTGGAAGTGCAGAGAATTGTTGATGCCGGTGAAGGCGAGTTGATTGATGTTGAACGGGGTCTTTTTGCCTATTCGCATGAAATGGTCGGTGCAGCGTTGCTCGATTACTGGAATTTTCCTGAACAACTGATTTCTTCAACCCATCATCACCATGATTTTGAGGGCTTGGCTGATGAGGAGCCGGAGTTGTATACTCTCTGTGCAATCATAAATCTGGCGGATGGATTCTGTCGTTATTTCGGTGTAGGTTATCCACATCTTGACGAGGAGCTTGACCTGTCTTTATTGCCAGGTGCTTTGATCCTTAAATTGAATCCGGTCCAGATTGAAGCGTTGCTACCGCAGTTCAGAGAGGCGTTTTCGCGTGAGCGGGGACTTTTTCTCTCCTGAAAGACTCATCTTTTTTGGAGCCCTTTGAGTGTCGAAAAAAATCTTTATTGCCGCCACAGGTCAGGATTGTGGCAAGACGACGACCAGCCTGTCGCTGATCCATCTCGCCCGAAAAAAATATCAACGGGTCGGTTTTATCAAACCCTTCGGTCCCAAACTGATCGAGTATAAAGGTCGCCAGATCGATATGGATGCAGCGTTGATTTCGCACATCTACGGTCTGGATGATGATCTTGAATACATGTCGCCGGTGGTGGTTGAAAAGCAGACAACTCGTCGCTATCTCGATGGCAAGATCAGTCGTGATGATCTTCTGGCCTCTCTGGACCGTGCTATTGCCGCCCTTGAAAAAAAATGTGATTTTCTGATTGTTGAAGGAGCAGGACATGCTGGCGTTGGTGCGGTCGTTGGACTGAGCAATGCCGAGGTTGCTGCGCGTTATCAGGCACCCGTTTTACTGGTGACTGGTGGGGGAGTCGGTCATGTTATCGATTCGGTCCATCTGAACCTGGCCCTGTTCCGAGAGGCCGGGGCTGAGGTCCGAATGCTGGTTCCGAACAAATTGATCCCGGCCAAGCGTAAAGCGACGCTGGAATATCTTGAAAAAGCCTTCGCGTCACAACCTTTTAAGGTGATTGGCGGGTTCAACTATTCACCGATTCTGGCTGATCCGACCCTGCGTCATATTGCCCGGTTACTCGGTTTGCAACTGCATGCCCGAGATGATCAGTCTTTGCGTATTGCCCACCATTTACAGATGGGGGCAGCATCGACACAACGGGTTGTCGATCTGTTGCAGCCTTCAACCTTACTGGTGGTAACCAGCAGTCGCGATGAACTGTTGGTGATGTTGGCATCGCTCTATCATATTCCTGAGTTTAAAGAAAAAATTGCCGGGCTGGTGATTCCCGGTCTTGCCCCGGTGGCCGATATTGTTCAGCGAATTCTTAACGATGCGGGCATTCCCTACATGCGCAGTACTGCAACCACAGCAGAGGTTTTTTCCCGAATCAGCGAAGATGTTTCGAAAATTGGTCCTGAAGATTGTGAGAAAATATCCCTGATTCAAAAACTGGCCGAGAGTGAGCTCTGTTTTGATACGATTGATGCCTTGCTCTGAAAGGCTGTCCTGATGGTCCTGGTTGTCAATTCTTCAATAAAATAGGATGAGGTGAAATATGGGTTTTCTGGGGAAACTGTTCGGGTCTGGACCCGATATCGCAAAGCTGCGTCAGGCGCTGGAACAAAACCGCTATGCCGATGCTGTTCACCTGGCGGAGGATCTGGTAGACGCAGGCGACACGAGTGATGATCTTGCTGCCTTGCAGGAGCTTGCTCTGGATGGTTTGGCCCGCCTGAACCTTGAAGAAGGGCAACGATTGCTGGCTGTCGATGATCTAACGCGAGCGATGGAACACCTTCACCTGGCGCGCTCTCAAGCAAAGGCTTCCGATCTGATCGCCAGTATCGAAGCGGTCCTGACAACGCTGAGAGAGGGGGCCGAACCTCATAGTGAAAGTCCTGCTGCGGAACCGGTTCCTGCAACCCGGTCAAGTTGCGCTGATTGTGCGACGCTTCCTGCTGCGGGATCAGAAACCCAAATCAGCATGCCTGACCAGCAGATCCAGCTGGAGTTGATTCTTGCGGCCTATCCGCCCGAGTTGCAGCAACGCTATCTGGCCCAATCAGATCAGTTTCTGCAGGCATTTATTCTGGGTCATGAGGGACAAGATCAACCTGCGTTGGACCTTTGGCTTCAGTTGCCAGAAAATGAACAGAATGATCTGTATCTGTTTGAACTCGGATGTCTTTATGGTCGGACGGGTAAAATAGCCGAGGGTGTAAAGTTGCTCCGGCAAGCCCTGGATCTTGAACAGGGCAATCTGCTGTTTCTCGATAGTTTGCTGGATCTGATGCTGTCGCAGGATGATCTGCAAAAGGCGCTGGAGTTGTTGCAACAGCAACTTGCGGATGGGGCTGATCCAGCTTTTTGTCATGCTCGGATAGCGGCACTGCAATATCGGCTGCAAAAGCCAGATGCTGCTTTTACCTCAGCTGTCCATGCACTTGAAGGCGGCTTTTCAGAACCTGATTTTATGGTTCTGGCAGCAGAACTGTTTGAGCGGGCTGGCCAGATTCAGGAAGCAGAACAACTGCTTGCCAGTTTGCCTGGCGGAGGTTGTGGTGGGGGGATAAATCTGTATCTGGCCGAATTCTGGTTACGGCAAAAACGTGAACTCGGCAAGGTGCTGGATGCTTTTAATGATGCTTGTCGTCAGGAACCCGATAATCCACGCTGGCAATTACGTGTTGCGCAGACATATCTGGCCCGCAACTGGCGCAAGCAGGGGGTCGAGTTGTTACAGCGTGTGGTGGGAGATCCACGCCTTGACGAGGTGTTGCGAAGTGAAGCAAAACAACTGTTAGCTGGAGGATGAAAGACCAATATGCCTGATATTGAAGAAGTGAAGGCCTGGCTTGAAAAGCGTGGGATCGAAGTCTGGCAGTATGATCAGCCAACGCCGACCGCTGCGACTGCAGCGCAGGCCGTAGGTTGCAGCGTTGCCGAAATTGCCAAAACGCTCCTTTTTATTGTTGGTGGTGATCCTTTGGTTGTTGTGACCTGTGGTGATATGAAGGTCAAAAGTTCATTGCTCAAGCGGGAAACGGGCCGGACCGGCAAGGTCAAGTTACCCCAGGCCGATGAGGTGAAAAAACTTACCGGATACGCTCCGGGCGGGGTTTGTCCCTTTTTGCTGCCCTCGACTTTGCCGGTATTTCTTGACCGTTCCCTTAAGCGTTTTGAGAAGACATATGCCGCCGCAGGAGATGATGCCTCTGCTGTCCCGGTTTCAGCTGCTGATCTTGAAGCCATATGTGCCGGGACCTGGGTCGATGCTTGTGAGCTTATGGCGTAGTTACTGCTTCGGGTAAAACAACATTTATTTATGCGCCCTGACATGAGTCATTCTGTCAGGGCGTTTTGTTTTTTTTATTCGTCCACTAGATGCACGGATTTTTTAGCTAATGTACTGAAATTAAATAATTAAAAGTGGGAGCAAGATAATTTTTTGATACATAAAAGGTATTTTTATGTGATAAGGTACCTGTGGTTTAATGTTCTTTCTTAAATATTTCAGTCGAGAATCTTTGCTTGAAGATTGTGTTTCGATAAAATATAATGCCGTTTTAAAACTATTGAAGAATTGCTGGATTGCTTGAACGATGAAATTAAGACGCGGATTCCATTTTCTGGGTGACCGAATGCGTGCAGGTCATCAGCAGTCGCCATTAGCGTCGTCCCGTAGTGAACGCGATCCACACTGGGAATTTGGCCAGATTCTTGACAATATCGATGTCGGGGTACTGGTCCTTGATCTTGAAGCCCGGCGCATCGACTATCGTAATCCCGTTTTTTGTACCGTTTTGCAGGACACCCGGCTTTGTAACAGCTTTGAACGGTTGAATGAGCTGATTCTGTCTGGTCAGACCATGCCCAGGTCTGGTCCGGCATCGGTCCTGATTCCTTATCGTGATCGTACCCTTGGTTGTTCGATCTATGAAATCGGGGAACGGTATCGCTGCATATTTATCCGGGATATCAGTGAAAAGATGCGACTTGAGTCGATCGCTCAAGCGGTCAACACCATGGACAATATCGGATTCATTTTTTCTGGTGTTCGTCACGAGATTGGTAATCCACTCAACTCGCTCAAAATGGCTCTAAGCGTACTGAGAACAAACCTTGACAGTTTCAGTCGCGAAACGGTTCTCGAATATATCGACCGGGGGCTGGCTGATATCGGACGGGTCGAGTTCTTGCTCAAGTCGATGAAGAGCTTTGCCGTTTTTGAACGCATGGAACTGAAGGATGTCGAGCTTGGGGAGTTTATGCGCCGTTTTATGGCGTTGGTGGGTCGCGAGTTCAGCGAGCGAGGCATTTCTCTTGTATTTGCCGATCCGATAGATATCGCCCGGGTGCATATCGATGGGCGGGCTTTGCATCAGGCATTGCTGAACTTGCTGGCGAATGCTGCTGATGCCCTTGAAGGGGTGGCTGATCCCGAGATTCATATTTTTGCTGAAGAACGGGAGCAATTGGTCCGACTGGTGGTTTCGGATAACGGCTGTGGTATTTCTGATGCGCAAAAACGCCATCTGTTTAAACCGTTCAATACCAGCAAGCCAGAAGGAAATGGCTTGGGCCTGGTTATTACCCGAAAACTGTTAGCTCAGATGAATGCCGACATCGAAATAGAGAGCAGCCCGGGGAACGGAACCCTGGCGATTATCAGTCTGCCCCTTAGTTCGGCAGAGAACAAAGCCAGAGACGATTCCTAAGTCGTCAGACACACAGGATAGACTATGACTGACAATACCGGCCTTGAAACGGTCCTGATTGTTGATGATGAAAAAACATTTTTGTTGTCCCTCAAGGATGGGTTGAAAATCCATGAGGACAAGTTTCGCGTTCTGACGGCGGAAAGTGGCAAAGAGGCCGTTTCCCTGTTGCGAGCCCTGCCGGTCGACCTGCTGGTTACTGACCTCAAGATGCCGGAAATGGACGGCTTTGAATTGTTGGCCTGGACGACACGGGAAAGACCGGATCTGCCGGTGATCGTGATGACGGCATTCGGAACCTCCGATATCGAAGCCCAGCTGGCAGAAATCGAAACCCTGCAGTATCTGGAAAAACCCCTGGCTCTGGCTGATCTTGAAAACGCCATTTTTACGACCTTAAAGGCCAAGGCTCGCAGTTATATCCGTGGTATCGCGCTGGCAACCTTTCTTCAGCTGATGCACATGGAAAAAAAGACCTGCACTCTCAAAATTGCTCAGGGACAACGTAATGGCTATCTTTACCTGAAAAGGGGAGAGTTGCTGGATGCCGAGTGTGGGGAACTGCACGGTGAGAGTGCTGCCTATGAGATCATGGCCTGGGAAGATGCTGAAATAGAAATGGATTCGGTCTGTCGTCGCCAGGAGCAGGTGATTACCACCGGGCTTGAACATCTGCTCATTGATGCGTTCAGGCGTAAGGATGAAGACAGTCGAGACAATTCAGCATCATCTTTTGCTGAACCGCCTCCTGTGTCGGGGGAGGAGACAGAAGTATTCCCAGGGGTTGTAGGCGCAGGAGAGAGCTCACCCGAGGTTGTTGCACGACAAAAGCTGGTAGAGGTTCTTACCCGTCATCCGGGAGTGCAGGAGTTCGCCCTGTTTGATTCGACCGGTTTTCTTGAGAACTGTAACGAGGGAAAATGCAGCCTTGAAGATTTCGATCCGGTTCTTTTTCTGCAACAGGTAGAACGTCTCGATGACGTGTTGAGTTTTGGATCTTTCAGTCATATGTCGATTACGACGGCCAGCAGATTTCATTGCCTGTTTTTTCGTTTTCAACAGCATCGGGTTGTGGTCAAGCTGGCCAGAGGGCAGCGGCCCTCTGCTGTTATGAAGCAGGTTAAACAATATCTGTGTCGATAGTTCACCAGACGACGTTCAGGGACTATTCAGTTTCGAGCTGCGATCAGCGAAAAGGAGAAGAGCATGAAGCAGGCAATTGATGAACTCAAGGCCATCCCGGGTGTGGTTGGTGCCTGCCTGTTCAGTACCCAGAGTGGACTGCAACAGAGCAATCTTCCGGGGATTTTCAAGCCGGAAAAACTGACCGAGGTTGGTAAGCAGTTGAGTAAGCTGTTGACCGCCGGGCGGATGAGTTTCAGTGATATCAATGACCTGGCCTTGCACTATGATGAGTCGGTGGTGATTGCCCGTGAGCTGCGTAAGGGGCTGACAGTCTTTGCTATTTGCGATCCTTCATTCAATCACAATCTGCTGACAATGTCGCTCAATCTGCTGCAGGAGGAGTTGCGCGACCAGCCGGAGTCCTTGCAGGCATCTGGCCCGGCAGTCGCTGCTTCGGGTCCGGCTCCGGTCGGGGCTGAACTTGAGCCTGTCGTCACAGAACTCAAAGAATTGCTGGCAAAAATTCTTGGGCCGATGGCCGGGATTATTTTTGAAGAAATCCAGCAGGAATGGGCGCAGCAGGGGGCGACAGCGGCACGGTTGCCCGAACTGATTGAGATGCTCAATAAAGAGATTGGTGACCCGGAAAAAATAGCGGCTTACGAATCTTTGACCGCACCGTTGCTTCAGGTATAAGGGAGGGGCATATGGCAACAGCCAAAGAATTTGTAGCCAGAATTACCGAGATTGACGGTGTGTCAGGCTGTGTTCTGGTCAGGGAAGATGGCGAAATAATTGGTCGCAGTCTGGAGGACCCGGACCTTTACGCATCGCTGATGATTCTTGGTGGAACCTCGGCGCGTGGAATTATGGATAAGGTCGGGTTCAGTTACTGCCGCTATCTCAGTTTTAATCGGGAAGGCAAGCAGCACTTTCACCTGTTTCCGATCGACAAGTTCTATCTTGGGGTTGTCCAGACCCCCGAATGCTATGTCCCCGATATGTTGCAGGCTGTCCTGCGGCTTATCGGGCGGGTAACAACAGGGACATCGCCGGAAGAGGAATGATTCGGGTGGTGACCCAATGGAGAGAGGGGGAAGGTTCGACTGATATCCAGGGAGGATGATGCTCATGCGTTTGATCCAGCTGTTGATGTTGTTCATGTTGCTGCCTGCCCCGTTACAGGCTCTTGAATTGAACGCTTTTGATCAGAAGGTAAAGGGGTGGGCAGAAGACTGTCGCGATGAAATCAGGACCCAGTTTGATCTCTTGCTGACCTCGGGAAAACTTTCTGTTCCCCAGCTTTTTGATACTTTCTATATTCCGATTCCCAATACATCGCCACAAAAATTTCATACCCAGTATGATCGGGTGACCGATGGTGTCATCAGGCCGATTATCGATAAATATCTTGCGCTGGACAAACGTCTGGTTTTTGTTGTGCCGGTCGATGTTAATGGTTATCTGCCGACACATAACAGCCGTTACTCGCGCCCCCTTACCGGTGATAGTGATGTCGATGCCAAATGGAATCGCACCAAAAGGCTTTTCAGCGATCGAACCGGCCTGGCTGCCGCCCACAATAAAAAACCATTTTTACTGCAACGTTACAGCCGGGATACGGGCGAAGTTATGAGTGATCTTTCTGTGCCGATCATCATCCAGAACCGCCACTGGGGTGCTGTCAGGATCGGCTATCGGCAGAAATAATCCTGCCGTTTTATTTGCATAAAGTTCAGGAGGTAAATGTGTTCAAGAAAGTTGGAGTCAAGGTGGCCGTTATGGCCAATCTGGTACTACTGGTCGTCATGTCTGCGGGGACCTGGTACATCGTGGATCAGCAGGGGAAAAGTTTGGAAAACCAATTGCTCGAACGGGGGCGGATCGAAGCGTTGGTTGGAGCCAAGCTGATTGGCAAGGTCATGGATGAGGCGATCGATAACGGGGTTTTCTCGGTCAAAGATGCGTTTGATCAGGCCTATGTGCCAATTCCCGGTTTCGAGCCGGAAAAGTATCACACCAAGTATGATGCTTATCTCGATAAAGCGATATTGGCAATGGAGGATGAGTTTTTACGTGATGACTCAGTCGTTTTTGCAGTTGCGGTTGACGTTAATGGATATCTGCCGACGCACAATACCCGTTATCAAAAACCGATTACCGGTGACAGACAAAAGGATCTGGTCGGCAATCGCACCAAGCGGATTTTCAATGACCCGGTTGGTATTCGGGCGGCACAAAATAAAGAACCGGTTTTGCGCCAGGTTTATCATCGGGATACCGGAGAGACGATGTGGGACATTTCGTCGCCAATTATGGTCAAGGGTAAGCACTGGGGTGGGTTCCGGATCGGATTTTCCCTCAACAAAACCCAGCAGGCCAAGTCTGATCTCACGGTCAAGCTGGGGGCGATTATGGTCGGGATTTTGTTGCTGTCGACTATCCTGGTCTTCATTATCGTTAATGGCGCACTGGCTCCCCTGTCCAAACTGACAAGTATCGCCGGTAATCTTGCCGATGGCCGGGTCGATGAAAAGATTGAAAAGCACAGTGATGATGAAATCGGTCAGCTGGCCGATGTGCTGGAGCGTCTGCGTGTCAGCCTGAAAGCTGCGATGGATAGATTGTCCCGGTCAAGGTAGTTATTGGCTGTGATTACAGAATAAGCAAAGAGCAGGTTCGGTACATACCGGACCTGCTCTTTGTCGTTGAAGGAAAACTCGCTAAGTCTATACTACCTCACGCCTCACGCTGTCAAAGATCCTGCCCGGTTGTTGTTGCCACCAGTTTGCCATGTTTGACTCCCTTGGTACCGATCAGTTCGTCAGCAATTCGGCGCACCTGATCAGAGCGTCCCTTGATGACCACGACTTCAAGGCAATGGTGAGAATCGAGGTGAATGTGCAGGGTTGAAATAATTTCTTCATGGTGAGAATGCTGGTGTTCAGTCAGTTTGTCAGCCAGATCACGGGTGTGATGATCGTAGACCAGCGTCACCGTTGCGACAGTTTCTCGCGCCTGATCCCCCCATTCCTGTTCTACCAGGGCATTGCGGATCAGATCCCGGATTGCTTCAGAGCGGTTATTGTAACCCTTGCCGTCAATCAGTTGATCAAACTGTTCAAGCAGTCGGGCATCAATCGAGATACCAAAACGGGTCAAATCAGCCATGGGAGCTCCTTCAAAAAAAAGGTGTCAAGAGGGTAGTCATCTGTTTAGCACAGTCCCTTGCCAACGACAAGAAACCTGACGTATTTACTGAAACTTAGGCATTTTAATCCACAGCTTACACACAGATGTCTAACAAGATATAGTGCATGGTGCTAAAAAAAACTCTAGATATTGTGTTTTCTCCCTTTTAATTTTTGGCAAAATCATGGTAGATTTTGTCTCGTTGCTGCAGTTGCCGAGAAGCGATTGCCGCGAGTTGCTTATGCTGTCCGGTCCTGCGCGGGATTCGGACTTATTCAAGAGATCCTGTCATCTCTGGAGGGAGGCACATGATCGATTTTATCCGCAAGCGTGATGGTCGACTGGTTCCGTTTGAAGAAGAAAAAATCTCCCATGCCATCGTCAAAGCAGTTGAAGCCGTCGGGGGTACCGATTTTACCCGGGCGGTAGATATCAGTCGACAGATTTGCGGCATTCTGAGTGTTTTGTATAAGGATGGCCGGGTTCCAACGGTCGAAAATGTTCAGGATCTGGTAGAAAAAATTCTGATCGAAAATGGCCATGCTCAAACCGCCAAGGCCTATATTATCTACCGCAAGCAGCGTGAAGGTCTGCGCGAGACTCGTGAATTCATGAAAGAGTCGATCGAGGCGATCGATTCCTATCTGGTTCAGGAAGATTGGCGAGTCAATGAGAATGCCAATATGGGGTATTCACTCCAGGGACTCAACAACCATATCGCGGCCAATATTACCAGCAACTACTGGTTGAACAAGATTTATCCTGCCGATGTTGCCGACGGTCATCGCGAGGGTGATTATCATATCCATGATCTGGGGATGCTGTCGGTTTACTGTTGTGGCTGGGATCTGAAAGACCTGCTGCTTAAAGGGTTTACCGGTGCTTATGGCAAGGTCCAGAGTGGTCCGGCTCGCCATTTTCGTACCGCACTTGGGCAGGCGGTCAACTTTTTCTACACGCTTCAGGGCGAGGCAGCGGGTGCCCAGGCCTTTGCCAACTTTGATACCTTGCTTGCCCCCTTTATTGCTCGTGATGGGTTGAGCTACGCAGAAGTCAAACAGTGTCTGCAAGAGTTTGTCTTCAATATGAATGTCCCGACACGGGTTGGTTTTCAAACGCCCTTCACAAATATCACCATGGATATGGTGGTGCCGAACAACATGGCAAACGAAGCTGTGGTGATTGGTGGTGAGCTTCAGGAACAAACCTATGGTGAGTTCCAGGCCGAGATGGATCTGCTCAACCGGGCCTTTTGTGAAGTGATGATGGACGGAGATTCTTCGGGGCGGATTTTTTCTTTTCCGATTCCAACGTACAATATTACCGCCGGTTTTGATTGGGAAGACCCCCGCTTTGAGCCTATTTGGGAGATGACAGCCCGCTACGGAATCCCGTATTTCAGCAACTTCATGAATTCAGACATGGATCCAGAAGATGCCCGTTCAATGTGCTGTCGGTTGCGGCTTGATAATCGTGAACTGCGTCGTCGTGGAGGGGGGTTGTTTGGGTCAAACCCACTGACAGGGTCAATTGGCGTGGTGACCATCAACTTGCCTCGGGCCGCCTACATTGCCAACAGCATGACCGAGTTTTTCGAGCGAATTGGTCGGTTGATGAAGCTTGCTTTCGAATCGCTGGAAATCAAGCGGAAACAACTGGAACGTTTTACTGAAGATGGACTTTATCCTTTCAGTAAGTTTTATCTGGCAGGAATTCGCGAACGAAGTGGCCATTTCTGGGACAATCACTTTTCAACCATTGGTCTGATTGGAATGAACGAGGCTTCGCTCAACCTGATCGGAACCGGGATTGACAGTGATGAAGGTCAATCTCTGGCCAAGGCAACGCTCGATTTTATGCGCAAACAACTTGAGGCTTTTCAGGAAGAAACCGGCCATCTCTACAATCTCGAAGCGACTCCGGCTGAGGGGACCAGTTATCGACTGGCCAATCGTGACCGTAAACGTTTTCCAGACATCATCACCGCGGGGAGTGACGAGCCCTATTATACCAATTCGACCCAGTTGCCGGTGGGAACGACTGAGGATATCTTTTCTGCCTTGCAACATCAGGATGATCTTCAGACTCTTTACACTGGCGGGACGGTCTTTCACGGCTTTCTTGGCGAGCGCCTGGAGGATTGGCGCAGTGCGCGCCTGCTGGTGCGCAGAATTGCCGAAAACTTCCATCTGCCATATTTCACTCTGAGCCCGACTTTTACGATCTGCCCGGAGCATGGCTATATCAGCGGTGAACATTTCTCCTGCCCCTACCATCAGGATGGGCAGGCGGCCTGATTTTTCAAACGGTACGGCAGTGGTTCTTTTTGGCCTCTGCTTTCATAACGACAAGGAGGTATTAACGTGGCAACCAAGTGTGATGCAAAAACCGAGGTTTATTCACGTGTCTGTGGTTTCTTCCGTCCGGTTCAGCAGTGGAACCGCGGGAAAAAGGAAGAATTTCGTGATCGTTCCGAATATGTTGTCGCCGGAGAGAAAAAGGACTGAACTGCGTGCGTATCAAGGGGTTTCAGGGGACCAGCCTGCTTGATTTCCCCGGACGGGTTGCTTCGTTGGTCTTTACCGGGGGCTGTAACCTCAGCTGTTCCTTTTGTCATAATCCGGGACTGGTGCTTGATCCGGATCAATATCCGGATTACCCGCTTGATCAGCTGCTGGAAGATTTGCAACAGCGTAGTTCATTTATCGACGGAGTTGTTGTTTCTGGCGGCGAGCCCACGCTGGCCCCGGGGCTGGAAGATTTTCTTCGCCAGATAAAGGCTTTGGGGTTGCAGGTCAAGCTGGACACCAATGGCTTGCAGCCGCAAGTTCTTGAGCGTCTGTTTGCCGATGCGCTGGTGGATTACCTGGCAATTGATGTTAAAACGGCCCCGGCTCGCTATGCAGAACTTCATGACCGGCCCGTAGATATCAGTGCGTTGCAAGCCAGTTGCCGACTGGCCATTGAGGTCGCTCCTGAGTACGAGTTTCGGACAACCTGTGTTCCGGGGCTGGTTGGGGACGACGAGTTAGTCGCCATAGGTGAGCAGATAAGGGGAGCTCGTCGGTGGATTTTGCAGCAGTATATTCCACGGCAGGAGATGCTTGGCAGTGCGCCGCAGCAAGCCTACGCGGCCCCGGATTTTAACCGGTTTCGCCAGTTGGCTGAACCTTTTGCTGAACAGGTTGAGGGGCGTGGCTGGTAACAGCTATCGAGATACAATGTTCAGGAGGAATTGATAAGATGCCGTACCCTTTTGCAGGGTGCGGCTTTTTCTGTGTTCGTGATCTGCTGAGGACTGTTTCAGAAAGTCAGCCAAAGCAGGGCACTGAAGCAAAGAGTACCGATGACAGCACCGGCCATAATATAGAGCAGGTAGTCAAGGGCGCTGCGATTTTTGTGTGACGAGACAGGCATTGTGATCAATAAATCTCGCTGTTGAAAAGTTCAATCTTTGCTGAGTGTTTAAATACGAAAGTGCAAAAGCAATGCCTGACTTCTGCTGAAGGCCTCATTAAAATGAAAACTCTATTATTATTAATTGGTTGGCAAGGGTCGTTCTGCTGGCAGGCAAGCCATCACTCTGGAGAGTGGTGACTTGCCTGCGTTTTTTGACGGGATTGATCGCAGTTTGAAAAAGAAAATGTTTCTGCCTGATAATCAGTTGTCGAGTTTATGGCAGAAAATACAACGAAACTTTGGCGGGTGATTTTCCGGAAAAGGCATCTGTTCCTTATTGTGGCAATCCTGACAAAACTTTTCTGCCGCTTTTTTCCCATCTTTATGAACGATAGAATAGAATTTTTGATGAATAGTGTCTTTAGGAAGGTGTTTGGTGGTTTCGTCCGGGGCCATCCAGAGGATTGTCAGGATAACCAACCCTCCGATCAGGACCAGAATATCACGTTTTTTCATGGGGGCTCCTTCGGGTGTATGGCCTGTCAGTAAAAAAGTGTATCTTGAACCAATCGACCGCTTCAGGTCAATTCGACGTGTGCTGATGGATGGTCAATTCTACAGAGATGTCTGGGGTTTTATTATTCTGAACGGATAAAAAGCAGATAGATAAACAGAATGACGGCGACTCCTCCTCCGCCTACCAGGACCCAGATCCCGCCCCCGGCCAGTCCTTCGGTGCCAGTGCCCTGAGAAACTGCATAGGATAGCGCGTAGCTGAAACCTCCGATGCCGGCGATAAATCCCGATATAGCCTTCCATCCCAGGAAATAGGCGATCGCAATCACAACGGCCAGGCCTGCCAGAACATAAGGGTTCTGGCTGAGATGGCCGACGTTCCAGGCTGCCAGTTGTTCCATGATGCGATCCGTGCGGAAGTTCGTCATGAAATCGAGAAAATCCTGCCAGTTCATCGTCGCTCCTTTGTTGCGGTGGGTCTGGTCGTTATCGATATGATGCACAACCCGATTGCCAGAGATTAACAGGTTTTTTGTGAAGTTGAAAGCTCTGGCGTGAGGGCAAAATCTTGACTTCATTCGGTGGCTTATCTACCATGACTCTTTATCTCGGTTGGCAGGACGCTTGCTCGGACTGAACCGGGATTTTTTTTGGCAAGGAGGGACTCTGGGTCCAGTCTGGTTATGAGACACTCTGCAATAGGAATATTTGATTCCGGAGTTGGGGGATTGACGGTTTGCCATGCACTGATTCAGCGGTTACCGCACGAGAGGTTGCTGTATCTGGGGGATACGGCTCGTGTGCCCTATGGAACCAAGAGTCCTGCGACTGTGACCCAGTATGCTCTGGAGGCGGCCCGCTTTCTTCAGGCACAGGGAATCAAGCTGTTGGTTGTTGCGTGCAATACCGCATCGGCAGTTGCTCTGCCAATATTACGTGAACAGCTGAGATTGCCTGTTATCGGAGTTTTGGAGCCGGGAGCCCGTGCGGCGATTGCTGCAGGAGGTGACCGAATCGGAGTGGTTGGAACGGAGGGGACGGTCAATAGTGGTTCTTACGAACGGGCTTTACAGGTTTTGCGCCCGGAGACGGTGGTTTTTTCCCGAGCTTGTCCGCTTTTTGTTCCCTTGGCTGAGGAGGGCTGGGCAGATCACGCTGTTACCCGTACGATTGTCGGGGAATATCTTGCTTCGTTGCTGGATGAAGAGATTGATACCCTGGTGCTTGGTTGCACTCACTATCCATTGTTGAAAAGTGCGATTCGTTCTGTTGTTGGCCCCGACATGACGCTCATCGATTCTGCGGATGCAACGGCAGAAGAAGTGGAAGAGCTGCTGCGTTCCGAAGATCTTCTGAGCGATCGTGAGCAGGGGGGGCAAGAATTTTTTGTCACAGATGTTCCGACCCGTTTTCAAACGATTGGCCGAGGCTTTTTGGGTGAAAATCTCCAGCTTGTCACTCAGGTCCAGATAGGTTGAAATCCAAATGAATAGATTAATTTTATTAATTGGTGCCTTTGCCGTTGTCCTGGCTCTGATCCTTTGGATGGTCTGGCCAGATAGCAATGAAAAAGGGTCTGCCGTTGTTGTTCCTCAGGCGACATATGAACCGCGTGACGTGGTTTTATATTTTGCCGATCCTTTGGGGCTGTATCTGGTTTCAGAAGAACGACAGATCGCAGGTTGTAATGATGAAAGGCAGTGTATTGCCCAGACAATCGAAGCGCTGGCGGCTGGTTCGCTGCGGTTGCAGCCGGTGATTCCTGCACGAACACGGGTTCTTGGTGCCGAAATTGAGGATGATCTGGCGCGGGTTAATTTTAGCCGCGAGCTGGTTGATTTGCACCCGGGGGGAAGTTTGTCCGAGCTTTTAACTGTTTATGGCCTGACCAATACTCTGGCCGTTAATTTTCCCTACCTTCGACGTTTGCAAATAATGATAGATGGTAAAAAGGAAGAAACACTCAAGGGCCATGTCGATATTTCTCATCCGATCAAGGCCGAATTTCGTTATAGTCGTACCTCGGTTACGAGAGACCAGGAGGTTGAAACCCCGGTAGCTCAACCCCTTGAACCCCCTCCTTCTGTCTCTGAAGAGATCCAGGGGGAATTGCCGAAAAAAGAGTCTTTTTGAGAAAAACTCTTTGCCCGGGTACCGAATAAAGCTAATGGGTTATCCACTTGACTCAACCTGAACAAAAGATGAGTTTGCGTGTGCCATTGGAAGGGTGACTGTCGTCCGGATGGCGACAGTCAAGCCCCATGGATGGGTTCATGCGTCTCTGGAAGTGGCGTGCGTGAACTCATCGTGGCCCCAAGTGGAGCGAAATGGATAACCAGATAAATCTATTAGTTATTTCAGTGGGATAAATGATTCATTGCGTCATATGGCGGAACGTGATATTTACTTTCTTTAAGAATTGAGGTGTAAGACCTCTATGTCTTACTAGGGGAAGTCGCATGATTGTCGGTTTTAACCATAATGTGCTGTATCTGGGGGTCAGTTTTCACGTCCAGACCGAGGATGGCGGGTTGAAAAGCCCGAGCCTGGTGACGCTGCTGTACCACGGCGGGATCATTGTTTCGTCTCAGAAGACGTCTTATGCCGACATCCTGGGAGTCGATAATCTCAATCAGGTGGTTGAAGATCTGGCCAAGGAACAACATAAAGGTATGCTGCGTCGTTTAACCAGGGGGGAATTTGACGAGCGCATTCGTAAGTTTGGAATCAAGATCGAGGGAGAACCGTCGGAGACGACAGCGGAAGAGCCGACTGTGGATGCTGCGGATGAGGCTTCTGCCGTGGCACAGGATTCAGAGGAGGTTATCTCCGCGCCGGTCGAGGCAGAAACTCCTGCGGAACCTGTGGCGGCGGAAGCGACTGAGGAGCCACTGCTGGGTGAAGAAATCGAAGAACTTGAAGCTGTCCCGCTGGATCTGCCTGCGACTGATGAGGATCAGTCTCAAGAGGCACCGGTGGTTGCCGATGAGGTTTCTCCGCCGGTGGTTGAGGAGCTTCAGGTAGCGATCGAGCCGGCATTTGATCCTCCCAGTGCTGAAGATCGAAATTCACATCAGGATGTTTCAGAGGCTCTTGACGACCTTATCTTTTCTTATCTGACGGAGGGCAATGAAAAAGGCTGAGCCTGTCATGTCTGTGGGTTTTTGGGGACAGATACTCAAAAAAGAATCCGGGTTTTCCCTGGTTCTGGTTTTGGTTGTGATGACAATTCTCGGCCTTTCTGCGGGGATTGCCGGGTCAACCTGGAGCACGATAACCCGGCGTGCTCGTGAGGCCGATTTACTGTGGAAGGGGGCACAGATCCGCAAGGCGATCGGTTCCTACTATCGTGCATCACATGGTCAGGGAGCTCCTAATATTTTTCCTTCCAGGCTGGAATACCTGCTGAAGGATCCGCGTTTCCTGCAAACCAGAAGACACTTGCGTCGTCTTTACCCTGATCCGATGACGGGTGAGGACTGGGTTCTGATCAAGGACCCGGGAGGGCGGATCAAGGGGGTCCATTCATCGTTGCAGAAGACCCCTTTTAAACAGGGCAATTTTTCTGTCGATAACCAGGACTTCGAGGGGCGAGAATCCTACAGTGAGTGGGAGTTTGTTTACGTCCCGAAAACAAAATCTACAACAACCCAGAAAGAATCTGGAACCTCACCGTCATCTCCTCAGATCGGTCATGGTGAATCACCGCAGGGCTGATAGCTTTGACTGTCGGTTCTTTATTTGTTGCCCGGAGGGCGTTCGCACATGTTTAAAAGTTTGATCAGTCGTATCATCCTATTCAATGTGCTGCTCCTTGCCCTTGGGGTTGGTATCTTTACGTTGTTCCACCTTTATCGCGAACAAACCCACCTGATTACCACCACCCGTCACCATGCCAATATGCTGCTTGGGACAATCGAAAAGTCGATATTCAATTCGATGCGTCTGGGAAATACTTCAGAAGTTCAGGCCATTCTCGAAACAGTCGGTCACGGGCACGGGATGACCGGAGTTCGGATTTTCAGCCCTGAGGGGATTATTCTGAAGTCGGCAAATCCCAGTGAAATCGGTACGCGGATCGATCCGCATGACTACGCCCTGTTTAAAAATAAAACCTCAGAAGGGGTGATTCAAAATCAGGGTGGAGGCCGTGTTCTGGCGATGGTGCGTCCCATCGTTTCTGATGAGCGCTGCTTTCGCTGTCACGGAAATGGTCGAAGGGTGATCGGCGTTCTGAACATGAACTTTTCCCTGGCTGAAATGTATCTGCAGTTACGGGAAACCAGCCAGTTATTTATAGTTTCGACCTTGCTCATTCTTGGCTCGCTTGCTGCGGGTATTTCTGTGGTAATGATTCGTTTTTTGAGGCGGCCACTTGAGAAAATTACCCAATGTATGGCGCAGGTCGAAGAGGGAGATTTGACTGTGCGGATGCAGCCGGTCCAGGACGATGAAATCGGCCAGTTGATGACCGGTTTCAATTCGATGGTCGATCATCTGGCCAGGGCGAAGAATGAACTTGAACGCTATCATTATCAGCAGATGGAAAGGGTCGATCGTCTTGCCTCTGTTGGTGAGATGGCCGCCGGATTGGCTCATGAAATCAAGAATCCACTGGCGGGAATCAGTGGAGCAATTTCAGTTCTTTCTGATGACTATCCTGAAGGTGATCAGCGGCGAGAGATTATGTTGCAGATCCAGGGTCAGATTGGACGACTCGATAAAACAGTCAATGATCTTCTCTATTTTGGCAAACCAGGAAAACCCGAATTCGCTTTCGCTGATATTAATGAATTACTCAAACAAACCCTGCTTTTTGTCGCTCAGCACCCTGAGGCCAAAAAGGTCAACCGGGTCGACGAGCTGACACGTGACCTGCCCGCCGTCTGGATCGACCATAAACAGATTCAGCAGGTAATTCTCAATATTGCTCTCAACGCGATGCAGGCCATGACTGAAGGGGGAGTTCTGACCGTCCAGACCGATCGTATCCACCAGGATAAGAGTGATTGGGTGCAGATCTGTATCTCGGATACCGGGCCGGGAATGAGCGCCGAGATATTGGCCAAAATATTTACCCCGTTTTTTACCACCAAAACGCAAGGGACAGGACTTGGCCTGCCGATTTGCCGACAATTGATGGAAAACAACGGTGGAAGCCTGGAGGTTGAGAGTGAGCCGGGCCAGGGGACACGGTTTGTTTTGTTGCTGCCGGTACTGGATGAACAGCCAGGTAAGAGTTAGACTTAAGCTCTTTCTTGAATGGTCATTGAACAGTGATGATCTGCGGTTTTGGTTTTAGCCACAAGGTCACGAAGCTGTAGACGAAAAGAGCTTGCAGTTAAAAAAAGAATTATCGCAGGGGGGTACAACTTGTAACGCACTTCCTTTGTGCCGGGGTAAGGAGATTATTGTGACAAAAAGCAAGATCCTTGTTGTTGATGATGAACATCTGATTCGCTGGTCGCTTGAGCAGAACCTGAAGAAGCAGGGCTATGAGGTGAGTACTGCCGGATCGGGGGAGGATGCCCTGCGCCTGCTGCAGGAGGAGCCTCCTGACCTGATGCTGCTGGATATTCAGTTGCCAGGGATGAACGGCATGGAGGTTCTTGAGAAGGTTAAAGAGCTTGAAGAAGATGTGATCGTTATCATGGTAACGGCTTTGGGGGTGCTTGAAACGGCTGTTAAGGCGATGCGGCTTGGTGCCTATGATTACATAAACAAGCCATTCAACCTGGATGAGCTGGCCATCGTGATCAAGAAAGCCCTGGAAACGCGGGAGCTTAAACGCGAAGTGGCTCACTTGCGTGCGGTTCAACCCAAGAGATTCAGTATTGACAGTATTATCGGGACCAGCAGTGATTTGCAGCATGTTTTAACCATGGTGCGAAAGATTGCCCAAAGTGATGCCGGTACCGTTTTGATTCAGGGCGAGAGTGGTACCGGAAAGGAGTTGATCGCCAAGGCACTGCATTACGAAAGTGGCCGTGCTGACAAGCCTTTTATGGCGATCAACTGTGCGGCGGTTCCGGAAACGCTGCTTGAAAGTGAGTTGATGGGGCACGAAAAAGGGGCTTTTACTGACGCCAAGAGTCAGAAAAAAGGCCTTTTTGAGATGGCAAATGGCGGCACAGTTTTTCTTGATGAAATCGGTGATATGCCGATGGCGATTCAGGCCAAACTGCTGAGGGTTCTCGAGGATCGAACCTTTCGCCGTGTCGGAGGGACCAGGGATATTCATGTCGACATCAGAATTGTTTCGGCAACAAACAGGGATCTGTTGCAGGCGATTGAAGAGAAAGCCTTTCGCAATGATCTCTACTATCGTTTGCAGGTCATACCGATCTTTTTGCCTCCCTTGCGCGAGCGGCGCAATGATATTCTGGTTCTGGCCAAAAGCTTCATCGAGACCTTCAACCGTGAGTTTGGCAAGAATGTTCGGGAGATCTCACCTGCAGCCGAAAAAATTCTTGTCGAGTATGATTGGCCGGGAAATATTCGGGAATTGCGCAATGTGATAGAGCGAGCGGTCATTCTGGAGGACGATGAGGTGATGGAGCCTGAACATCTGCCCCGTGAGCTGGTGTCGCGTTGTGCACCATCAGGCGGGAGCCCGCTTATCTTTGCTCTGCCGCCAGATGGGATTGATATTGAGGACGTTGAACGCGAGTTGATTCGGCAGGCTCTTGAGTCCTCAGACGGAAATCAGTCAAAGGCCGCGAAAAAACTGAATCTAGGAATCGATGCTTTTCGTTACCGGATGAAAAAATTCAAGTTTTTGTAAGCTTAACTGAGTAGTCCAGCATTTATTTCCCTCTTAAATGGCCGTAAACTCTAGAGTTCTACGGCCATTTGTTTGTGCTGATAGTGATGATTTTGAGTCTGGCAAGTTGCTGGTACCATCTTTGCAAATATGGTGGTCAGGAAATCAGACACTCAGAGTGCCAGGGGCCACGAAAGGCCCACGACTCTTTATTTTCAGGAGGCATCACTATGACCCGGTCCTGCATCAATATCTGCCTGCTTGCGGTGATATCACTGTTGTTTGGAGTGATATGGCAAGGCTCTGCTTTAGCTGCCATGCCAGTGGTTCAGCCATTGGGTCAGATTACGGATAGTTTACAGGGGCCCAGCCGGGTTGCTGTTGATGCTGCGGGCAATCTCTATGTGGCAAACATCTCCGGCAAGAACATTGTCAAGTTCGATAAATATGGAAATCGTACGGCAGTTTTTGGCAGCGTTGCGGTATCCGGTTATGGTTTGGCGGTCAGGCCTGATGGCAGCGCAATTTATGCCGCGACGGGAACCGGGGTTGTGGTTCTTGATGCCGCTGGTATTTCGCAGGGTTATCTGGGGGCTGGCCCCGGTGAATTTCAGGATGCTGGAGCCATTGCTGTTGCGTTGAATGGCGATGTTCTGGTTGCTGATACTGTGACTCGACAGGTCAAGGTTTTTTCGGCGGCCGGTGGCTCTTTTGTGCTGTCCGGTGTCGGTTTTGGTGGGATTTCCAGTATTGCTGTTGACCCGGTTCAGGGTGACATCTATATCGCTGACCCGATTTTTGAAGGGACACAAACTCCGCAACTCTATGTTTTTCATTCCGACTATACGTTGAAGTCTCAGCTTGATGCGGCAACGGCTTTTGGTTCACGACTTCAATACTTTGGGGGTTTAACTTTTGATGCCGCCAACCGTCTTTATGCGGCCGATTCAGAATCTGGCAATATTCGCATTCTTGAACTTCCAGCAACCCTTCTGGGTACTTACGGAAGCGGTTCAACAATTATCCGCCCCAATTCAATTGCATTTGATGCTGTGACGGGGCGTCTGTTTGTGATCTGGGCGGGAAATCGTGTCGACGTTTTTGGTGTCGATGGGGGAAGTACTCCAGTTCAGGTCAATACGGCGCCAGGTGTTCCGCAGCCAATTACCGTTGGTGAGGTTGGCAGTCTGACTCCCGGACTTCAGTTTGCTAATTCTGTCGATGCCGAGCATGATGCTCTGACCTATAACGTGCGGGTTTTTGATGCAGCTGGCAGCCCTGTTGCGGCATTCAGCGTTGCAGAAGGATCGGGCCCGACTGTTGCCACGGTTGGTTCAGCACTGGTCGAGAATGCTGAGTATACCTGGCAGGTTCAGGCTGATGATGGCCAGGCAACGTCCAGCTGGTCGGCAGCAACCACGATTGCCATAAATGCCGTGGAAGAGCCCCCGACTGCGCCTGTGCTGGATTCATTTTTAGCCGGTGAAACAGCCGGTAGCTCTGCGACTCTTACCTGGGTCGCCTCGAGTGACGCTGATCCCAACGCGACACTTAGCTATCGTACCGAAGTTTTTGAGGGGACGGCCCTGGTGGCCAGTAAGACGACTTCGGTTGCCAGTGTTGGCTTGAGTGATCTTTCGTCCGGATTGATCCCTGGTGCGACTTACAGCTGGCGGGTTGTCGCGGTAGATAACACTTCGCTTGAAACGATTTCGACCAATAATGGCAGTTTTGTTTTTCAACCCTCTGCTCTCAAGATTACGTCCAGTGTCGCTGGATCCAAGGTCTATCTTGGTGGCCACCATGGCTATGCGGGCCGTGCTTTGGGAGTTGTTCCTGTAGAGGTGCGTGACTTGCCTGCAGGGAGCTACTCTATTGTGGTTGAAGCGGCAGGGTTTGAACCCTATGTTGCGACAGTGGCTCTTGATCAGGATGCCACTGTTGAGGTCGTCGCTGATCTGAAGGGAGCACGTCTGGCAACAGGTTTTGCCACACATGGCCTTGATCTGGCTGGGCAGGCAGTGGCCGGAGTTGATGTTGCGCCGATTGTTGTTGACCTGAACAAAGACGGTGTTCTCGATTTGCTGCTGGCCAACAATGGCACTCTTGCCTTTTATGCCGGTTCGGTTGTTCAGGATCCGCTGACAAACGAGACAATTGAGAACCTGGCCAATAGAAATTCTGGTTTGAATACGCCGAGCCGGGTTGTTTTCTCGACAACAGGACAACCACTGGCATTGCCGCAGATCGCCGGTGCCACTCCCTGTCTGGTTGACTGGAACAATGACGACCAATTTGACTTGCTGGTTGGTGGCGCGGATGGCTCTGTGAATCTTTTCCTGGGTGATGGCAGTGCCAACTACTTTGCGGTTTCCGGGCAATGGCTGGTTTCCGTCGGTTCACAGGCAATTCCTGTAGTAGCAGATCTGGATGGTGATGGAGACAAGGATCTGATTGTTGGTTCGGGGAATGACCTGTTGCTGTTTAACAATGTTGGAACGGATGACCAACCGGTTCTGGATACCCAGTCGGCTCTCGGCACACTGACCGCACCCGTTGTTCCGCTTTTCACAGACTGGAATGCTGATGGAACACGCGAGTTGATGGTGCTTGTTCAGGGTGAACTGTTCGAGGCTCTTATGAGCAACGGTCAGGTAACTTCCCTGGCAACCACAGGGCTGAGTGTCGCAGGGGCCGATCGTGTATTCGCTCTGAATTTTGCGGACAGTCACTACAACGATCTTGTTTTCGGAACATCTGCGGGCTCTCTGGTGGTAGCAAACAGCCAGCAGGGCGGGTTCTCTCCTGCCTATAAGGAGGCTCTGCTGGTCAAACTTGCAGATGTTGAGCAGCTGGTTCTGTCTCAGGCTCCTGGTCTGATCGGTCGGGTTGCAAATATTGCCAGTCGTATCGGGCGTGGAAAATATGCCTCTGCTCAAAAACGGGCGGAGCAATTACGAATCATGCTTGGTACCGGGACACCTGCTGCCGTGGCCATAAATGAGCTTGCTAACATTTTGAATTGAACTATAATTAGCGAATATTAA
>JAJRUV010000145.1 GCA_024277595.1 Gammaproteobacteria bacterium
AAGACCTTGATCACCTTATGGCCGCGCGCGCCCTCTTCCAGGGCATGCGTCATCTCGCCCATGGTGGCTTGCAGCTTGCGGCTGATCCTGCGCAGGCGCACCGCCAACACCTTTACCATCACCGCAATAACCGGAATCAAGATGAATACCGTCATGGTCAATTGCCAATCGAGGTAGAGCATCCAGGCGATCAGCCCAATGATTGCGATACTGTCTTTTACCAGAATAACCAGTACGCGGGTGGCCGCTGTGGTCACCTGGTTGACATTGAAGGTGGCCTTGTTGACGATATTGCCGGTGGCATTGGCATCAAAATAGGCGGTGGGAAAGCTAAGAATCCGCTCGAACATCAGTCGACGCAGATCATAGACCAGCTTGCCGGATACCCACTCGAATGCCACACTGCTGCAAAAGCCCATCACACCCCGTATCAGAAACAGCACCACCAGGGCTATGGGTGTCCAGAACATATAGTCCGGATCTTTATCGACAAAGGTGCCATCCAGCAGCGGCTTGAGCAGCATGGGGATGGCCGGCTCTGTGAGCGCCAGAATGACGGTCGCCAGGATGGCGCCACCGAACTGACGCCAGTAGGGCTTTACGTGGCTCAGCAGCCGGAAATAGAGCCCCCGGCTCGACATGGTAACTGGCTCAGACATTGTGGGATTCGGCAGAAGAAAAGCGGCGATTATACAGCAAGCACCTAACTGAAGACTGTCCGAGAACAGGGTTCATGGTGAGGGAAGGCGGGTTTGAGTTAGATTTTTTCATTATCCTAGAATCCGCAGTTGGACGGGCTGGAGTGTGCGCTTGTGGGGGTGCAGGGCAAGGCGCAACGACGTAGAATAGTTGATCTATTCCAAGGAGTTGCAACGCGGCCATGCGCCGCCACAAGCGTGCAATCCGCCCCGTAGCGCGGTTCATCCGGCAGGTGAGGAGCCTTCCCCATGAGCGCAGCAAGTGCTTTGGGTACTGGGTAAAAGTGAAAAAACATTAAGTACATCAATATGTTGATACATCCTCAAAGCGGTCAACTGCGGAATCTAGGATTATTTGAGGCGAATACTGAGCGTATGTAACGAAAATAGCGAAGGAACCTGACTAAATCCAGCTCTTCCTCACTGTAGCTTCTGCTCTTGGACAGTCGCCTAAATGCCATCATAAGGCGTGGGATCACCCCTTGTTGGACGCGACCGAAAGCGCCGGTGAATCCAGAGGTACTGCGCCGGGTTTTTTCTGACCCAACCTTCGATGATGTCATTGATTCGCTGCGTATCGGCCTCAAGATCACCCGAAGGGTAGTCGCTCAACGCCGGCTCCAGGATCACATCGTAACCGCTGCCATCCTCACGCCTCACCACATAGTAGGGCACCACCGCCGCTCCGGTCAGCTTTGCCAGACGGGCTGTGGCAGTGCTGGTCAAGGCCACCTGGCCAAAAAAACGGACAAACGTCGCGGCCTTGCGCTGGGTATTCTGATCCGGTGCATACCAGACGGCATGATTGCCTTTGAGACTACGGATCATGCCTCGCACATCATCCCTGGGGATGGCCTTCTCCAGCCGATGGACGCGGCTACCCGCCATAATCTTCTCTATCACCGGGTTGTCGTGCCGGCGGTACATGGCATGAAACGGGGCGTGGAGTGAAAGCAGCCGCCCACCCAGCTCCAACGAGGTAAAGTGCGCCGAGAGCAGGATGGCGCCCTTGCCATTCTGTAGCGCCTTTTCCAAATGCTCTACTCCTTTAATATGCGCCAGCTTATGAAGCCGGCTGGAGGGCGACCACCACCCGATAGGGATCTCCAGCAGCCCCATGCCCAGCGACTCAAAATGCTCTCTTAACACCTGCTGCCGCTGAGCCTCATCCCACTCCGGAAAACAGAGCTGGAGGTTGATCTCGGCAATGCGCCGTCGTTGTTTTGCAAAACGGAAACTCAATCTGCCGGTGGCACGACCCAGCGCCATCACCCAGGGAAATGGCAGCAATACAATCAACCGCAGCAGCAGAATACCAAGCCAGGCAGGCCAGTATTGAGGCGCTAACAATGACAGACCTGATGGCTGCTCTTTCTGTTTTCCCATCGCGATTCAGTCAGGTTGATTAATACGGTTTTCAGGCACCAGTTTTTGCAGCTGCTGCATCAGGCAGGCCTCATCAAAGTGATCACAGGCCTGTTTCATATCCGCCATCGAAGTGTTCAGCAACTCCCCGTCTACCTTGCGGTGCTGAGCCAGCAGGATCTTTTCATGGCTCGTGGGCTGCAGCTTTTCCTGCTCATGAAACAGCTCTTCATAGAGCTTTTCCCCTGGCCGCAGCCCGATATATTTGATCTCGACATCCTCACCCGGAACCTTTCCCGATAGCCGGATCATCTGCTCTGCCAGGTAGCTGATCTTCACCGGATCATCCATATCCAGCACAAAGATCTCGCCCCCATCACCAATGACCGCCGCCTGCATGATGAGCTGGGTCGCCTCGGGGATGGTCATAAAGTAACGCTCCATATCCGGATGGGTCACCGTCAGCGGGCCACCCGCCTCAATCTGCTTGCGAAACAGCGGGACGACGCTGCCGGCAGAACCCAGGACATTACCAAAACGCACTGTGATAAAGCGCGTTGCAGAACGGGCATCCAGGTTCTGGCAGAAAATCTCCGCCAGTCGCTTGGTGGCCCCCATCACGTTTGTGGGATTTACCGCCTTATCGGTAGAGATAAGCACAAATTCTGAGCATTTATGCCGATCTGCCGCTTCAGCAACATTGCGCGTTCCAAGCACATTGTTATTGACCGCTTCGCGCACCTGATGCTCCAGCAGCGGGACATGCTTATAGGCTGCGGCATGAAAAACAATATCGGGGGTATGGCGGACAAACAGCCGCTCAACCGTTGCTACATCCTCCACATCACCGATATAGGCATGTAGCTTCAACATTGGAAATTGTGCTTTTAGCTCCATCTCAATGGAGTAGAGATTGAACTCAGACTGATCCAACAGCAAAAGACTGGCCGGTTTCAGGCGACCAATCTGTCGGCACAGCTCAGAACCAATGGAGCCGCCGCCACCTGTAACCAGTATAATTTTTCCTGCCAGCCCACTACGAATGCCATCCCAATCCAGGGCGACTGGATCGCGCCCCAGCAAATCCTCGATTGAGACCTCACGCAGCTGATCAATGCTCACCCGGCCTGACATCAGCGCATTCAACTCGGGCACGGTGCGAAAAGGGACGCCACTCTGCTCACATAGCTCCACCAGGTGTCGCCTTTGTGCCGGCCTTGCCGAGGGCACCGCCAACATCACGAGGTCGATGGCATATTTTTCCACTACCTGGGGGATGGCATCACAACCATCGACTACAGGCACCCCATGCACCTCCTGCCCATGCCTGCGCTTTTTATTATCCACAAAAGCCACCGGCAGATACGAGCGCCCACCCTTGCGCAACAGATCCCGCACCAGCATCTCACCCGCCTTGCCGGCTCCCACAATCAACACCCGCTCCCCGCTTCGCAGGTCGATATGATGATCTTTAAGCCAACGATAGAAAAAGCGGGGGCCTGTGAGCAGCATCACCAGCAGAACACCGAAGATTATAGGAACGGAACGCGGAACATCTTCCAGTCGAAAAAACAGGAAGAGCAGACCAAAACTCACAACCAGGGCAACGCTTACCGCTTGCAGAATTCGGATCAGATCAGGGATAGAGGCAAAACGCCACACCCCTCGATAGAGACCAAAGAACCAGTTTATCCCAGCCTGGACCACCATAAGCAGCGGCAATACTTCAATCGCACGATCCAAATAAGTTTCTGGAATCGCACCCAAATTGAAGCGCAGCCAATAGGCGCAAAGCCAGGCTACCGGCACCATGAGCAGGTCGTGCGTAAAAGCGGCACCCTGGGAACGGAGTTTTTGTAGGGACTCTTTGAGATCCATCTAGTTAGCTGGGCAGGAATAGTACGGTTAACAATCTGGCATCATATCATTAGTGTTTCTTAAATATATCAACAGACGACAACACTAGCGTCCGGTTAAATTTCTCACAGATCGTGTAACACGATGTATTGTAAAGAGAAAATCATCTTCATAAGATTTTTTTATTCTCAAAGTCCTTTTATGGTTTTGGCGTACAGTTTCCGGCATCTTTCACATGCTGGGGTACACCATGGCCGAGAAGACCGTTTTCGCTCAACTGTTCCAGATTATCACCCGTTACGAATTCAACAAATGCGTCGATCGATATCAGGGGAACCGTGGGGTACGCAACTTCTCCTGCTGGGATCAGTACCTCGCTATGGCCTTTGCTCAGCTCACAGGCCGAGATGGCCTGCGGGATATCGAAGCTTGTCTGCATTCTCATCGAGACAAGCTCTACCGGATAGGATTCCGGGGCAAAGTCTCGCGTTCGACGTTGGCCGATGCCAACGGCAAACGGAGCTTCCTGATCTATCAGGATTTCGGCATGCATCTG
>JAJRUV010000146.1 GCA_024277595.1 Gammaproteobacteria bacterium
CCCGGACAGGGAAGAAAACGGAAGATTCGGGCATGAACTGTGTAAATTCACGTAATACAAGACGTAACGACAAAGCAACCAACCTTTTCGGGCAGACAAGATTAGCTCGATGGGGGTTGGTTTGCTCTAAACTCTAGTTATTTTGTTAATCAACCGGTTAAATATCGACTCAATGTAAAATTGAACTCCGAAACTTGAGTTACATGAATGTGTTATCAAAAGGCCATGAGTCCGGAGTGACAAAATGGAAACTGCCGAGACCGGGCGATTCGGCAAATGGAATCATGGCGGCACCGATAGCGTGAGCGATGCATGAGCTCTCCCTGTGTGAAGGCGTGATTCGGCTGGTCGAGGAGAGCGCCCGCCGGCAGGGGTTCAGCCGGGTGAAAACGGTCTGGCTCGAGATCGGCCCGCTTGCGGGGGTGGAGATCGAGGCCATGCAGTTCAGTTTCGAGGTGATCAAGCGGGGCACCCTGGCAGACGGGGCGGAACTGGAGATCATCGAGGTGCCGGGCGAGGCATGGTGCCTGCCCTGCGCCCGGCGTGTCGAAATCAAGCAGCGGTTCGACGCCTGCCGTCACTGCGGCAGCCACCAGCTGCAGGTGACCGGCGGCGGAGAGCTCAGGGTCAAGGAACTGGAGGTGGAGTGATGTGTACGGTATGCGGTTGCGGGGAAGGCGAAACGAGCATCGAGGGGGTGGTGCATGATCACTCTCCCCACCATGAACACCACAATCATCATGGCCACTCCCACGATTACGGCCAGGGACCAGCCCACGCCCATGCCCCCGGACTCAGCCAGACGCGCATGGTACAGATCGAGCAGGATATCCTGGGCAAGAACAACGAATATGCGGCGGCCAACCGCCGCTGGCTCGCCGAGCATGAGATCCTCGCCCTGAACCTCGTCTCCAGTCCCGGGTCGGGAAAGACCACGCTGCTCACCCGCACTCTGTCAGAACTGGCCGACCGCCTCTCCATGGCGGTGATCGAGGGCGATCAGCAGACCAGCCATGACGCCGACCGTATCCGTGAAACCGGCGCCAGGGCGCTGCAGATCAACACCGGCAAGGGGTGTCACCTGGATGCACACATGGTGGGGCATGCCCTGCAGACGCTCCGGCCCGACCGGGGCAGCGTGCTGTTCATCGAAAACGTGGGCAACCTGGTCTGCCCCGCCGCCTTCGATTTGGGAGAGGCGCACAAGGTGGTGATTCTCTCGGTCACCGAGGGGGAGGACAAGCCGCTCAAATATCCTGACCTGTTCCACGCCGCCGATCTGATGATTCTCAACAAGACCGACCTGCTGCCCCATCTTGATTTCGATGTGGACAAATGCATCGAATATGCCCGGCGGGTGAACCCGCGCATCCGGGTGTTGCAGCTATCCGCCACCACGGGGGAAGGGGTGGAGGGCTGGTACCGGTGGATCGATGCCGCGCGGCAGCTGGCCGCGGTGGGAGCCTGACCATGTGCCTTGCCCTGCCTGCGGAGGTGATTGCCATCGACGGGGAGCTGGCCACGGTCAGCCTCGGCGGTGTCCGGAAAGAGGTGTCACTGGCCCTGGTGGAGGATGTCCGGGTGGGGGATTTCGTGTTGATCCATGTGGGTTATGCGCTCAACAAGGTGAGCCCGGAAGAGGCCGAGCGCACCCTGGCGCTGTTTGCTGAAGCGGGATTGGAGCCGGCATCGTGAAATATGTGGAAGAGTTCCGCCGCAGGGATCTGGCCCGCATCCTGGCCGATGCCATCGCCCGGGAGGCAGATTCCGGACGCCGGTACCGGATCATGGAGTTCTGCGGCGGTCACACCCATGCCATCTTCCGCTACGGTGTGCAGGCGTTGATGCCGCAGAACGTGATATTCGTCCACGGCCCCGGCTGCCCCGTCTGTGTACTGCCCGTTGGCCGTATCGACCAGGCCATCGCCCTGGTGGAGCAGGAGGATGTCATTCTCTGCACCTACGGCGACATGCTGCGGGTGCCCGCCAGCGGGCGCAGGAGCCTGCTCAAGGTGAAGGCGGAAGGCGGCGATGTGCGCATGGTCTGGTCCACCACCGATGCTCTCAGGATTGCCCGCGACAACCCGGATCGCCAGGTGGTATTCTTCGCCATCGGTTTCGAGACCACCACGCCCCCCACTGCGGCGGCCATCGAGCAGGCGGCGGCCGGGGGGGTGAAGAATTTCAGCGTTTTCTGCAATCATGTGCTCACCCCGGCGGCGATCCGGAGCATTCTCGAGCCGGTGGAGGCGGGTGACGGGGAGAAGGTGGCCATCGATGCCTTTCTCGGCCCCTCCCACGTCAGCGCCATCATCGGCACTCGTCCCTACGAAGCCTTCGTCGCGGCCTACCGCAAGCCGGTGGTGATCGCCGGTTTCGAGCCGCTGGATGTGATGCAGTCGGTATTGATGCTGATCCGCCAGCTCAACGGGGGCCGGGCAGAGGTAGAGAACGAGTACACACGGGTGGTGAGCCGCGAAGGGAACACCAGGGCCCGGGCGCTGGTGGCGAAGGTGATGGAACAGCGGCGCAGCTTCGAATGGCGCGGGTTGGGCCGGGTGCCCGACAGCGCCCTGCAGATCAGGCCGGAGTGGGCCGAATTCGATGCGGAGCGGCGTTTCACCATCCCCGCCGGAGATGCGTCGGAGGTGCGCGGCTGTGAATGTCCGCACATTCTGCGCGGCGTGAGGAAACCCACGGACTGCAAGCTGTTCGGCACGGCCTGCACCCCGGAGAACCCTATGGGTTCCTGCATGGTCTCCTCCGAAGGCGCCTGCGCCGCCTACTGGAGCTATGGCAGGTTGCGCAAGGACAGCACGGAGATGTCGGCGGCATGACCGCAACGCCTTCACAGTACACCCGGCGGCTCGATACCCGCAAGGGTACTGTGGATATGACCCATGGCAGCGGCGGCCGGGCCATGACGCAGCTGATCGAGGAGCTGTTCGTGAAACAGCTCGACAACGAGCTGTTGCGCCAGGGCAACGATCAGGCCCGGTTCCGGGTGGAGGCGGGCCGCATGGTGATGAGCACCGATGGGCACGTGATCTCACCGCTGTTTTTCCCCGGTGGCGATATCGGCTCCCTGGCGGTGCATGGCACCCTCAACGACGTGGCCATGTCCGGCGCCAGACCTCTCTATCTGAGCACGGGCTTCATCCTGGAAGAGGGCTTTCCCCTGGCCGATCTCGAACGCATCGTCGCCAGTATGGCGCGGGCCTGCAAAGAGACGGGGGTGCCGGTGGTCACCGGCGACACCAAGGTGGTGGAGCGGGGCAAGGGGGACGGTATCTTCATCACCACCACCGGCATAGGGGTGGTTCCCGAGGGGGTGGACATCTCGGGTGATCGGGCGCGGCCCGGGGATGCGGTACTGGTGAGCGGTGCCATCGGCAATCATGGGGTGGCCATCATGTCCAGCCGCGAGAATCTAGAGTTCGGGACCGCCATCGAATCAGACTCCGCTGCGCTGCACGGCCTGGTGGCCGACATGGTAGCGGCAGTCCCGGGTATTCATTGCCTGCGCGACCCGACCCGGGGCGGGCTGGCCACCACCCTCAACGAACTGGCGCGCCAGTCGGGAGTGGGGATACGGTTGTGCGAAGAACAGATCCCCATCGATGGCGAAGTGGCCGCCGCCTGCGAACTGTTGGGTCTCGATCCGCTCTATGTGGCCAACGAGGGCAAGCTGATCTGTATCTGCACCCTGCAGGATGCGCGGCGGCTGCTGGAGGTGATGCGTGCCCATCCGCTGGGCGGGCGGGCCGCCATCATCGGTGAGGTAGTGGAGGATGAATACGGTCTGGTACAGATGGAAACCCGTTTTGGCGGCAACCGTGTGGTGGACTGGCTGGCGGGCGAGCAGCTCCCGAGAATCTGCTGAAAGGCAGGAATTTTGGTAACTATTCAGCTCACCCCTGAAATCCGCCATTTCTGCGTTAGAAAATGATCATTTACCCGTGTAAACTTACATTTTTCGCCTTGAACTGACGAATTTTGTAACATTCCAGGTACCTCAGTACTCCACATAATTTTCGGTGCCAAAAAATATGATATAACGGGCGCGGTATTCGTAACGGCGATGGATAAAGATAATTTTTGTGCCATTTTTTGGCAGGGATTTCTTTTGGCTACTGACCGGAGTGGGCTAATGGGTGACCCTTTTGATTCATTCAGTTTTGGGCGCAAGTTAATAGCGAACATTCTCTTTCCGGGATGATCCAGATCAACTCACCTCATTTTGATTGTACTATATTTAGATTGCAGAAATGTAATTATATTCATGCATATTTTCTTGATCAATAATAGTGTTCGCACTTTGAATGCGTTTACTGGCGTGATTTATCTAGTCACCGGAAACTTGGATATTCCTGCGCAAATACCTGCTAGGTTTCGCACATTATGAATGCATACAAAAACGCTATACTGCTAGCATTAGATGAATATTTGGTCTTTGAGGAACCCGGATATAGCCGTTTTCTTCCCGTATGGTTAACCATATTATATTCTACATGAAGCCTCCTGACAACGTGCCGTCAGGACGATACAGTTTTCCGGTAGCGGGGGTGACGCCATGAAACGGGATGCACGACTGCGCTCCCTTTCCAGCGATCATCACCGGGCATTGGTAATGGCTCGTAAGATGGACAAAGAAAGCAGATCAAATAAAATCAATCCGACCGTTCTGGATGAGCTAGAGGCATTTTGCCGAAACGAGCTAGAGCCACATTTTGCTCGGGAAGAGGAGATCTTGTTACCCGCCCTGGAAAAACACGGGGAACACCAGCTTGTGCAAAAAACCCTTCACGAACATACGCAAATGACGGGGCTGGCAACGCGGCTGGAACAAAAGGATGCACTTCAGCTATTTTCGCAACTGCTGAAACAGCATATCCGGTTTGAAGAGCAGTTTCTATTTGAAGTCAGCCAGAAAAAATTGAGTGATGCCGAGCTTGAAGCTATTGAATCCGGGAACCGCGGTTAGACGGCGTTGAAGTGTGCGCTTGCATATCAGTAAACTTAACATAACAAGAGAGTGATTAACTTTGATTTTCAGGCTGAAACAAGCACCCCATCAAATATGATATTAACCCGGCCACGGCATGCATCACGGCCGGGTTAATATGTAGTTACTCAGAAAGCAGTTGATTTTATTTATTGCCGAGCATCAAACGAAGCTTATTTTCCATTTGACGAATACAACTGTTTTACAGCAGGAAGAGGGCCGTATTTTCTTACCGTGGGGACAACATCTTCTTTGAACACTCCGGGTTTTTTATCCCAGAACAGATACCATGGATTGATATATTTTACAGCTGCATCAATCAACTCCCGAGAGCTTTTCGGTTTCCCTCCAGCACTCCAATTATCCCACTGCACATCAATCCCGTTTGGAGTTTTCCAACGATTTTTTTTATGTGTTGAATATGCCAAAGCCAAAGATCCTTTTTCAGCATTTTCCACATGCATATCAGGACCCCCTGTAGCAATTCCATTAGCAAGAAGCCAGTCCGCAAATGCGCTCAAATCAAAACGGGAATAGTTTATCATTTGCATGACTGTTTTATCTGGAAAGGCTCTCTTCGCCGCCAACGCGGCACCCTTGAATGCCTGAAGTTCGGCTGTGGAACTCAAATTATCCGCCCTTTTTCCCGTTGAAGTTTCAGCAAGATTAAGACCTTCAAAATAGGGCTCACGATTGAAGCGCTTGCCCAGTGCGGTCAAAAGTGCTTCAAAGCGTTCATCAAAATCACTGTTTCCCCGGCATGGCAACCAACCGCCTTGTTGGGATGTACGCTTGTAAGAACCATAATATTCCCCCTTGTTACCACACCCATATCTACTGTTTTTCCACATATAAGCCGGAACACGGGGGAGACCATCGGATGAAAATGTTGTTGTTTGAATCGAGATCCAGAGATGCTTCCCTATGGACTGCAGATATTCCAGATCTGCCACAATTTCGGAGAAATCATATTCCCCTTTTTTTGGCTCAATCACATTCCATGCATAACGTTTTTTCACGCCCACAAAATCCGGGTTACCCGCTATAATATTAAATGACGTAATCGAATCTTTTTCTCCAACACCCATATAGTATCCCGGACGAAAATTTCCGGGCTTAACGGATGCCGGGTACTTTCCAGACATTTCTGAATTATTATCGCTATCTGCTTTTATTTCACTCTTGCTACCGGAATTCCCCGGAGTTTTATCGCTATCTGCTTTTGCTTCACTTCTGCCGCCAGGATTTTCCGAGATCTTGTTGCTATCTGTTTCATTTTCATTCTTGTCAGAAGAGGTAACTACATCCTCTGCTTTCCCCCCCGCATCGCCCTGCCTTTCAACCACATCTCCAGTTTCAGCACCATCGGCCTCTGTATTATCACCTTCAACTACCGAGAACTGCTCCTGGTAGCAAGATGAGAGCAACAGTGACAACACTATTACCAGTAGATAAATTACCAACGGACGAAAAACTGCCATTTACTTAACTCCGGTTTTTTCGGGAAAGAAGAAAGAGCGCAAATACTGCATCACTTCCAAGAAGAATTCTGTGAATGTTGTCTCAACTTTATCAGAAAACCCGCAAACGAACAGTTCATCCGTCGACCGATCTCCAGCTATTGACACAAAAGCCACATTCCAGCGCAGAATAGTACCTTATCTGCTATTCAGATCAAACAGCAAAACGCGTAAATATTTGTAATTGCTCAAAACCCTCCGCCAGCAACTATTACCATGAGGGTGGATTGATGCTCAAAAATACAGTCTTTAACTTACCACCTGATTATGGTGATATTTTCGACCATATCTGACAGTTATTTATAATATTGCAAATAGGCTTACTGGCAGTCAGAAAACAACTTGTCCACCTTCTGAAAACCACGCGGCAGCTTGCGGCCACGACGGCCGCGCTCACTAATGTAGTACTCCAGATCGACTCCCTTGAGGTTGATATGACGTTTACCGGCATAGATGGTCACGCTTCCCCGGGGCGGAACGACAGCCATGTCCTTCACAAACTCTTCCCTGGCTGCCAGTCCGGCGGGTGAGATGCCGATCATCTTGTTGCCCTTGCCACGCGCCATCTGCGGGAGTTCACTGACCGGGAACAACAACAGCCGCCCGTCACTGGTAACCACAGCCACCATGCCTTCATCGGTAGTAAGTTCTTCCGGCGACAGAGTCGCTGCATTTTTGGGCAGACTCAGCACACTCTTGCCCGCCTTGCTCTTGGCGTAAAGGTCACCCAGCCGGGCAATGAATCCGTAACCGGCATCCGACGCCAGCAGATAGCGCTTGTCCACCGATCCCAACATGACCGCTTGAAAGCTGGCACCAGCGGGAGGGGCAACCCGGCCGGTCAGCGGCTCACCATGACCGCGCGCCGAGGGCAGTTGATGGGCTCCCAGGGAGTATGCCCGTCCGGTGGAGTCAAGGAATACAGCCTGCTCGTTGCTGCGTCCGATGGCGCTGGACTGGAAATGATCGCCAGCCTTGTAGTTCAGACTCTCCACATCCACCTCATGGCCTTTGGCAGCGCGCACCCAGCCCTTTTCGGACAGTATCACCGTAACTGCCTCGGCACTGATCAACGCAGTCTCATCCAGCACCCGGGCAGCAGTGCGTTCCACCAGCGGGGAGCGGCGATCATCGTCGTACCTCTCCGAGTCCTCCTGCAGCTCCTTACGGAGCAGTGTCTTCAGGCGGCGATCGGAACCGAGGATCTTCTCCAGCTTGTCCCGCTCCGCCGCCAGTTCATCCTGCTCGCCACGGATCTTCATCTCTTCCAGTTTTGCCAGATGGCGCAGCTTGAGCTCCAAAATCGCCTCCGCCTGCTGATCGGAGATGTCGAAACGCTGCATCAGCACTGGCCTGGGCTCATCTTCACTGCGGATGATGGCAATCACCTCATCGATATTGAGATAGGCAACCAGCAGTCCCTCCAGGATATGCAGCCGGGTCAACACCTTGTCAAGACGGTACTGCAGACGGCGGCGCACAGTGGCGGTACGGAATTGCAACCACTCGACCAGTATCTCACGCAAATTCTTGACCCGCGGACGGCCATCCAGGCCGATGACATTCATATTGACCCGGTAGCTACGCTCCAGATCAGTGGTGGCGAACAGATGCGCCATCAACTGCTCCATGTCCACCCGGTTAGAGCGCGGGGTAATCACCAGCCGGGTGGGATTTTCATGATCCGACTCATCCCGCAGATCCTCCACCAGCGGCAGTTTTTTGGCCTGCATCTGGGCCGCTATCTGCTCCAGCACTTTGGCCCCGGAGACCTGGTGCGGCAGCGCGGTGATAATAATGTCGTCATCCTCCTGCATATAGCAGGCACGCATCCGCATACTACCACCACCGGTCCGGTACATTTTTTCGATCTCGGCAGGCGGGGTAATTATCTCGGCATCGGTCGGATAGTCCGGACCCCGTACGTGCTCGCACAGCTCCTCCAGCGTTGCCCTAGGGGACTCCAGCAGGCGGATACAGGCACTGACAATCTCTCGCAGATTGTGGGGCGGAATGTCGGTCGCCATACCCACCGCAATGCCGGTGGTGCCGTTGAGCAGCACGTTGGGTACCCGTGCGGGCAGCAGCGATGGCTCCTGCAGCGTACCGTCAAAATTGGGCACCCACTCCACCGTTCCCTGACCCAGCTCCTGCAGCAACAAACTGGCAAATGGTGACAGGCGGGACTCGGTATAACGCATCGCCGCGAAGGATTTGGGGTCATCCGGTGAACCCCAGTTGCCCTGGCCATCGATCAGCGGGTAGCGATAGGAGAACTCCTGCGCCATCAGCACCATCGCCTCGTAACAGGCTGAATCTCCATGCGGATGAAACTTGCCCAGCACGTCACCCACGGTACGCGCCGATTTTTTGTGTTTGGAGCTGGCACTCAGCCCCAGCTCGGACATGGCGTAGATGATGCGCCGCTGCACCGGCTTGAGACCATCACCGATATGGGGCAGAGCCCGATCAAGAATAACGTACATGGAGTAGTCCAGGTACGCCTTTTCAGTATAGTTTTTGAGCGGCAGCTGCTCAATACCATCGTAGTTCAATTCAGTCTGTTGCGCCATTAATTCAACCCGGAGCATTAAAAAAATTTGGCTCTATGTGAAATAGAGAGGGTAATCGAATTTTAGTTTCCCACAAAAAAAGTCGCCCATATTAATAAAATCGTCGATATTCCGATAGCCTCTTGCTCGACGCTTGGGTATAAACGACAGACTTCTCCTGACACGGGATAGAGGGAGATTATTTCAGATAACGTACTTTCCTGCTTGCCTGCCAAATTATTGCGATTTCTTGAAAAGGTGTATTTATGGCCTTTTAGTTGGTTGTGCTCTTTGCGTTCGGCAATACGAACCTGGTTCATTACTTATATTGAGCAGTTTAACAACATGAAATCGGTCAAATGTAATCTGTGTCTTTGGAAATGACTCCGCTATTCCTGCAATGAAAAATGGGGATAAGCCGGTCAAGTCCCAATTCTGCTGTAAATTCCTCTCCGCAGGATCAGCATTGCTCCTGATTCAGTAGTCGATGCCGACCACCCTTTCTTCATCCTGGTCGGCAGGCCGCTTGGCCTCCCACCATTCATGGAAATCATCCATGTCGAGGTAGCGCCGACCTTGCCACTCCTCGTGGAGCTCGGCCACCAGGGCGCCCATCAGCCGGTGGGCGGATTCCTCGTTGGGGAAGATCC
>JAJRUV010000147.1 GCA_024277595.1 Gammaproteobacteria bacterium
TCAGCTGCAGCGTGTTCTCTCTCGAGAGGTATGGAATCAGGGTATAGAGCTGATGTTTTGTTTCCCCAACAAGGCGTCACGAGGGGTTTTTCAACGCATTGGATATCAGAAGGCGGGAGAGTGCTGGCGCGGTGCCCAGTTGCTCAGATCGTTTTCCAAATTGCGTCAGCGCGGCTATTCACAGCCTGCGGCGATGGTGGCCGGATTCGGCATTGACCTGGTTTTTCGCATTCGCAATACACTGTTTTCGGAACAGAGAGGGATGCGGGGAGAGATACTGGATACGCCTGATGAGCGCTGGGATCTGTTTTGGAACAAGCTGTTTCCCGGTTTGTGGTTTGGAGGAGTCCATAGTCTGGACTATTTGCGTTGGCGTTATCAGCAGTCTCCACTTGGTTCTCATCGTTTTTTCTGTTTGTTTGACAAGAGTGAGAACCTGTTGGGCTATATTATCTTTACCAGGCAAAAAGATGTGCTGATGATAGATGATTTCCAGGTACTGGAAGAGCGTCTGTTCAAGCCGCTGCTGGCTCGGTTCTGGAAAGAGATGCACAAGGCAGGGGCGACAGCTTTCAATGTCAATGTGGTTGGTTCGCCTCGGCTGCTCGAACAATTGAGACAGTCGGGTTTCATGGCGCGTGATGCCGACGGTTGGGCGGGGGTACTGGCTGGACCCGGACTGGAAATTGATCTGCCAGGCTTGCTGGAGCCGCCAGACAAAAAATGGTATTTGGCCGATGCTGAGGTCGATCTATAGATTTGGGGCTGGGGGAGTTATCCGCGAGCCGGATTTTCCGGCGGAGTGGTTTGTTCCGGTGTTTTTTCCCCTTTCAATCGCTTTCCCAGCTCAAACAGATGAAACAGCTCCTGGCGACAGAGCAGCCAGGCCACTGCCAGGAACGTGGTTACACCGAGCAAAATCTCGAGTACTAGCAGTATTGCCAGCGGAACAGTTTCGCCCACCAGATAGCGCAACAGATGAATTGCCGAAAACATAACCGCCGCCGCACATAACGGTCTCAATACTGCTCCAATGTAGGGGAGACAGGGGAGCTGCAGATATTTTATTGCGCGCCAGGAAGTGATGATATAGGTAAGGGGGATGCCGATGACCCACGCCCAGCACATACCGGAAATGCCGCCAGAATAAGCACCGATATAGAGCATTGGTGCCAGTATTGATAGAACAATCAGCCAGTTTTTAAATGCGTCCAGAGGGCGACCGGATGCTTCAAAGGCGGGATCCATCAGCTCCTGTGAAGCGCGGAATGGCAGTATCAGTGGAATCAGGCTGGCCGGCAGAATGACAGCCAGCCACTTCTCGCCCAGCAGTAGCGGAACCAGGCTGGATGCGGTTGCAGCGAATCCAAAAAAAATGGGGAACGCCATAATCAGGATTAAGCCATTGGCTTTCATGATATAGGGAACCATATCGCTATTGGTCTGGTGAATTTTTGCGTAGGCGGGGAAAGCAACCTGTTTAACCAGCGGAACCAGCTTGTTCATGGGAATATAGGAGAGTTGCAGGGCGACTGCGTATATTCCGAGCATTTCTGTGTCCCAGAGTCGCCCGCCAATGATAGTATCAATGCTGACCAGGACAAACCAGGCCAGAAAAGTCAGGGTTTTTATTCCGCCAAACGTAATTAGGTGAATTGATTTTCCAAACCTGAATTGAGGCAGAATCATGACTGGATGTACCGCAAATTTTAGTCCTGCACGCATCAACAGTTCGCTGAGATGGCCGAACACCAGACTCCACACCCCGAAATCTGACAGCGCCAGAACCAGTGTTACCACGGCAGAGGTAGTTGCTGCTGCCAGTTCAATCAACGACAGTGCCTTGAAACGCATTTTACGTTCCAGCATGGCGGTTGGCAGAGTTTCGATGGTTACCGTCAAGAAGCCGATCAGGAGCGCGTAGAGAACCGGAATTATACGTTCCTCCTGATAGAAATCGGCAATCCAGGGGGCAAGCAGGATGACAGCCAACGTAAGCGTCGCGTTGATTATAATCAGCAATCCAAAAACCTGGCGCATTTGGATTTTACTGAAATTGCGTACCTGTATCAGCGCAGATGCCAGCCCGGCGCCGCTGAACAGGGCAAAGAAATACATGACCACGTCTGCCATGGCATAGATGCCATAATCTTCCGGCATCAGGAGGCGGATGACTATGAAGGTCGCGGTCCAGCGCAGCAATTGCGCCAGAAATTTGGTAAAGGTCAACCACTTCAACGAGTGAATAACCCTAGCGGTAATACTCATCCAGGGTTCCGGAAGTTTGCAGGAGGTTTGAGAATGAAATCGCGGTAATCCGCCGGGTTGCCGTTTTTGCCAGCTTCAGCGGCCTTGACAATGTTATACATCTCACGGGCGCTCACATAATGCAACTGGTAGTCATTACCATCATTGTAGCGTTGCTCCAGATAATCGAACATCTGCTCTACCGGCTCACCCAACAGACAGTCCATATCTTGCTCCTGCGTGCCGTGGGTATATATTTTTATAAACAACCACTCCGGTCTGCCCTGCACATGAATACCCGCCTCTACCCATAGATCGACCCGTTCTGGCGTGGGTGGATTGATACTGCGGATGTCTCCGTTTTCGATGCGGGGGAGAATGCCCCACTTGCGATTTTTCCAGTTCAGCATCAGCGGTCCCTGAATGATCATCAGATCACCCCAGGGTTTCCCGCCAACGCGAACGTCACGCCCATCGTCATGAGATTTTGGGGCTGCCGGATCATCCTTGGCGTAATAGATAGCGTTTATTTTGCTGGTTTGTGCACTGCTGGGTGCCGAGGGGAGGGTGAAGTCAGCATAGCATCCTTCCTCTTTCAGGATGATCAACTCATTGTTGATGCCACACCCGCTGCCATCGGCAAGTGAGTTGTCGAGTGCCCAGTCGCCATGGATGAACCCCCATGCGGGTTTGCCCGTATCGGGAAAAGTACTCATTGCGCCATGTTTGTCGTGTAATAACCGGGTAAACCGGGACAGTTTTTCACGCACTCCATGCTCAGTGTCACTATCGTGGTGGAGATGGATCTCCAGTTCGCCAAACCCTCTGCTGCACAGACCGGCCACTGCTTCGAGGTGCTCCTGCCGGTACTCCTCTTCAGGGTAGAAGAACGTGTGTTTCGGGTAGCATCCATCTGCGTCATGGTGGTTCTGAGCCAGAAGGGGGTACTCGCGGACCCAGCGGTTGACCCGTTCGACCTCCTGTTTGTATGAGGCGTTTGCCCACATCGGTTCATAGTGATCCACGAAGCAGAACATGATATGGGTTGGCCCACTGTGTTTCGGCCTTTTTGTTCGTTTCAGATAGGAACCCAGCCACAAGTGCATCTGTTTCCGGGTTATCTCACGCCAGAGAAGTGCTAGAAGCATGGATGAAAGCAGAAAAAAGGCGACAGCAAGGCTGAGGTAATTCAATATCTGATTCCTTATTATTGTAGTGTTATTAACCTGAACTCGGGTTAAGTAATATTTCATTTAAAAACGGACACACAACTAAAAATCGCGCCATTCCGGCATGATTTTAGCCGGAATCCAGTAGCTTGAACTATAGATTCCGGCCAGGAGCATACCGGAATGACGGTATCCACCGTTTCTCTTTCTTTAATTTTGTCATGTTAGGCCTTAACCCGAGTTCAGGTTTATTAACCTTAACTGGTAAATTATAACCTGACAGGCCGTTGCATGCTTGCCCACAGTCTGCAGGCAAGCATGCAACGGCTGAACCCAGTATATATTGTTGGCGGGTTAGTATCGTTGTTGTTTTGTTACGCTATTGTCATCAGAATTTTTGTAATGATGTAGAGCGCTATGATTGAAACAAGCGACAGAGTAACCCACAGTCCTAACCGGCTGAAGAAGCCATATGATGGCAATCCCGGGGTGCGTAAGCGAACCCCCAGATAATGGCTGGCCGCCATGGCGCACAATACAAACAGTACGACATTATAGGTGCGGCTGAGAAAAAAAGCGCTGGTGGAAAATCCGGCAAATGTATAAAAAAGCACATTGGCAATGCTGCTGTCTTCGCGGCTGATTTCCCTTGCCTGTGCTGTGTTGTTCTTATCACTGCTTTCTTCTGCATCTGAATATGAAAAGACATCATCATCTGCAGCTTCTTCGCTGTATTGTCCCACCAGCTCCTCCCAGGACTCCTCCTTCCGGGGTTGAGAGGGATTATACAGGTATAGCATCATCGCTACGCTTGATAACACGAAAGAGAACCAGAGGATATAACCAAATACTCCCAGTTCCGCAAATGCCAGCACAAAGGAGTTGTGTGCAGTAAGGGGGTTGTGTTCGGTGAAACGTTCAAACCCCACTCCAAAAAACGGGTTTGATTTTAACATCTGGAAACCTTCATACCATGCTTCAATACGTCCGTGAGCTGATGACTCGCTGGCGCTGATGGTATCGATGCGCGTGGACATCAGCAATATAACGGGTATTATCGCGGCTCCGAAAACAACGGTTTTGATTACTCCCTGATGGCGCCAGAGGTAGAGGCCTGCCAATACCGCTGTTGCCAGTGTGGTGCCACGGGAGTTTGTAAGCACCACTCCGTACAGAATGGTCGCAATGACGATAACAAAAAACAGCCTGGCCAGCGCATTGCGGTAGCAGGATAACAGGTAAAATACCATCGGCAATGAGCAGACAAGCACCAGACCGACATCGTTGGGATCATTGAATATGCCGATGTAGCGAATGCGTCCCAGAATGGGTACCTCGCCAGTCCAGCCGATACCGGTAAATTTCTGTTGCATCCCGTGAACTGCCATCATTGCAGCACCCGCGATAAACACCCACATGACAAGCCGTTGGCGTTTGGCGGTCGTGGCGGTACTGGCAATCAGCAGAAACAGCACGTAGGTAGGGATCAGTTTTCCGGCGGCGGGAATCATACCACCAATCCAGCCAGAAAGTCCAACCGACAGTACAGTGAAGCCAAGCAGCAGGGTAAGCGCATACAGTTGTTGAGCTTCAATTGTTTTATTCTCGGACAGCAGCCAGGCGAACAGGGCAACCGCCATGGTGAGAGGGAGGAGTGGAACGCCTTCCAGAGAAGGCATGAACTCCTGGGGTCTGAAAAACACCATGGCCAGATAAAGCAGGGTAAGCAGGAATGCAGCCCCACCCGATGTGGGCTGTGTGGTTTCTGATGTATAGCTTTCGCTTGTCGGTATCTGCTGGCTTATTGGATATTTCACTTGATCAAAAAATAGTTGTTGGTAACTTACCATCATCTGCGCGCAGGATATTGCCCTGATACGTCAGTGCCTGTGATTTAGCTGATTATAACCCTGCGGAGGCGGAGAGTATAAATTGACATCTTCCACGTTAATTGCCACGGCAAAACGTGTATTGTACAATATGAAGGATAGCGCTATCGGGTTCTTGATTAATTCGTTTTTTAGCAACTCCCCAGAGAAAAATCAAATGGTTGTTGGTGAGGGTTTATTGTAAAACCACAACGTAGAGGCGCCTTTTAACTGGCTTATATAATGACGGCTGGATGATACGGATGTTCCATCGCCGCAGGGATTATCAGGAATGTTAAAATCATTAAAAACTTTGGGTGTCAAGCTTGTTCTGCCTGTCCTGTTGTCACTGTTTTTTTACGGTTGCGCTGCTCCGCCCAAGCTGGCCAGCGTTCCGGATAGCAATGTACAGCTATCAACCGAATATCGTATCGGCATTGATGATGTTATTTCTGTATCGGTATGGCGAAATGCTGAACTTTCCGTAACCGGTCCGGTGCGCCCGGATGGAAAGATTACCATGCCCATTATCGGTGATGTTCAGGCGGGTGGAAAGACCCCGGAGCAGGTTGCCGAGGCAATACGGAAACGGCTGGAGCAGTATATTCGCGGGCCGCAGGTTGCTGTCAGTGTCGTTGAACTTGTCAGCCATACCTACCTGACAAGGGTTCGCGTTACCGGAGCGGTTGCCGAGCCTGTATCCATTCCCCATCGCCCCGGAATGACGGTGCTCGATGCCGTGCTTTCCGCAGGTGGAGTGACTGAATTTGCGGCCCCCAACCACACGACCTTGTACAGAAAACAGGAGGGAGACTCCCGGGCTTTCCCGGTTTATCTCAAAGAAATTCTGTATCAAGGCAAACTGGATACGAACTATGAGTTACTGCCGGGTGATATCATTTCTGTTCCGGAACGGCGTTTTTGAAAGCAGACGGATTCAGTAGATGAATATCGATCAGTGGATTTATCTGGCGCGTAGCGAGATCAGAATCAACAAGGGCAAAATGGTACTGATCTTTGTTGTTGTTTCGCTACTGTTTCTGATTGCTGGATTATATTGGCCCAAAAAATATGAATCATCCACCACCATCCTGGCCAGTGAGAAGAACATCATCACGCCGTTAATGGAAGGAACAGCGGTAGCCACGGGTGTTGAGTCGCTGGCCGGGAATGCACGGGAGATTATTCTGAGCCGCAGTGTACTTAAGCAGGTAATGGAGCATGCCGGTTGGCCAGTTGCTCAAATGAGTCCCCTTGGCATCGAGACAGCCGCCGAAGATATTTCAAAACGCACTCGTGTTGACAGCATTGGCGTAGGTTTGTTGCGTATCTCCTATACGGATCGTGATCCCAGGCGAGCGTTCAAAACCACGGAGCGTTTAGCCTCGCTGTTTATTGAAGAAAGTCTGCAGGCAAAAAAGAACGAAAGTCAAGCTGCGTTTGAATTTGTTGATAACCAGGTCAAACTGTATCACAAGAAACTGCTTGATGCTGAAATACGCCTGAAAGACTTTCGCGGCGGTAATGCCGATGCCCGGCCTGGCTCACAGACTGACGTTGATGCTCGCATTACCCAGCTGCGTCAGCAACTGGAGCAGACACGTTTGCAACTTAGCGAGGCGCGGGAGCGGGCAAAAGCGCTGAACAGACAACTGTCTGGAGAGGCTGTTTTTTCAACACAGTTAACCAAGGAACAGCAGTATCGGGAGCGTATTGCCGAACTGCAGCAGCAGCGGGATAATTTGCTGTTGAATTATAAAGAAAGCCACCCTGATATCGTTCGCCTGAACTATCAGATTCAGGAGATGGAAGAGCTGATTGTGGCTGAATCCGCACGGCGCAAAGAGATTTTTGCAGCGCTTCAAGATGGCGAGAGTGATGCCAGAAGGACAGCCGCTATCCAGAGAAATCCATTGTATCAGCAATTGAGGCAGCAGCTTTCTGATACGCGTACCGAAATAGCGACTCTGGAGACGCGGACAAGGATCACCAACGGTTTCCTAACCGAAGCACTGGAACGCAGTGTCCGTGTTACAGACTCCGAGGCGGAACTGGCGGAGTTGATGCGGGATTATGAGGTAAATCGCACACTGTACAGCGATCTGTTACGGCGCCGGGAGAATGCCCGTGTGTCAATGAGCCTTGACCAAGAGGGACAGGGGCTGTCATTCAAGACTCAGGAACCCGCCATTCTTCCGCTAAAACCCAGTGGCGTGCGGCTGCTTCATTTCATGGTGATTGGCTTGCTGCTCGGTGGAGGAATTCCATTGGCCATGATTGCCTCGGTCGTCCAGCTTGACCCGAGAGTTCGGCAATATGCTTCACTGCGACAGGATTTGAAACTGCGGATTCTGGCAGTGATCCCGACATTGCAAACCTCTCGTAGCCGGAGCGCCGGGCAGTTGGTTAATATTGGTCTGGGATTTGTGATTATTGCGGTGATTGTTTGTTATGGGTTTGTTGGATATTTGCGGTACAGTCACGCAATATAAGGCAATGGTCTGCTGTGGGCATAATAGCTATCCGAAGCATATTCGTCAAAAAATGATGATCCTTCGCCAACCAGTTCTGGACACTGTATCTGAAACCGAAGGTACAGGGAAACTGCAAGAAGCTATAAAACGGGGAGAACCAAGCTATCTCACAAGAAGTAGAAGCGCAATCAAAACAGGGTGGAAAAAATCAGAGCCCGATCAATATGCAATGTATTTTCATTGCAAAACCAAATTGGTCAATATCTTCAAGGAACTTTATAGAGACAAATTCAAGTTTGAAAACAATAGAGCCATTGTGTTTGACAAGGATGATGAAATAGCTAACGCGTTGTATTGCATTGTCATCACCTGTCACAACAAAAAATACCTACCCATGTTGGGCGCATGAGTAAAACAGATAACATGCAAGTGCACTCGGGCAGGAAAAAATGGCGCTTGGGTTGTGTATTCCGTTGCGCGTCATTTTACACAAACCAAACGCCATTTTTTCCTGCCGGTAATTTGCGACGACTGGCTGAATTTGAATAAACAGCATGCTATGGATGATCAGGTGAAAAAACAGCTTATGGCCCGGGACACCGGGCACGACATTGAATGTCGATTGGAGTCCTCGCGTGAAATCAGCCGCATGTATGAGGGGGAAATCAAGACAATCGAGCAGCTTGATGCCTGCAAGATAATTCATCCCGGAATGGCTGATCGCGAAGTGCTGGATGCGTTTCGGGGACTTCGCGCCAAGCTGTTTGGCATGAACCAGGGAGAGGGATTTGTAGTGATGGTTTCTCCCGTTGTCCCAAGCAGTGGAGGCAGTTTTGTCGCCTCGAATCTGGCTGCGGCGATAGCACTTGATGATACTAAAACAGCGTTGCTGGTGGATTCTGATATCCGTAACCCTGGTCTGCATAAGCTGCTGGATGTTGACTGCGGGTTTGGTCTTACCGAGTATATCGAGAATGCGGGAGAGGTTTCAGTCCAGCAGCTGATTCGCCCTACAGGTATACCCCGGTTGAGGCTGGTGTCGGCCGGCCAGCAGCACGAGACCGTATGTGACTATTTTACATCCGTGTATATGGAAATATTTCTTAACGAGGTGCGTTCACGTTATCGGGAACGGTTTGTTGTTATTGATGCCCCGTCAGTGCTGGAGTCTCCTGATGCCAGAATTCTGGCGGATCTAAGTGATGCCGTCATCTTGTGTGTTGGGTATGCGAAATCGACCCGCAGGCAGATTGCTGAAGCCGCTGCGGAGATTCACAGGGACAAGCTGGCAGGTGTCATTTTTTCCGAAGGCAATTAAATAATGCAAGTTCAAGGATGACTTCCCATATCTTTTTTTTCCTGTTGGTCATGTTACTTACCGCACAATCTGCGCATGCGGGTGTGTGGAGCTATTCTATTGAGGACGAGTGCGGTTACTCGAGTAATATATCCCGCTCGGCTGACAACGAGATAGACGAGTATACTAATGCCCTTCGGCTTGGTATGGATTACCAGGAGAACAGCGTTGAGCTCGAAGGTAGTATTGGTGCAAATGTCGAGCACCTTTCCTACCTGGGTGGTGTATTTGAGAATGAGATCCGTGGCTATCTGAATGCGGATATCAAATGGATACTGTTGCAGGAGCGGTTGTTCTGGGTAGTTGAAGATACCTTGTCCGTCGAACCTATTTTAAGCCGCCAGGCCTGGATGCCCGGAAATGTCCAGCAAACCAATCTGTTTTCAACCGGTCCCAGTCTCAGCTTCCGCCTTGATAACTCACTCCGGATGACAGCCGATATGCGTTACCTGAACTCCTACGCCGAGGAAACCGATGAATTCAACAGCAATCGTTGGTATATGGGTACCAGCTTGATCCAGGAACGCTCCCTTCTGACGGATATCTCTGCAAACCTGACATGGCGCAATGTTGATTTTCGCAGTGAGGATGCTGATGATTATCAGCAACTGGGCCTGTTTGCCGCCTGGAAGCGGCATTTTGGCAGGTCGGATCTGCTGCTGGAGCTGGGCGGCCTCCAGATTAGCTTCGATAGCGGAGATAGTGAGTATGGTCTTTACTCACGTTTGCTGTGGAATCGGTCAATCTCATCTGCAAGCCGGTTTGCGATCGGGTTTAATCACGGCTTTGCTGATGCAGCCGAGCAGATATCGGGGGGAACCAGGACTGTGCCGGTGAGCACTAATGTAATCTCTTCGCAAGTATATACAAACAGCGAACTGGAGCTGGTTTATCATACCGAATGGGGGCAATCTGCCCTGGAAACAAACCTGAATTATCAGAAACAGGTTTTTTTGAACAGTCCTGATCTGGACCAGTACTTGGTTAATCTGGGTGTTGCATGGAACCGAGGGTTTGGTGGGGGGATTAGTGCGGATCTGGGTATTTCCTACTTCCACACTGTTTATGAGCTGGATAACCGAAATGATAGTACACTATCTCCTTTTTTGGGTGTCTTGTTTCAGCGCAGCTCCCGTCTCTCCTACCGTTTCCGTACTGGCTGGGAAAGGAGAGACAGCAGCGAGGATGACTCTGATTACAGTGATTTTACGTTTTTTGCTGCAATCAGTTATCAGCGCTGATGCCGGGTTAGTACTGCAGCAGGTGATGGTGATGTTATGCGGGGTAGCGACAGACCGGACTATATTCGCTGTTATCGTGAACTGGATCTGACAACAGAAAGCGAATGGGAACAGGCGCGTCGGCAGTTCAAGCGGTTATCCCAAAAGTGGCACCCTGACCGGCACCAGTGCAACCTTGATGCAAGGGCACATGCCGAAACAAAACAGCGGGCAATTAACCAGGCTATGCGTGCAATTGCCGAGTACCACAAGATGCACGGATGTATGCCGTTGCGCCCACGCACCCGATTCAAGCCGCGCCAGCTTAATGTTAATGCATCCGGGAACATACCGGAGGAAGAGCTTCCGGAAACAGATTCTGTTTTGCAAAAAAAAAGGGCGTATTCCGGTATTTGGTTGTGGTTCATGCTGATGGTGCTTGCGGTTCCGGCTATATGCGTTTTACTGCCTGAAGCTGTAGAACTTTCTGTAGTCGGCCAAATTTCAAATAGCTATACGCAAGCCGGTTCTGATATCACGGTGGAACGGGATTCCTCACAAATTGTGCTGCCAGGAGCGAGTGATGCAAGAACACCGCTGTCTGCAACATCTGCCAGCACCGAGACTATTCATATTGGCTCCAGCCCCGATGATGTGATTCGTATTCAGGGCGAACCATTGTTCAGGAATGGGCCGCGGTGGGACTATGGTCCGTCCTATATCGAATTTCGCTATAACAGGGTGTCTGGATGGCATAATTCGCCTATGCGCCCCTTGCGTGTAGAGGAGTAATAAACTGATATTTTACAAAAACTGTTTGACGCTCCCGGGGTTTTTTTATACAGTCTGGCCAGATTTGTTGTTTGATTGGTTTTTCGCGTGAGATGGTGAAAATATGCTCCAGCCCCGATATAGAGTGACAGACTCACTTCCTCTCGTGCTGAAAGTCGCACATTTTTTGCAAAAAAAAGGGGTGAGGGGAGGATGCCATCTTGAAGAGACTGCTCGGGCAAAAGGCTGGCTGGATGTGCTGGTGCGGTTCCGTTTGCGTAGTGATGTTAAAATCGACATTCCCGCCTACGCAGACTCATATGATTTGAGTGAAATCCATGATTATGAGCATGAATTGATAGAACTGGTTCGCTCCCGTATTTCAAAATCAGAAAAGCCGGTTATTTTACTGGATTGCGGGGCCGATATCGGTCTGCTCAGTGCACTTCTGGTTTCGGTTTGTGATTGTATTGAGAAAGTCATTGCTTTTGAACCCAACCCTCGATCTTTTCATCAACTGGAAAGTAATCTCAAACTGCTTCCGGTTGATGCAAATGCGAAAAACGTGGCAGTTGCCAACTTTAGCGGAAAGGGAGCGTTGCAATATCCGGAACATGATTCCAGTGATCATGCGGCTTTTATTGCTCCATCAGAGGATGGAGACATTTCCGTGATCAAAATCGATGAACTTGAATTGCCCACCGGTCGTAGAATTCTCTGTAAAATTGATGTTGAGGGCGGTGAGCTGGCTGTTGTTGAGGGGGCTCTGAAAACACTCGCGTCAAGCAGTGAATTTGCTGTGGTTTTTGAGGCACACAGGGAGCAGGTCAACCGTGCCGGGATTGATCCTCTGGAGGTTCTATCGCTTCTTGATAGCATCAAAAAATGCGAGATCATTGTTGCTGAAGTACCTGGCAGAGTGATTGATTTTAGTCATCCTTTCTTTGAGCAATTCCCAGACCGCATATACAATATTTGCGTATTTTCTAAATAAGAGTATTTTCTTGCCGCGAGGCTTTTCTCTGTGATCAAGATTCTTTTGTCTACCGTTATTTTCCCTAACCGATTTGAGATTAACCGTGGGGTATGCATCAAAAAACAGGCTGTAGAACTGGCTCGCAGTGATATAGTGACAGTTTTGGTTCCCATCCCGTACCTACCCTCATTTTTATCGGGCAGTGCGCGGGGTTTTTATGCCAAAATCCCCCGGGAAGAGGCTATCGGCGGGCTTTTGGTGCGATACCCCCGGTTTTTTATTATTCCAAAAATACTCCGGTTTCTTCATGGGCCTTTCATGTTCCTGTCGGTATACCGCTATTACCGTCAAATAGTGAAAACAGAAAAACCGGATATTCTGCTGGGTTTCTGGACTTTTCCCGATGGCTTTGCCAATGTTCTCATCGCAAAATGCTTTAAGCTTCCGGTTGTCATCGGATGCCGGGGATGTGATATCAACAAGTTCACCAACCCCTATCTACAGAGAAAACTGATTGGTTGGGCGCTTCGCAACTGTGATCAGGTTCTTTCGGTCAGTGAGGCATTAAAAACAGAGATAGTCAACCGGCTGGATGTTCCCTCCCACCGGGTTACGGTGATCCCCAACGGTATTGAGGAAGAGCGGTTTTATCCGCAAGACAAAAATGAAATGCGGGAGATGCTGGGGTTGAAAAAAGGGCATCATATCACCCTGTGTGTGGCAAGACTTGAGCCAGTCAAGGGAGTCGATGTGCTGGTGCGGGCATTTGCGCAGCTTGACGGCAACGGAAAACAGCTCATTGTCGTCGGTGATGGAAATGAGATGCAAACCCTTGCTGCACTGGTTGATGAGCTTGGAGTGTCGGATCGTGTTCTGCTGGTTGGCTCCAAGCCCTACGATGAAATTCCCCGGTGGGTTAATGCCGCTGATCTGCTGGCTCTGCCCAGTATTACGGAAGGCTGGCCAAATACCCTGATGGAGGCATTTTCATGTGGCAAGCCTGTCGTAGCTTCGCGGGTTGGGGGTGTGCCTGAGATTGTCAACAGTCCCCGGTTGGGGATTATGACCCGCCCCGGTGATGTGGATGATCTTGCCAGTGGACTCAAGGAAGGACAGGCACGTGAGTGGGATGCCGATACTATCCAAGCGCGTGTGCAGGGAAGGAGTTGGGCTGTCGTTGCGGACGAACTGCGAGCTGAATTGAAGCAGGTTCTGAATCGCTATAGAGACTGTAAATGATTCTGCAAGGGTATCCAATAAACTGTGTAACCGGTGTTCAAGCTGAGAGAAGAACCCTGTCTTCCCCAGGAAAAATCACGAGTTGATTTAACGCCTGTTTCCAGTTTTGTATCGGCATCGTCCATTTTTTTGCGATATTTCTAATGGCGAAATATAGCACCTTCTTAACCAAAAAGGAAAATCCCACGGCTTTGCCGTGGGATTTTCCTTTTTGGTTAATCGTGGATCTCGGGGTTTTTTGTGTGCTCACTGGATGCCAGTCGGGGTTCTTTCATGGTGCGTCCAAATAATCTCGCCAGCCGGTAAAACATCCACCTTATGCCCTGCCAGATACGGGGTAACAACCAGACCATAAACACAATGAACAACAACAACAGCACCAGAAACGCCCACGGATAGGTAAGGGCGCTCCATAATCCGGCAAACACGGCGGCATCCTCGCCCAGTGATGCGGTCCAGTTGCTGACCGGCTCGGGTGAGCTGTTAATAATAACCCGGCTACCTGTCTTGGCAGCATGTGTGGCGGCAGCCAGACCTCCGCCAAGCAGCAGACCGGCCAGCTCAGCTGCCGGACTAATCTCGGCCATCCCTCCGGCTGCCAGCATAGCGCCTGCAGGGATGCGGACAAAAGTATGAATGGCATCCCAGCCGCTGTCCACTCCGGGTATCTTATCGGCAAAAAACTCAATACAGTACATGATACCCGCCGCGCCCAGCACCAGCGGATTGGTTAGAAACTGCAGTTCCGGGGGCAAAACCATATGCCCGGTTGAACCCATAAAACCGAGCACAACAACAGCCGCATAAAGATTGATGCCACTGGCCCATGCAACGCCCATGGAAAGCGCAATAGCTTCTGTGATCCCCATCGGAAGTCCTCTGTCTCACCCAAACTGGCTATCATAGGTTAGTTCTTAACAGGCTGTTGAAAAAGCCTCGGGCGAGTGCGAGACAAGGCGGAATCCGGCGAAAAAGCGACGGAGCAAATGAGCATTTTGAGCCGGATTCCAACGCTGGATCGTGCCGCATGAGGCTTTTTCAACAGCCTGTTAAGGATTAAATATTTATAAGTCAGTATGTTATATGGATTAAAAGTGGAGCATCATGCACCACGGCAATAGGATATACATAGGTATTTTCTTTGCTCTCCGTCGAAAATAAATGCTTATAAATCAATTGTTTTAAAGATCCTTCCTATAAGCTGGCTATACACTATTAAGGGAGAGGGAGGCAATGAACTCTGAAGCGTGAGCTATTAATCCGACAATATACCCAAACCACCTGGAAATATGGGATTGTTGAGTCTGACTGAAACCGCAAGGCAAGGCGCAGTTCGCAGAGAATGGCTCGCCCTTTTCAAGAACTGCAACGCAGCATTGCGGTTTCAGACGGGCTCAAAAAACTGCATTTCCAAGTAATCTGGGTATGATATCACAGTTGCCCTACCCGCCCTTCCCTGCTCTGCCATACATCAATCACAAAAAACTGGTTCAATCTCGAAATCCGGTTTCAACATCGGCCTTTATATCAGATATATCTTCGAGACCGACAGCGATACGCACCAGTCCGTCACTGATACCCGCGCTGGTCCGCACTTCCGGAGTCAACCGTCCATGGGTGGTGGTTGCGGGATGAGTGATGGTGCTCTTGGTATCGCCCAGATTAGCAGTAATAGAGATCATTCTTATACTGTCAATAAGATGCCAGGCTGCCTCTTTACCGCCCTGCAGCTCAAACGCAAGCACGCCACCAAAAGCCTTTTGCTGACGTTTGGCCAGTTCGTGTTGGGGATGGGAAGGAAGTCCGGAGTAATGAACACGTTTAACCTGTGACCGCTGTTCCAGCCAGCGAGCCAGTTCCAGAGCACTGGCACTGTGTGCATCCATTCGCAGCCGCAAAGTCTCCAGCCCTTTGAGAAAAACCCAGGCGTTGAAAGGACTCATGCACGGACCTGCAGTCCGCAAAAAGCCAAATACCTTGTCCAGATGTTCTTCTCCGCCAATCACGGCCCCTCCGATAGCCCGCCCCTGACCATCAATATATTTGGTAGCCGAGTGAATCACAATATCCGCACCCATTGCCAGCGGCAGCTGCAGAGCTGGAGTACAGAAACAGTTGTCCACCACCAACAGACAATCATGGGAATGCGCCAACTCGGCAAGCGCGGTGATATCCGCGATTTCGGCCATGGGGTTCGATGGTGTTTCAACAAACAGCAGACGGGTGTCAGGCTGAATAGCACGTTCCCATGCATCCAGATCAGAAGGTGCAACATAACTGGTTTCAATACCGAACCGGCTCAGATGATCACTGAACAACACTGTAATGGAACCGAAGATGGCCCGTGACGAAACCATATGATCACCGGAATTAAGCAAAGCCATGCAACTGCTCATAATTGCCGCCATTCCCGAGGCTGTGGCCACGCAACGCTCCCCGCCCTCCAGAGCCGCCAGACGCTGTTCAAAAGTGCGCACTGTCGGATTGGTAAAGCGTGAATAGATATTTCCCGGTTGTTGCCCCGAAAATACCGCGGCGGCCTCCGCTGCACTCTGAAATACATAACTGGAGGTAGTAAAAATCGGCTCTCCCTGCTCTCCTTCATTGGTTCGGTGCTGTCCAGACCTCACCGCCAGGGTATTAAATCGGAAATCATGCTCCATTTTACTGATCCTCTATAAATAAGGGCACACCCAAAACACCATCACCTTGATTGGCGGACACAAAAAACCCCGCTCAGCTTGGGCTAAAGCAGGGAGTGCCTCTCTTTAGCTGAATTTGTTATGCGCCCGCAAGCTGAATCAAATCGGCGCATGGGATAGTTTACGTGCAGGACACAATAAAATCAAAAACCCTGAGTGACGATTCACCACGAATCCCTCGAAAACCCCAAAGACAGAATTCAATCGGCTGATAATCGAGGTATCTGGTTATGCAACAAAACTAATCTGGTTTAAACTCCCCGGCAGCATCCGAATCCAGATACATTTCAACCCGACCAGCAGGCTTCAGCATCTGCACAGGAAGCAAAGGGGGGTGTTGAGAGCGAGAAAAAATCTTCTGTATGACAGGCCGCTTATCCACTCCCGCAACCAGAAACAGGACATGACGTGCATGATTGATGATCGGAAAAGTGATGCTGGCTCTCCAAGTGGCTTTCTGCTTGACATAGACCGCATCAAAAAAGCGCTTCTGCTGTTGCAGAATGTCTGTGCCGGGGAACAATGATGCAGTATGACCATCAGGCCCGATACCGAGCAAAATAAGGTCAAACTGCGGAATACCACCATCGGCTTTGGGCAGCATCTCCATCAACGCACTGTCATAACGAGATGCCACCTCCACCATATCTCCCCGCTCCGTCTCTACCCGGCAAATATTGGACCTAGGAATTGGAACGTGATCCAGTAATGCCTCTGTTGCCATCCTGAAGTTGCTGTCGGGGTGATCGCAAGGAACAGAACGTTCATCACCGAAATAGATATAAACATGCTGCCAATCCACCTTGGGTGACATTTCAGCCCGGGAAAGAAGCTGATAGAGTTGGCGAGGGGTCGAACCCCCGGCCAGCGCTACGTGGAAGGCTCCCCGCTCAGCAATGGATTCCTCACATAAACCGAGCCAGCGCCCGGCAGCGGCAACGCCGAGACTTCGTTGATCATCATATATTGTTATCTCTGCCTGCAACATTCTCCCTCCCCAACGATAAAAAACCGCCTGCCGCAACCAACAGGCGGTTTGCTGGTTCTATATCAATCCGCCTATCGGGCAGCTCTCGCTTTCTTCCTGGTTTTTACAGCACGCGAAGTCCTGGTTTTCGTGGCAGCCCCTGGCGTCTTGGATCTCGTGATTTTAGCCGCCGTCACCTTTGCAGTTGCTGTCTGCGAGATTTTTCCTCTTACAGCAGTTTTGGCCTTTATCGGTGTGCTATCTACCACAGCAGTTTTGGCAGTCGCCACACTCCGTTTCTTGCGCAAACCAGCCTTTTGACGGGCCGCTTTTTTTCTGGCCTTGCGAGCAGACATACGATCATAGCGTGTTTCCCACCGGGCAACAAAAGTTGCTACCGCCTTGTTTTTAGCGATCTCTTTCTTTTCTGCCTGGACTACAGCAGCTATACCCTCTTTTATCTCAGTAGATTTTTCACGCGCTTTAAGCTTTGCTGCCGCCAGTGAGGATGTGGCCGATGATGCAGTTATTCGCGCCTTCTCAACAGCTCGCTTGGCCGCCGGAGTTTTCTTTGCCTTGAATTTTTCAGCGGCAACCTTTACTTTTGCCTTGGCAGCATCGGCTTTATCCTGCGCCTTGGCTACTGATACTTCCAAGCGCTCAAACACTGTCAGAGACTTAGCCAACTTACTAATTTCCGAAGCTTGTTCTTTATTTGCTGGTGTTTTTTCCAGCAGTTTTTTGACGGTGACGAGTAGATTTTCGGCCCGCTTTCTGGAAGTTGTCTTTTTGTTTACCATTGCTTTTATTACCCATTTTGTAAAAAAATTCTAAATGCCTCTACCTTGGTTGATTATAACCGGCGTTTTTTTTATTTCAATTAAATAGTAAGCCTTTTTCCCAAAAAGAGGGGGATTTTAATCTCTCGGCAGCGAATTACCCACATAAAACAATTTCAGGTAAATATTAGCCAACTGGATCTGATACATCTTCATTTTTTTTATAACGGCTGGAAACCACCAGTTCTTTAATGCTTTTCTGAGCAAGATATTTTTCCAGAAAATTATTCATCTCTTCAATGGTGTCTTGCACTTTCTGCACAACGGGCGTGTTCAGGTGGCTATCCTGGCCCGAATCTCCAGCCCTGCGCAGAAAACATATTATTTCATCGAGCCGAATAGTTTCCATATCTCTTGCCAGTAGCCAGGTAGGCGGGCTCTCATTGCTGGCAACTATCAAACGATGTTCTTCCAATAACCCCAGCAGTTTCTGGACACGCTCTTCCGGAATATTCAGAGCTTCTGAAAGACTCTCTGTGCTCCATTGTGCTTTGTGATAATAAAAGTGCTCCGCAATAAGCGATATAATCAGCAAAGCAAGCTTCTCATTGAACTCCCCGCTCATTTCATTGACAGCAATCTTCTCTCGAACAGAACCCGGATTCTGGAGATAATAAGCTGTTTGCGCCCCGACTAGGACAATCAGCCAGTTCAGATAGAGCCAGATCAGAAAGGTGATCAATATAGCAAAGCTGGAATAAATCGCTGCATATTTTGTTGATGATGCAACGAATGAAGCAAATCCCCAGCCTGCAATCTGCCATAGAATACTGGCAAGCAGCGCACCACCTAAAGCAGCACTCAGCTTTACCCTGGTGTTTGGAATGAATACATAAATGAAAGCAAATGCCAGTATGATTAGTAGCTTGGGGACTACTTTTCCCGCAATATAAAGGGCGCTCCCAAACGGCTCAATGGTGATGAGTTGTTGCACCAAGGTTGTGCTCATCAATGAAGCACTCAATCCGACAGCTGAAAACATTAGCACCGGACCAATTAGAATAACACTCAAATAATCACTGAAACGTCGGCCAAAACTGCGGTTCTCTTCCACGCGCCAGGTATAGTTAAACGACTTTTCTATTTTGTTGACCAAGCTGATTACGGTGTAAAAAAGCATGGCCAGCCCAACTGATCCCAGCACCCCCACCTTCATGTTTTCTACGAAAGCAATAATGTTATTACCAATCTCAACACCCTTGGGGCCGAGTGGTTCAAGAAACTGCAACAATAGCGGCTCAAGCTGGTTATAAACGCCAAATGCTTGCAGCACGGAAAAACTTACTGCCAGCATGGGAATCAATGAAAGCAGTGTCGTATAGGAAAGGCTCGATGCCCGCAGAGCCAACTGCCCATGCATGATGTCCCGGCCCAGCGCATGAAATATACGTAGCAGCAAGACAGCATATTTGTTTAACGAACCACGCTGCTCTAGTGGATCACGCCAGATAAAATTTTTCATTCCTTGCAACAATAGATTCATCAGGTGTTTGTTTTTTTGCAGAACAACATACGGAACAGTTGCCTCAGGTCAAAAGAGACTGCCAGGATAGCCGGTATGGCAAGCAGCGTGATGATGGTTGCAAATGCCAGCCCGGAAGAGAGAGCAAGCGCCATGGGAGAGACAAACGGATCCATCCCCCCCCAGCCATAGGCGGTCGGCAACAGTCCCAATACCGTGGTTGCTGCGGTCAGTATGACTGCTCGCAAACGGCGTCTGCCGGCCAGGATGATCGCATCGCGCCAGGCTACTCCCTGTTCGATGGCTCGTTGTACAAATACCAGCAAAACCAGCGCGCTGTTTACCACCACGCCAGACAATGCCACCATTCCCATCAAGGCAAAAAAGGAGAGCGGCATGGGTTTCCAGAACAGGTCATGCAGATAAAAGCTGATGATGATTCCAATGGTACCAAAAGGTATTGCCAGCAGTACAATCAGCGGATAACCCAGACTGTTGAACTGGATAGCAAGAATGAAAAAGATCCCGATAATGGCAAACACAAACGAGAACATCAGATCGCGGACTGATTCCTGGTTTTTTTCCTCCTCGCCGCCATAATTGACCGTCACCCTGCCGTTCTCTTCACCCAGCCATTGGGACTCACTTTCCTTCACCAGCTGATTGACCTCCATGCTGGTAAGCTGATCGGTATCGATATTTGCTGTTACCGTAACAACCCGTATTCCCGCCTTGTGGCGAATAGTAGAGTAGCCGGGATACTCCTCAAAACGAGCGATTTTTGCCAGCGGCACCAACCCGCCATGCATATTCGGAATCTCCAGTTTGTTGATCTGTTCCAGCTGTTTTTTTCCGTAATCCGGAAAATGGATGGTAACATCAATCTCCTCGGTACCCCGGCGCAGGGTGGAGACCACCAGGCCATCCACGGCCGCCCGGAGATGATTTGCCGCTGTGGCCAGATTGACTCCGGCATAGGCAGCCAGGGTTCGATCCAGAACAAAGTGCAGCTCATCATCGCCTCGTTGCAGACCACTCTCCACCGAAGTCACACCCTCCACCTGCTCCAGAAACACCATCAGATTCCGGGCCGCAGTTTCACCGATGACGCTATCGTTGCTGCTAATCTCCACTTCAAGGGGACGGCCGGTGGGCGGACCACCCTTGATCTCGGTAAAGGCAATTTTCAGATCAGGAAAAAGTAGCGGAACAACTTTTGCCAAACTATGCATATCTTCCATGGCATCATGTTCGGGGCGGGAGACCGCTGGCGTATAGAGCACCCGGATCTGCCCATAACGGGAGCCACGCTGGGTGAGGGGATCACCTGCATCGAGGGCAATTTGCCCAGTGGTAATAAGGGTGGCCTCGAGATATTCCGGATCGATATTTTCGCGAACTTTCTGATCGACTTTCAGCAGCTGTTTCTGCATTTGCTCAAGGGTGATTCCGGAGGGAGCAGTGATGCGCAATACATATTGATCCACCCCGGCCGGAGGAAACAGCTGGAAAGACATGTGATTTTTTGCCAGCCAGAGAGCTCCCGCCAGCATTGCAATAGAAAGAATCACCGTCAGCCAACGCAGCTTGATAGCAATTTTCAGCAATTTTGCGTAACCGTTCTCCATTGCAACAATCCAGGCGCGCTCCTTGACCTGTTTATGCGGGTGGGCAATATGCGCAACGTGACCGGGAAGAATAAAAAAGGATTCCAGCAGCGAAAGGAACAGCATCAGAATGACCACTACAGGAATGGCAACGATAAATTTTCCGATGATTCCGCTCATAAACAGCATCGGTAGAAAGGCAACAATGGTGGTGGCCACAGTGGTGGTTACCGGGCCAATCAGCTCCATGGTCCCTTTGACCGCAGCATCCAGCGGCTTGAGTCCCTTCTCCATATGATAGGTGATATTTTCGCCAATGATAATGGCATCATCCACCATCATTCCCAGCACCATAATAAAACCCAGCATGGAGATCAGGTTGAGGGTAACTCCGGATACATAAAGGATATACAGACCGCCAAAAAAAATAATCGGCAGTCCCCACGTGGTGGTGATGGCAACGGAGGGCCGCAGGAACAGAAACAGTGACAAAAACACCAGCACGATGCCCGCTGCACCATTGTTGGTCAAAACACCCAGGCGCATGCGGGTGAAGCGTGAAAAATCCTCAAAGGTCTCGATGTGAACCTGTTCGCCATAGATCACCGGAACCTGTTTCAAATAGGCGCGCAGGGTGTCAACAACATCGATAATATCCGCATCTGTTTTCTTCAGAACGATCATGCTGATTGCGGTCTCGCCACTCACGTTGTACAGGGTATGCGCATCAGCCAGGGTCTCTTCGACAGTGGCAATATCACCCAGGCGGACCGTATTACCCCGATCAGTTGCACGCAAAACAAGGCTGGCCACGTCCTCACTGCTCTTGAATTCCCCCACCACGCGCAGCGCCTTCTGGCCGTCATCCGTATCCAGTTCACCAATCGGCGCATTGATGTTCCAGTTGCGCAGCAGTTCGCTGACCTCAGCAATGGAGACGCGCTGCCGATGCATCTTCTCGGGATCGACTACGATGCGCAGCTCGGCCTTGCGATCACTCGGTGTCTGCACCATCGCCACCCCATCCAGATTGAGCAGATCCTGTTCAACCTGATCACCCAGCCGCTTCAACTCCACGGGGGAGAGAGGGGCCGAAATAGCCAGACGGATCACCGGAAACACGGTGCCGTCGATCTCCAGAACGTAGGGTTGGCGCGGCAGGTCATCCGGAAGTTGGGCACGATCCACGGCCAGCTGCACATCACTGGTGATACGGTCGCGGTTGCTGGCATCGGGATCCAGATCCAGCGTGATGGTTCCCGAACCGGGAAAAGAGACCGAGATCATTTTATCAATCCCGTTCAGCGCCTTGATCTCCTGCTCAATCGGCGTGATCACCAGTCGCTCTACCTCTTCCGGCGTGGCGCCGGGATAGGTTACCCCGATCTGAATCTGATCAAGATTGACGTTGGGAAACGCCTCCCGGTTTATTTCATAAGCAGCAAACAGCCCCAGCAACATGATCCCAATTGAGATCAGGTTGACCAGCAGGCCGCGCTGGACAAAAAAGCGGATCAGATTTGTCATTGGTACAACTTGCCGCGCAACAGGGCCAGATTAGCGTATCTTTTCAACAGCTCCACCCGTTGCTGCTGCAGTGCCAGCTCGGCTGCCTGCAGCTCCGCCTCGTGCTGTATCAATAAATTGGTCTCAAGACGTGCCGTCTGATAGAGCCGTTCTGATTCGCGGTACTTGGCGGTTTCACTCGCAAGGCGTTGTTGGTAACTTTCCACCGTTTTCCGGTTCTCCATGATCTCAGCCACCAGGCTGGAGATTTGATAACGCAGCTGGTAGCGTACATTTTTCATCTCCTGTAGCACTCTGTCCCGCTCCAGCTGCGCTTGATAGAGCGCGGCATCAAATCCCCTGCGATCGAGTTCTCGTTGGTACTCTATGTTGATACCACCCGCCCAATCTGATTTGTTTACCGAGCCTCTGCCAGTATCACCCGCCAGATTACGTACCCCGGCAGAAACAACCAGATCCAGTGTATCCTTGCGTGCATTCCGTTGCCGCTCGATCACTGCCTGAGCAATATCCAAACGCCCCCGTTCTCTACTCAAAACGGGACTCCAGGCATCAGCTTCAGTGAAAAAACCATCAATATCGGCTGCCGACAGGGAGGGTTTTTCAAGCGGAGAATGCAAGCTGATTTCATTATTCCAAGGCTCTCCAATAAGGCGATTAAGCGCTATAAGCTGTTGCTTCCAGGTCAGCTGAAGCGAATTATAAGAGGCCTGCTCGGCGCGAATCCGGGCTTTACTCTGAAGACGGTCCTTCTCTTCCGCCAGACCCAAATCCGTCTTTTTATCAATAAATTTTTCAAGCCGCCGAGCGCGATCAATGGCTCGTTGACTGTTGGCAATCCGGTATTGGGTAAACAGTGCAGAATAAAACAGGTCGATTACCTGCAATGACAACTGTTCCTGTTGCTCCCTGCGGTTAGCTTGCGCAATATCCACCTGCGTCCTGGCAATGATCAACCCCTGATTGAATTCCGGATTCCCATTGCCACGCCAAAACGGTTTGCGGTAGTTCATATCGATATTGATATTGTTGGCAGGATTAGGATAACCAGGGAAAAAAGAGCCACCGGAATTGTCCTCGCGCCGGTATGATGTGGAAAACCCGATACGTTCACCCGTTTCCAGTATCCGGTTCAGCTCCCCCGACAGGGTGAAATTGTCACTCGGAGTGCCGATAAAGGAAAGATCCCGGGAGTAACCACTCTTCCCTCCCAGTACAAAACCGGTCTGGCTCTCCACCTGCGGCAACTCCTGACGAGCATGCTCCACATCCAGATCCGCCAGTTTCAGATCAGGATAATTATCAAGTGTGCGCCGCACAAGCTGCACCAGGGTTAGCTCTTCAACCGCTAATAAAGAAACAGGAAGAATTAGCAAGCAGACGGCGAGTAGATAGAGGGGTATTCGATTCACTATTTATGTTGATATGGCTAAGGCGATAAATATTGCCGCAGGTATTCGCCAGCAGCGAATTCTGCAACTGGCAAACATAAGGATAAAGTCAAGTATCTTTAATATTAGATTCAATCTCCGTCTCCTTGTAGCTTGCGAGGGTAGAGAGCAAGAGGCAACCGCGCACTCTTGCAAACATGCAATTCACGTTGTAACGTGATTCGCCCAGCAGATGAACAGGCAGGTTAAAACCAACAGTTTACCTATCAGCAGGTTAACATAACATCATAGACAGGATTTTTAAAGCAATTGATTTATAAGCATTTATTCGTCTCGATTAAAGGTTAAAACCACCGCCTTTAGGCGGTCAGATTTATCTGCGATACTGGCCGCTGGCACTATTGAAGGTGGTAAGGTATGGAATATCGCTACGGTAGTCACACAGTTTACAAGATTCAGTATCA
>JAJRUV010000148.1 GCA_024277595.1 Gammaproteobacteria bacterium
CTGTTGAAAAAGCCTCGGGCGAGTGCGAGACAAGGCGGAATCCGGCGAAAAAGCGCAGTTTACACGGAGTAAATGAGCATTTTGAGCCGGATTCCAACGCCGGATCGTGCTGCATGATGGTTTTTCAACAGCCTGCTAGCTGTGCTTCAGGATATAATGGAACTTTATTTAATTTTGTCATTTACCTGTCAATGAACAATCCACACCGTTTTATTGTTGTAGAGGGGCCTATCGGGGTTGGCAAGACCAGTCTTGCCCGGCGTATTGGTAAGAGCTTTAATTGCGAGTTGTTGCTCGAAGGTGCGGGAGAGAACCCCTTTCTGGAGCGTTTTTATCGGGATCCACACGGCGCAGCGTTGCCAACACAGCTCTATTTTCTGATGCAGCGCTCCCGGCAGACGCAGGATCTGAGTCAGGCAGAGCTTTTCAGTCCGGTTCGGGTGGCGGATTATCTGCTGGAAAAAGATCGGTTGTTTGCCGAAGCAACGCTGAATGTCAATGAATTGCGGTTATACGAGCAGATCTATGAGCAGCTTACATTGGAGGCGCCAGTTCCAGATCTGGTGATCTACCTGCAGGCGCCAGCGGATGTTCTGATGAAACGGATTAAAAAAAGAGGACGAGACTACGAGCGGCATATCAATTTAGCCTATCTGCAGCGCCTGTCTGAAGCCTATGCCCGGCTATTTCACAACTATGCCGCTGCGCCGGTGTTGATTGTAAACGCCACCGAGATTGATCTGGTTGATAACGAACAAGATTATGTCCGGTTGCTGGAGCAGATCCGGGAGACCCGCGGCGGCCGACACTATTTCAACCCGTTGCCGCTGGAGCTTCAGGGAGGCGTATGAGCCGCATCACTCTTCCTGCGCTGCAGGCGATGAAAAAAGATGGCGAGAAGATCACCTGCCTGACTGCCTATGACAGCAGCTTTGCTGCCTTGCTGGATGGTGCGGGGGTGGAGGTTCTGCTGATAGGTGATTCACTGGGGATGGTGATACAGGGCCAGGATAGTACTCTGCCGGTGACTCTGGATGAGATGATCTATCATAGTCGTTGCGTAGCCCGTGGCAGCCAGCGGGCGTTGTTGATGGCCGATATGCCGTTTATGGCAGATGCGGATCCGTTGCAAGCCCTGTTGAATGCTGGACGGCTGATGAAAGAGGGCGGTGTGCAGATGGTCAAGCTGGAGGGTGGTGCGATGCAGTTGGAGACAGTGCGCCGTTTGGCGGCGCATGGTATCCCCGTATGCGCTCATCTTGGGTTGCTACCCCAGTCAGTACACAAGCTAGGTGGTTATAAAGTGCAGGGACATGATGCAAAGTCAGCCAGCCAGATTCGTGATGACGCTTTGGCGTTGCAGGAGGCCGGGGCAGATATACTGCTGCTGGAGTGTGTTCCCGCAGCGCTTGGTGCAGAGATCAGTCACAGGGCGTCTGTTCCTGTGATCGGTATCGGTGCCGGGCCGGATTGTGATGCACAGGTGCTGGTGCTTTACGATATGTTGGGCATTACCCCTGGCAAGAGACCAAAATTTTCGCGCGATTTTACCAATGAGCAAGAGGCTGTTTCTGGCGACATAGCCAGCGCTGTGCGGCGCTATATTGAGGCTGTTAAATCAGGTTCCTTCCCGGCCAAACAGCACTGTTTCTGAGGTGGCTGTTTGTTACGAAGAGCCGTGGTAACCCAGTCAGGCGGATACGCAAAAGGCTGTCCGCCGTGTATTGAAAAATCGGGCAGTTTCTTTCAGGATATGATGATTGACCTCAATCATCCTCCCATCGGCCAAAGCCAGGTATCCGGATTTCATTTTCTTCAAAAGAACCTTTAGCGGCCTGAGTATGACAGGCTTCACACTTGCTGAATGATCCCACCTCGGAATTATCCTGCACCATTTTTCGGGACAGCTCATCATGCTCCTTCAGGAAATAGCGTGTTTTGCTGATACGTAAAGGAGTATCGCCAGGCTGCATATACTTCATGATTTTCTGTGAACGTTTGTAACTGGAATGATCAGCCGCATTTTTCGTCAGATAGTTTTCGAACACTTTGGCGTCCTCAGCTGGTAGCTCCGCATTCTCCCCAAAATGATCATCAAGCCCTGCCATTATTTTTTTCCAGGAACGTGCTGGCAGGAGACCGGGTTGATAAGAAAAATGGCAGCTGCCACACTCTTCCAGGTACTGCGGATTGTCAATGGCTGCCACACCCGGTTTATTTCCGCCAAACCAGTTGCCAAGAAAGCCCCCTTTTTTATTATCGTCATCGCTGAATACTGTTCCACTCATGCCTATCATGGCTGCCGATAACAACAGAGATAATGCTAATGTCTTGCGTTTCATAATTATATGTCCTGGTTTAATAATTCATTCGTTTAAAGGTTCTTGAGAAAGGCAAGCACATCACCTTTTTCCTGGGCTGAGCACGCCCGTCCCAACGTCCATTTGCAATTGCGGACAAACCATTTCTCAATTTTTTCAACATTCGCAAGCCGTTTTGGATTTGCTGATGGTGCCAAGGGTTCAATGACCTTTCCGGTACGCACATGCTTTCCAGCCTTGGTCAGATCAGTAGTGTGACACACTGTGCAGTTGCGCTCCTTCCCACTCCTGGCATCTATAAATTTCTTGTTCCACAGCGCCTCTCCTGCCTTGGCGCTGAAAGGTCCTGCGCTTTGTGTTTGGTATTTGGCTTGCAATTCAGATACTGCATCAGCCTGCGCATACAAGGGTATTGCAACCATAATCGCTGTAACAAAAATCAGTTTTCTTTTCATGTTAACCTCACATTTATTTGCAACTAGGACCTTAATGTTTCCATTAACTTTTGTTTGTGAATATACTGGAGGGAGATGAATTAAAGCTGAATATGCAGGTAATTTTTTCATAAATACCCTTGATTATGCCTGTTGATGATTTGCCGGCACCTGCCGGGATACGCATGGCGGCATCTTCGAAGGTCCCGGCCTCAGCATCCAGATGGCAGGCTGCACAATTTACATTGTCATTCACTTTAGGATCTCTCCATATTTCATCGGAGATCTGCTTGTGCTTGTCTATCCAGTATTGAGTCTCCGTAATTCGCAGTGGGGTTTCCGTTTTGGGGATATTTCGATTTATCTTCCAGGCCGCCTCGGTCAATGCTTGCTCAGCAGCGTTTTCTGCCAGAAAGGTTTCAATTTTATCTATGGCCTCTTGTTCCAGAAAAAGATCCTCATCAAAATGTGATGACTGGTCTTCCATCATGGCTTTCCAGGAGCGGACTGGTAGCAGGCTGGGGTGGAAGGCGAGGTGACATGCGCCACACTCCTCCCGCCAGAGTGCATTATCAGGAAGCTGGCGGCCAGTAAAAGGCCTGTAGGGTTGCTCAGGCGTTTCTATCAGATAGCCATAGAACCAACTGAATCCAGCGGCGACAATCACTACTAACATAAGAGTACCAACCAGCCTCCTGGGTGGAGCAGAAATCGTACCTTGCGCAGCTTTCTTATAACCCGTGATCATCGAGCCAACCAGATTTTCCCGGTGAAGAATACTCTCTGTGGCCACACCTGTCAGATGGACCGCTACAGTTCCTAACATCACCCACGAAAGCACCTCATGAAGATAAATCACGGATTCTCCCTGGGGATAGTTCAGCAACCCGGCAAGTGGACCCTGCCTCTCCTCCCCACCCATGCCAAGCAGACCTGTGATTGTGATCAGCAACCCTAAACCCAGCAGCAGATAAATGGCCCAACTTCCGGCAGGATTGTGTCCCAGATAACGGGTCGGCCATCGTTTTAGCACCATCGTCATGTAGTTCCATGCCTCTCGCCAGCCAAAAGCAAAGTCACGAAAGCGGGCATAAGAATCGCCCACGATGCCCCACAGAATGCGGAACACAATCAGCCCTCCCATGACATAGCCAGCAAATACATGAATATCCAGATAACGGTTATCAAGAGTAAGCCATGCGGTAATAAAGCAGCTAACCAGAATCCAGTGGAACAGCCTTACCGGAACATCCCAAACCTTTACCCGACACGCTTTATCCACGCGGGGCTCTTTTGTTCGAGTGAGCATCACCCCTCCTTGCTCGACCAGGTTTTCACCATGAATAATACTACCCGGAATAACGCTAGCCACAGGAACAAAAACCAGCAGTAAAGTGAAGTTTGCAAACAGTTCATGCGTCTAGGAGTCTGTCGGGTTTGGGTAATCGTAGCGAGCTGGTGGGAGATCGAGTCAAAATATTTCCGGTTTTGAGGAAAATAGTGGGGCTATTTAACGAAAAACCGGGGATATTTTGGCCGCTCTCCCATCAGCGCAGCAGATTATTCCCAAATCCGACAGACTCCTAGCCCAACACATCCCCGCCAAACTCACCCACACCGGATAACCAACCAGCCAACGATCCACTGCTTTCCACACCGCAGGCTCCGAGGCCGGTCAGCGTGGTCAAAAGCAGGCTTGCTTGC
>JAJRUV010000149.1 GCA_024277595.1 Gammaproteobacteria bacterium
CCCGAAGGGTTGGCCTGTCAGCGCCCATGGCGGCGTTGCGCCTCTTGCAAAGGGCGATGGCCATTCGCTGCGAGGCGCGCCTTGCCCTGAACGCTGACAGGCCAACTGTATCCTGATTTATCACCTTGACGGAGTACTAGCGTCCATTCAAAAACTATAACATATTAAAATTATTGTTAAATAACAAGATTCACAGGTTCTCAAGGGTTATGTGGGTTTGAAGGTGCGCGAGCTGATTCGCCAGACCTGTCAAGCATTTGAGATTGAGATTCTCAAAGGAGTAGTGAGTGAGGATCATGTGCATCGGTGTGCCAAGAAGTGACATTCCTCAGGAGGAGGGATTTCACATGCTATATGCAGGATGAAGGATAGGCCCTTCGGACTCTGTTTTCGGGGATGGGGTTCAAATCGCCCTTGGGTTTCTCCAGTAAAGAGCTGGCGTGAAGGTGGCGTGAGTATTGAGCAGGCCTGCATATGGAACTTGGGAACCTGTCGTCGTTCTGATGTTAAGGAACCGGCCAATCAGGCAGCCCCTGAGAGGCTATTCTCCGATGCAGAGCACAGGGGCGGATCAGCCCGTAGTAGTGATGAAGCACCTGTAATGGGTGGTGGAGCGAAGGGGTTGAGTTTATTCAGTCATTGAGTGCGACCAACCGGATTGGGAGGAGTCATGGGAGATGGCAAGATCGTTTGATATTTCCAGGCAACTTGTCTGGCAAGCCTGCAAGCAAGTCAAGGCAAACAAAAATTCTGCCGGGATTGATGGGCAAACGATTGAGGATTTTGAGCAGAATCTGAAAGGGAATCTGTATAAGCTCTGGAATCGAATGTCATCAGGAAGCTACTTTCCGGCCATCAGTCCATCTTCGGCAAAGGCCATCAGGCGGGAAATCAGAAGCTGGAAGATACAGAACATAGGTATTTCTCCGAGCATATCGGTTTCAGGGCGGTTCAGTTTCTCAAAGGAAAGAGTTCGCACAAGCTGTTGTCGGAGTATTCGTCGCTGAGGAAGCGATACCGGGGTCAGCATTTTTGGGCGAGGGGATATTGGGTGGCATCCAATGGTAACGTGGCAGACGAAGTATGGAAGGAGTACCTAAAGAAGCAGAAGCCAGGTGAATCTGACGATGATTTTAGTGTGCTGTAAATCACCTTTAGGCGAAATGACCGGCTTTCAGTCATAACTTGAAGCCACCGGCTTTTAGCCGGTGGTCGTTCACAATTGCTCAACCAACCCGTGAGCATATGAAAAAAGATGTAGCGGCTTGCATAAGATATTATACCCAAACTACTTGGAAATTCTCTGAAAAAAGTGTCCGGTGTGACTTGACCAGTACAAAGTTCGTGGCTTGAATTTGAGCTGACAGTCATCCCTATCAAACCGGTAACTGTCAGATCAAATCTGAACTACTACACATCAATCTATCTTTTCATTGGACAGCTATGCTTTTGGATAGATATTGCCGCCCTGTTTTACAAACTCAACCGATTTCTCCTCCATTCCCTTGTGCAACGCTTCCTGCTCGGACAACCCCTGACGTTTTGCGTAGTCACGAACCTCCTGGGTGATCTTCATCGAACAGAAGCTGGGACCACACATGGAGCAGAAGTGAGCCACCTTGTGGGCCTCCTTGGGCATGGTTTCATCATGGTACTCGCGGGCTCGATCCGGATCCAGGCCAATGGCGAACTGATCCTCCCAGCGAAACTCAAACCGGGCCTTGGACATTGCATCATCCCGGATCTGCGCACCCGGGTGACCCTTGGCCAGATCGGCTGCGTGGGCCGCGATCTTGTAGGCGATGATCCCCTCCTTGACATCATCCCGGTTGGGCAGTCCCAGATGCTCCTTGGGGGTGACATAGCAAAGCATGGCACAGCCATACCAGCCAATCATTGCCGCCCCGATGCCGGAGGTAATATGGTCATAACCGGGGGCAATATCGGTAGTAAGCGGACCGAGTGTATAGAACGGAGCCTCATCACAACACTCAAGCTGTTTATCCATATTCTCCTTGATTAGATGCATCGGCACATGGCCCGGTCCCTCAATAATGGTCTGCACCTCATGCTTCCAGGCAATTTTGGTCAGTTCACCCAAAACCTCCAGCTCGCCGAACTGTGCCGCATCGTTGGCATCGGCAATACAGCCGGGGCGCAGGCCGTCACCCAGCGAAAAGGAGACATCATAGGCTTTCATAATCTCGCAGATCTCTTCAAAATGAGTATAGAGAAAATTCTCCTGGTGATGGGCCAGGCACCATTTGGCCAGAATGGAGCCGCCGCGTGATACGATACCGGTGACCCGCTTGGCGGTAAGCGGAACATGCCGCAACAGCACGCCAGCGTGAATAGTAAAATAGTCTACCCCCTGCTCCGCCTGCTCAATCAGGGTATCACGGTAGATCTCCCAGCTCAGATCCTCGGCCTTGCCACTGACCTTTTCCAATGCCTGATAGATGGGGACAGTGCCGATAGGAACCGGTGAGTTACGAATAATCCACTCCCGCGTCTCATGGATATTCTTACCGGTGGAGAGATCCATAATAGTATCTGAACCCCAGCGGATCCCCCAAGTCATCTTGGCCACTTCCTCCTCGATGCTGGAGGCAAGCGCAGAATTGCCCAGGTTGCCATTGATCTTCACCAGAAAGTTGCGCCCGATGATCATCGGTTCCAGTTCAGGGTGATTAATGTTAGCGGGGATGATAGCCCGGCCCCGGGCTATCTCGTCACGAACAAATTCCGGGGTGATATTCGCTGGCAGAGCGGCACCCCATGAGTTTCCCCGGTGCTGACTGGCCAGCTGCTCGTGATAGAGTTCCAGGCGTAGATTCTCACGAATCGCCACATACTCCATTTCGGGTGTGATGATGCCCTGGCGTGCATAGTGCATCTGGGTAACATTCCGCCCGGAAAGGGCGCGGCGCGGCCTGTGGCTGTAGTGGGCGAAGCGCAGCGTATCCAGTTTCTGGTCAGCCGCACGCTGACGACCATATTCGGAGGTCTGCTCCGGCAGGCGTTCTGTATCGCTACGCTCCTCCACCCAGGCGCTACGCACATCGGGCACTCCCTTGCGGATATCGATCTCCACCTCCGGATCGGTATAGGAACCGGAAGTATCATAAACAGCAAGCGGCAGATTGTGCTCCGCTCCTGATTCAGTGAGCGTGTCCGTTAAGATAATTTCACGCATGGGTACCCGGATATCCGCCCGGGAACCCTGTACATATACTTTGCGGGAGTTGGGAAAAGGTTGAATTGAGCCATTATCAACCTTGGCGGTGTCACTTAAATATTGTTCTGGAAGTGCGCTCATGTATCGGTCTCTTAAATCTAAGGGATGTAGCAGGAGTACAGGAAAAGCGGAAATTCTCGCCTCCCTGCGCTGGCATTACCCGGTTCAGGTTCTAGCAGGCTGTTGAAGAACCCTCATGCGGCACGATTCGGCGTTGGAATCCGGCTCAAAATGCTCATTTACTCCGTGTAAACTGCGCTTTTTCGCCGGATTCCGCCTTGTCTCGCACTCGCCCGAGGCTGTTTTCAACAGCCTGCTAAGGGTATTTCTCAGCCCTGCCAAACAGGGCACCCCCGGCTTGTTCATCTGTTTGAACCTGGAAACCGCAGCCGGGCGACATGAGGTGTGTGCCGCGGCAGTGCAGGGCAACGCGTAACAACGTAGAATAGTTGTTCTATTTCAAGGAGTTGCAACGCGGCTATGCAATTCTCCCCGTAGTATAACTCACCCGGCAGGCGAACAAGCAAATCGAACTTATCGGCTTGTATAACAGCACCTCAGCATCCGAGACTGGAGCAGTCAACTACGGTTTCCAAGTTGAAGGGTGAAATTCTAGCATATCCACCCCCCTCTTGCCTGCAGCCCTTAAACAACTTACCCTAATGACATTATTTCAGACACTTCAGGGTACGCCAATGACCGAATTCAACTATGTACAAGCCCGAAACAACATGGTCGAACAGCAAATCCGCACCTGGAACGTGCTGGATCAGCGGGTACTGGATTTCATCGGTCAGATTCCGCGGGAGCTGTTTGTACCGGAACAGTTCCGCGAACTCGCCTATGCCGAGACAAACATCGACCTCGGTCATGGGCAGGTTATGATGACGCCCGCAGTCGAGGCTCGCATTCTGCAAGCAGCAAAGGTACATGCCGATGACAAGATTCTGGAGATTGGTACTGGCAGTGGCTATCTCACCGCCCTGCTTGGTAACATGGGAGGACATGTCTACAGCGTCGAGATTATCCCGGAACTTCAGCGCCGTGCAGAACAGCATCTCACCAAACTGGGTATCCACAATATATCACTGGAAGAGGGGGACGGTTCTAACGGCTGGGATCGCTATGCCCTCTACGATGTTATTGTTCTTACAGGTTCCCTGCCGGTACTGCCGGAAAGTTTTCAACAAAGCCTGGCGCCAAACGGCCGCTTAGTCGCCATCGCAGGTGAATTTCCAATTATGGAAACACACCTCGTCACCCGCAAAGATGATAGCAAATTCACCAATGAATATCTATTTACTACTCAGATTCCCGCGCTAATCAACGCACCGAAGCTACAGCATTTTACCTTCTAAGAGACGAACTGAACCATCACAACCAGACAGGATGAAGCCTTCTCACGATCTGTGCCGGGCGGATAATAGCATCCTGGTACTCATCGATATCCAGACCCGTCTCTGCGCCGCCATGCATCAGGCCGCTCGTGCCCGGGTATTAAAAAATGCCGCTATCCTGGCTGAAGCTGCTTCAAATCTTGATATTCCCGTTATTGCCACGCGCCAGTACCCGCCAGGGTTGGGAGATACCGAGCCAACCATCCCCACACAAACGGCAACGACAATCGATAAAACCACTTTCTCCTGTTTTCGCGCCAACGGTTTTCCCCTAGCTATCGAACGGTCTGCACGCCGTCAGATAATGCTCGCCGGAATGGAGTCTCATGTCTGTGTGCTGCAAACAGCATTCGATCTGCTGGCCGGAGGCTATCAGGTTTTTACGATAGAGGATGCGGTCTGTTCACGCACCGCTGCCAATCACGACAATGCCATGACACGACTGGCTCACCACGGAATTGCCCTCACCAACACAGAGTCCACCCTGTTCGAATGGCTGGAGGATGCCCGCCATCCCCAGTTCAAGTCAATCAGCCGTTTGGTAAAATAAGCGGCTGGCGAATCCGATGCTTGGCGCATCACCGATAAATATGCCATTATGCGATTCTGAAACAGCCATCGGGAAACAATGAGCACTTTTTTCGGCATTTTCGCCATTCTAATCTATCTGTTGATAGCCTTTCTTTTGGGACTGGGACTAAAAAAAGGACAATTACATCCGTCCGGATCAAACCGGCGATTTCTTGTTCTGGCGGGTCTGACCGGTGTGCTGCTGCACGGCATAACACTGTTCATTGCAGTTTTTACCCCGGCTGGTGTTAACCTGGAATTTTTCAACGTTGCATCACTGGCGAGCTGGCTCGCTGCCTTGCTTCTGTTGCTGTCCGCACTGCGCACACCGGTAGAGAACCTGGCCATCGCCCTGCTGCCACTGACAGCCGCGACACTGCTGCTGCAACTGCTCATACCGGCCAAACCTGTGCTGCTGGCTAATGCTTCCTCAGGCCTGGAAGCGCATATCCTGCTCTCCATCCTGGCATTCAGCCTGCTGGTTATTGCATCGCTTCAAGCAATTCTGCTTGCCATCCAGGACAGTCATCTGCGTAACCGCAAACCTGGTGGTTTTATTCGCGCACTCCCCCCGCTGGAAACAATGGAGCGGCTGCTGTTCCAGATGATTGGTCTGGGTTTTACCTTTCTCAGTCTGGCGCTGTTCAACGGAGTCCTGTTTGTCGATGATGTTTTTGCCCAGCATCTGGTTCACAAGACCGCGTTATCCATCGTTGCATGGTTGGTATTTGCCGTACTGCTCTGGGGCCGCTGGCGCTTCGGCTGGCGGGGACGTTCTGCAATCCACTGGACACTGATAGGACTGCTGATCCTGCTGATAGGGTACTTTGGCAGCAAACTGATACTCGAATTTATACTAGAACGGGCCTAACCAGCGGAGCCGATATTCCTTGGACGAAATCCCCCTTAGCCTGCTATTCATTGTTCTCGCATTTCTTATCGTTTTGTCCGGCTTTTTCTCCGGTTCAGAAACAGCCCTGATCAGCCTGAACCGTTATCGGCTGCGACACCTGGTCCAAATCAGACACGCCGGAGCAATCCGTGCCAGCCGCTTGCTGGAACGCATGGATCGGCTGATTGGCCTGATCCTGCTGGGCAACAATTTTGTCAACATCCTGGCTTCCTCCATCGCCACCATTATTGCGCTGCGGCTAATGGGCGAAGCGGGAATTGCCGTTGCCACCGGACTGTTGACGCTGGTAGTGCTGATTTTTGCCGAGGTAACACCCAAAACCCTGGCTGCCCTCCACCCAGAGCGCTTCGCCTTCCCCGCCACATTCATTCTTGCGCCGTTGTTAAGACTGCTTTATCCCATCGTATGGATCATCAGCCTGATCACCAAGGGGCTGTTGAAACTGCTCAGAATCCCCGTGGAAAGCAGGTCAATGCATGCCCTCAGCGCCGAGGAGTTGCGCACAGTGGTCAACGAGGCCGGGGCTCTGATCCCCCGTCGGCACCAGCAGATGCTGGTAAGCATCCTGGATATGGAAAAAACCAGCGTGGAAGATATTATGGTACCGCGCAACGAAGTAACGGGCATCGACCTGGAGCAGGACTGGGGCGAGATAAAAAAACATCTGTTCGACAGCCAGCACACCCGTCTTCCCGTCTATCGCAATGTCATAGACAATATTGTAGGAATCGTCCACGCACGTAACATCTTGCGCCTGTTTCTGGAGCATGAACTGACCAAGGAGCATTTCATTGAAGCAATCCGGGAACCCTATTTCATCCCGGAGGGAACGCCCCTTAATACTCAACTGCTCAACTTTCAGCGTAAACGGCGCCGCATCGGACTTGTGGTGGACGAATACGGTGATATTCTGGGACTGGTCACACTGGAGGATATTCTCGAAGAGATCGTTGGAGAGTTCACCACCGATCCGTCCTATATTGTCAAGGATGTCCATCCACAGAAAGATGGTTCCTACCTGGTCGATGGCAGCGCCTCCATCCGTGACCTCAATCGCCTGTTGAAATGGAATCTGCCGATTGACGGACCCAAAACCCTGAGCGGAATGATTATCGAATATCTGGAAACCATCCCGGAACCGGGCACGAGCCTGCGTATTGCCGGTTATCCCATCGAAATTATCCAGACCTCATCCAACACAGTCAAAACAGTGCACATCTGCCCCGAACTGCACCAGGACTCTCCGGAGTCAACCGTTTAACAGGCTGTTGAAAAAGCCTCGGGCGAGTGCGAGACAAGGCGGAATCCGGCGAAAAAACGCAGTTTACACGGAGTAAATGAGCATTTTGAGCCGGATTCCAATGCCGGATCGTGCCGCATGAGGGTTTTTCAACAGCCTGTTAAACTGAAGCCAAACTGGAACCGGCCACATTAACCTAGCCAAGACCTGTATGGTGGCCGGATTGATAATGCCACTTTATGCCTACGTCACGAAGGAGTATCATGTAGCCACCCTGGCGTAACCCATCAGGAAACTGCTTTCCGTGTTCAATGTTATCAATTGCCTGAACTGCTGCTTTGGGCGCATGTTTTTCTGTGGATTTAACTAGATGCGTATAGGCTCCTATTTTATTGCCAACAAAACCCTCCTGGCGCCAATGGCCGGTGTTACTGATCGCCCGTTCCGTCAGCTGTGCAAGCAGTTGGGGGCGGGAATGGCCGTATCAGAGATGGTCACCGCCAATTCGCTGCTGTGGGGCAGTAAAAAAACCCTGAACCGGACCAATCACGAGGGGGAGCAAGAACCGAGAGTGGTACAAATTGCGGGTTCCGATCCTGCACTGCTGGCCGAAGCGGCCCGTTATAATGAGGACAACGGCGCACAAATCATCGACATCAACATGGGTTGTCCCGCCAAAAAAGTCTGCAACGTCATGGCCGGTTCTGCACTTTTGCGTGATGAGGCGCTGGTGGGACGTATCTTTGACGCCGTGGTAACAGCAGTAAAGGCTCCGGTAACGGTCAAAATCCGCACCGGCTGGGACACAGACAACCGCAACGGCATACGCATCGCCCGGATCGCCGAGGCTGCCGGCATCCAGGCTCTGGCCGTGCATGGCCGCACCCGTGCCTGCGCTTACAAAGGGCAGGCCGAGTATGACACCATAAAAGCCATCAAGAAGAACGTTACCATCCCGGTCACCGCCAACGGTGATATCACCACTCCGGAGAAAGCACGCTTCGTACTGGAGCACAGCGGTGCCGATGCCGTCATGATAGGTCGGGCAGCACAAGGCAACCCCTGGATTTTCCGGGAGATAAACCACTATCTGGCAACCGGGGAACACCTTTCCCCCCCGACCTTGCACGAAATCCGCGACATCCTGCTTAAACATCTGCAAGCAATCTACCATTTCTATGGTAAATACACCGGAGTACGCATGGCACGCAAACACATCTGCTGGTACAGCAAGGCCCAGCCTCACGGTGCAGCCTTCCGGCAGGCTGTCAATCAATTAGAAACCAGCACACAACAACTGGCTGCAACACACGAATTTTTTGACCAGTTGATAATCAATAAGGAGTTGGCCGCATGAACGCTATTTTCAAGCAAGAAGAACTCCCCCCTAAAAACCTGGGTGATTATATGGAACTCACCATTAACCGCTATTTCACCGATCTGGATGGTCAGCCGGGGGGTGATCTCTATGCCTTGGTTATACAACAGGTGGAAAAACCTTTGCTTGAGATCGTACTGAATCACACTGGCGGCAATCAGACCAAGGCAGCAGAGCATCTTGGCATCAACAGGGCTACCCTGCGCAAACGTCTCAGGGAATATGACCTGCTTTAGTCTGAAATCCCGAATCCCGGAGAAAAACCAGGTTGGACAAAAAGCGAGCAACCATGCACCCTATCAAACGCGCCCTGATCAGCGTATCAGACAAAAGCGGTATTCTCTCCTTTGTCCGGCAACTGGCTGATTTGGGGGTGGCAATCCTCTCCACCGGCGGCACGGCCAGGCTCCTCACAGAAAACGATATCATCGTGACTGAGGTTTCCGGCTACACCGGCTTTCCGGAGATGATGGCTGGTCGGGTCAAGACCCTGCACCCCAAAATCCACGGAGGAGTGCTGGGCCGACGCGGCACCGATGATCAGGTAATGGATGAGCACGGCATCCTGCCCATCGATCTGGTAGTCGTCAATCTCTACCCCTTTCAGAAAACAGTTGCCCGGCCCGGCTGCGATTTGCCAATGGCGATTGAAAACATCGACATTGGCGGACCCGCCATGCTGCGTTCTGCTGCCAAAAACCATGCTGCCGTCACCGTAGTGGTAAACAGCAGTGATTATGACGCTGTCATCACCGAGATGAGACACAACAACCAGACAGTAACCGATGCCACCCGTTTTTCTCTGGCGGTCAAGGCATTCGAGCATACTGCTCGTTATGATGGCGCTATTGCCAACTATTTGGGAGCAATCCAGCCTGATGGGAAGAAAACAAAATTCCCACGCACCTTTAATCTCCAGCTGAAGAGAGCGCAACAGATGCGCTACGGAGAAAACCCCCATCAGCAAGCAGCATTCTATACCGAGCACCTGTCATCTGAAGGCAGTATCGCCACAGCGAAGCAGCTACATGGCAAGGCACTGTCATACAACAATATTGCGGATACCGATGCTGCCCTGGAGTGCGTCAAACAATTCGAAACACCGGCATGTGTCATCGTCAAGCATGCCAATCCCTGTGGCGTAGCGCTGGCCAACGATCTTGAAACCGCCTACCAACGCGCCTACGCAACCGACTCCACTTCGGCTTTTGGTGGAATCATCGCCTTCAACCGGGAGCTGGATGCGGCCACCGCCGAGACGATTATCTCCCGCCAGTTTGTCGAGGTAATTATTGCCCCGCAGATAAGCGATGCGGCACTGGCCATAATCACCGAAAAGAAAAATGTCCGGGTACTGAGCTGTGGAGAGTGGCAGCAACAGTGCCCGCCAGTGCTGGATTACAAGCGGGTCAATGGCGGTCTGCTGGTTCAGGAACGAGACCTGGGCATGGTGGATATCAGCGAACTGAAAGTTGTCAGCCGCGTTCAGCCCAGCCAAGAGCAGATGGCTGACCTGCTGTTTGCCTGGAAAGTGGCAAAATATGTCAAATCCAACGCCATCGTCTACGCCCGCGACAACCAGACCATTGGTATCGGCGCAGGACAGATGAGCCGTGTGTACAGCGCGAAAATCGCCGGCATCAAAGCAGCCGATGAAGGGCTGGAGGTTCCGGGTTCCGTAATGGCCTCGGACGCCTTCTTCCCGTTTCGGGATGGCATCGATGCCGCTGCCGAAGCCGGTATCAGCGCAGTGATTCAACCTGGCGGTTCCGTGCGCGATGAAGAGGTCATCAGCGCCGCCGATGAACACGGTATCGCAATGGTGTTCACCGGCATGCGCCATTTTCGGCATTGAGAGAGACAGAGGATTGATGAATATATTGATAATCGGCTCTGGCGGACGCGAGCACGCCTTGGCCTGGAAAGCGGCTCAGTCACCTGATGTAACCCGCATTTTTGTTGCCCCTGGAAACGCCGGAACCGCGCGGGAATCCAAGGTCGAGAACATCGACATTGGCGTTACCGACATCGACCACCTTATCCGTTTCGCAAATAAAAATAACATTGCTCTCACCATCGCCGGCCCCGAGGCACCACTGGTCATCGGCGTGGTAGATGCGTTTACCGAAGCAGGGTTGCGTTGCTTCGGTCCAACCCGGGCCGCGGCCCGGCTGGAAGGTTCCAAGCGTTTTGCCAAAGAGTTTCTTGCCCGGCACCACATCCCCACTGCGGAATACGCCAGTTTCACCGATCTGGAACAGGCACGGGCCTACATCCACAGCAAGGGAGTCCCCATCGTAGTCAAGGCTGATGGGCTGGCTGCGGGCAAAGGGGTGGTCGTTGCCCAAACAGAGCAGGAAGCCTTGGCTGCGGTAGATGACATGCTGGCCGGCAATGCTTTCGGTGATGCCGGCCACTGTGTGGTCATTGAAGAGTTTCTCAGTGGCGAAGAGGCCAGCTTCATCGTCATGGTAGACGGAGAACATGTATTGCCGCTTGCCACCTCGCAAGATCATAAACCCAGAGACAACGGAGACAAGGGCCCCAATACCGGTGGCATGGGCGCCTACTCTCCCGCACCGATTATCACTTCACAACTCCATGAGCACATCATGGAACAAGTCATCTACCCCACCGTTCGGGGACTGGCCGCGGAGGGCACCCCTTATACCGGTTTCCTTTATGCCGGATTGATGATCGCTGCGGATGGTATACCGAAGGTGCTGGAATACAACTGCCGGTTTGGTGATCCCGAAACTCAGCCGATCATGATGCGGCTAAAATCCGATCTGGTTGAACTGTGCAACAGAGCCCTGGACAGCCAGCTGCAAAATATTACGGCGGAATGGGATCCCCATCCGGCACTGGGAGTCGTCATGGCCGCAGGAGGCTACCCCGGCAACTACAACAAAGGGGACATTATCAACGGCTTGCCTGACGATCTTGCCGAACTGAAGGTGTTTCATGCCGGCACAAAAGAGACCAATGGAAAAACCATGACAAACGGCGGACGCGTACTATGCGTTACCGCACTGGGGAAAACCATTGGCGAAGCGCAACAACGTGCCTACGAAACGGTCGGAAAAATCCACTGGAATAACGTCTACTACCGCACCGACATCGGCTACCGCGCCATCAAGAATACCTGACAGGCTCAATGCTGCATGGAATCATCACCAAAAATCCGCATCGACAAATGGCTATGGGCAGCGCGCTTTTATAAGACACGGGCCGTTGCCAACAAAGCCGTACGGGGCGGCAAAGTGCATTGTAACGGGGAACGGATAAAACCCGGCCATCCCGTACGCACCGGTGATCTGCTGCAAGTACAGCAGGGGTATGACAATAAAACGCTGCAGGTGCAACAGTTGTCCAAACGGCGTGGTGCCGCCAAACAGGCCGGGCAGCTTTATCAGGAAACCGGCGAAAGTATCCGGCAAAGAGAACAAAACGCCGCTCAACGCCAGGCTGCGGCAAGCCTGCGCCCCCGAGGTCAAGGGCGGCCGGCCAAACGGGAACGCCGACATATCATACGCTTTACGCGCATTGACGAATAAAACATTCTCCAGGCAGAGGCAACTTTAGTTGCCATGCCAGACTAAATAACCCGAGATCAGTTGCTGCTAGGAGTCTGTCGGGTTTGGGTAATCGTAGCGAGCTGGTGGGAGAACGAGTCAAAATATTTCCGGTTTTGAGGCGAATAGTGGGGCTATTTAACGAAAAACCGGGGATATTTTGGCCGCCCTCCCATCAGCGCAGTAGATTATTCCCAGATCCGACAGACTCCTAGTACTCCGTCAAGGTGATAAATCAGGATACAGTTGGCCTGTCAGCGTTCAGGGCAAGGCGCGCCTCGCAGCGAATGGCCATCGCCCTTTGCAAGAGGCGCAACGC
>JAJRUV010000150.1 GCA_024277595.1 Gammaproteobacteria bacterium
ACGGCGAGAAACTGCAGGCAGCGCGTGATGGGTTGAGTGAGTTGGTTTTTCAGCGGCGGTTGAAGGCATTGGAACAAAGGCTGGATACGTTGCTGAAATGGAAGAACCCCAATGACACGCTGAAGGAGGTGAACAAAAAAATCCGTCGCCAGAAAGAACATATACTTACCTTCATCAAGCATAAAGGTGCGTCCCACCACCACAACAACTACGGCGAATACATCATAACGGGAAGGCCCATGTTGCTGGTTGAATATGAGTTCGGGTTGAAACCGGTGGCAATCGCTGCTTGAATCCAGTTTAAGCTCACGCTGAATGTAACTATTCAGCTCACCCCTGAAATCCGCCATTTCTGTGTTAAAAAATGATCATTTACCTGTGTAAACTTGCATTTTTCGCCTTGAACTGACGAATTTCAGGGGGCAATCTGAACAGTTACCTACTCATTTTCAACTATGCTGAATAGTTACAAAAAATCAAAACGGCAATCGGAGAGCAGGTGCTTCAGACAGAATAAATTCCCGGATTCGCCGTTGTATCTCCGCCAGTATCGAGGGATTTTGTGCCTCAAAACGAACGCCCAGGGCGGGAGTGGTATTCGAGGCCCGCACCAACGCCCAGCCAGCCGGAAACTCCAGACGCAGACCATCCAGCATATTGATAACGGCATCGGGAAAATCGGTGTTGTTTATCAACCTGTCCACCAACTCGTAATGTGAACCCTCCGTGACAGGAATCTTGTACTCCTGGGTGCTTACCGCATCCGGCAGAGTGCTGAACAACTCTGCGCTGGAAACCGGGTTGCGGGCCAGAATCTCAAGCAGGCGCGCACCAGCATACATGGCGTCATCAAAACCAAACCAGCGATCAGCAAAAAACAGGTGACCAGTCAACTCACCCGCCAGCAGAGCGTTGTCCTGTTGCATTTTTGTCCTGACCACAGAGTGCCCGGTACGCCACATCAGCGGCCTGCCACCATGCTGTTCAATCACACCATACAAATTGCTGGTACATTTGATATCGAACAAAATTTCGGCCTGTGGATTGTTTTTCAGCACATCAATGGCCAGCAGCATCAGCAGCCGATCCGGCCAGATAACCTTGCCATTGGAGTCAACCACGCCGATCCGATCACCATCACCATCAAAGGCAAACCCGATATCAGCACCGGTAGACTGGACAGCGGCAATCAACGCCTGCAGATTCTCCAGTTCGGCGGGATCCGGGTGATGGTTGGGAAAACGGCCATCAATATCACAATAAAGCTCATGTACCTTGCAACCCATGCGCCGAAAAAGCTCAGGCGCCAGTTCACCTGCCATCCCGTTGCCCGCGTCCACCACGATGTTCATTGGCTTGCTGATTTGAACATTCTTGCATACCCTGGCCAGGTAATGATCGACAACATCTATCCGGTGGCAGCTACCCACGCCATCCACCAACTCCCCCTTCTCTATGCGGTGACGTAGTGCCTGAACACCTTCGCCATGCAGCACATTACCACCGAGGACAATTTTGAGGCCGTTATAGTCAGGTGGGTTATGGCTGGCGGTTAGCATGACACCGCTGTTGCCCGCATATTCATGGGCAGCAAAATAGAGTACAGGTGTAGGAACACGCCCCACATCCAACACCTCGCAACCACTGTCACACAACGCCCTTATCAGCGCCCTGCTCAATGAAGGGCTGGATAGGCGTGCATCCTGGCCGACGGCAAGCGAACAAATACCGAGTGCGGCCGCTTCGCTGCCAATGGCACGACCTATGCTGTATACGCTCTCTGGTGTCAGGGTACGACCCGCAATGCCCCGAATGTCATAGGGTTTGAAAACAGAAGCGCAAACCGGCTCCGGATAGTTTGAAAGTGTTCGTTGATGCGGCTGCAGTGACATGATGGATACCTCCCTGTATTCAGTGTCGACCGGTGTGACCAAATCCTCCAGTGCCACGCAGACTGGATTCAAACTCATCTACCACGTCAAAGCTGGCCTGTACTACCGGCACAAAAACCAGCTGAGCAATACGCTCACCCGCGTGGATAGTAAACTCGTTCTGGCCGCGATTCCAGCAGGAAACGAACAGTTGCCCTTGATAATCAGAGTCAATGAGTCCGACCAGGTTACCCAGCACAATACCATGTTTGTGACCCAACCCTGATCGTGGCAAAATAACCGCAGCCAGTGATGGATCTGCAACATGAATCGCCAGACCGGTAGGAACAAGACAGGTATCCCCGGGTTTCAGCACCACGGCCTCATCCAGGCAGGCACGCAAATCCATCCCTGCCGCGCCTTCAGTGGCGTATTCAGGCAGAGGAAACTCTGTTCCAATACGCGGATCAATGATTTTCAGTTGAATCTTCTGCATGATTTCTTCCCTTAATATCACTAATTGTTCGACAAGCAGATGTTGCTTATCTCTCTCTGGACAACGGGATAATCATCAACCACTGTTTGTCATCCATTGTGTTATTAACCCGGCGACATATATTGTTGCCGGGTTAATAACTACGGCTGAGATCTGCTCAGTATGTCTTGGCCTTTTTTCAGACTGAGGACGTAGTGCGTATTCTCAGTTCCCGGTCAGAAGCCCTCGGGGATTATCTGGGTCTATCCGGGTTTCTCAACGACTTTTTTACTGCGAAACCAGACAGTTAAGTCTTCGAATAGACCACAGCCGGACTTATCCACGCTTTATCCATGGGGCCATGTGCCTACAATACACAAATGGCCCGGTGGGTAAGTCCGGCCCTGGATGCCCCACAGATTTTGATAGAATTATGCACATTGGTGAATTATAAAATATCAATTTAAAGCAAAAAGTTACTCATATTTGTCTGTTTGAGAAATCCGGATATAGCCAATTATCTCTCTGGTTGCTTGTAACGCTGCCCAATCAGTTCAATCAGCTGACGCGCAATTTTCTTTTTTGAGGTCTGCGGCAACTTCACCCCGCCACCTGGCCAGAATATCTCCAGCTCGTTTTCATTGCTTTCAAAACCACTGCCGGACTGCCCGACCCGGTTGGCAGCGATCATATCCACCCCTTTGGCAACCAGCTTGGTTTGCGCATGCTCAGCCACCCGTTCAGTCTCAGCTGCAAACCCGACGCAGAACGGGCCATCGGCCAGTCTACTTACATCGGCCAAAATATCCGGATTTCTCTCCAGTTCCAGCCTGAGATGAAAAAATTCTTTTTTGATTTTTTGCTTGCATTGCCGCACCGGCCGGTAATCCGCCACTGCTGCAGCGGCAATGAATATCTCGCATTGGGGGATTCGGCGCATAACCATCTCATGCATCTCGACAGCACTACGCACATCGATACACTCCACCCGCTTCGGCCTGGGCTGACTGCTGACACCGCTGACCAACAGCACTTCAGCCCCTGCCTGTTCTGCAGCAGCAGCCACAGCATAGCCCATCTTGCCGGAACTGCGGTTGCCGAGATAACGCACCGGATCGATGTCCTCCAAAGTGGGACCCGCCGTGACCACTACCCGTACACCGTCCAAGCAGGGTTCAGAAAACAGCCCTGCCAGCCGCTGAACCAACTGTTCCGGCTCCAGCATGCGGCCGAGGCCGCTTTCACCGCAGGCCTGGTCTCCCTCAGCCGGCCCAAACAGATGTACGCCCCGCCCCCGGAGCTGGTCGATATTCGACTGAGTGGCCAGATTGCACCACATCTGCTGATTCATGGCCGGAGCCAGAGCCAGTGGGGCACTGCTGGCCAGACAGAGCGTAGTCAGCAGGTCATCAGCTAGGCCATGGCTTAGACGGGCAATGGTGTGGGCTGTGGCCGGCGCAACCAGAATAGCCTCTGCCCAGCGTGCCAGCTCAATATGCCTCATTGCGGATTCTGCCGTTGAGTCGAACAGTTCGGCCGGCGCGGGATGCCCCGAGAGAGACTGAAAGGTAAGCGGAGTAACAAATTGCGTTGCCGCCCTGGTCAGCACTACGCGCACCTCGGCACCCTTTTCACGCAACTGCCGCACCAGTTCTGCGCTCTTGTAGACAGCGATGCCGCCGGTTACCCCCAGCAAAATATGTCTTCCGCTCAACCCTTTCATCATTGCAAGTGTAACAAAACATCCGCTATCGTGTGGCTCCATTCTTATTTGACGGGAGTTAGCCATGGCTTTGAATAACGACTGGTTTACCGAAATCTGCGCGGTATCAGGTAGTGCATTTTCTCTCAAGGTGACGGAAAAACTCCATCAGGAACAAACGCCTTTTCAGTGGATTGAAATTTATGAAACTGAGCATTTTGGTACCCTGATGGTAATCGATGGTTTCATTATGCTTTCCGATTACGATAATTTTCTCTACCACGAAATGATGACTCACCCTGTCTTGTTCACTCATCCTGATCCAGAGCAGGTGTTAATCATTGGCGGGGGCGACTGCGGTGCCCTTCGCGAGGTGCTCAAGCACCGGGAGGTGAAGCAGACAATACAGGTGGATATCGATGAGCGGGTTACCCGGCTGTCAGAGCGGTTTTTTCCGGCGTTATGCGAGGCTAACAGTGACCCACGCGCTGAATTGCTTTTTACTGATGGCATTCAGTGGATCAGGGGTGCAGCTCCCGGCTCGGTTGATGTCATTATTGTCGATAGTACAGATCCCGTTGGCCCGGCAGAAGGGCTGTTCAGTGCCGCCTTTTATCGAGACTGTTTCAATGCGCTGGGCGATGATGGCATCATCGTGCATCAAAGTGAATCTCCGTTGATTCATCAACAGCTGATTCGTGATATGCGCAACGCTATGGGAAGCGCTGGATTCTCGCAACAACTGACCATCAACTTTCCCCAACCGGTTTATCCATCCGGCTGGTGGAGTGCCACGCTGGCCGGTAAAAAAGAGACACTGACCCACTTCCGAAAACAGGCAAGTCAAAGCAAATCATTCCCCACCCGCTACTACAATCATGACATTCATCTGGCAGCCATTGCCATACCGGAGTTCTGGAAACAGCTGTCGGTATGAATGGTACGGAAAACAACGGGGGCGGTCGGCATGCAGCTGGTACAGCACACCATGACGTTTTGAGAACAGCAGGGAGAATCCGTAGAAATCAGCGACAAGTGACAACAAAAGCAGCACAGTCAATGTCCGGGGCGATAGCCTGCACTGTCACCCCACGCCGCCTTTTTCCATCACTTTCAGATCAACCCAGAAGGTGCTCCCTACTCCGGGCTCACTCCAAACACCAAGATTTCCCCCCATCAATTCTGCAAGCCGTTTGGCTATCACCAGACCCAGCCCACTACCATGGATGGCGCTGTCTTCCTGTCCCAGACGGTCAAATGGTTCGAACAATTGTTGCATTTTTTCCGGTCGAATTCCGATGCCGGTGTCACTGATATTGATACGCACCTTGCCCGACTCCACCAGAGCACTAAAACTGACGCAACCATTTATCTTATTGTATTTGATTGCATTGGAGCCAAGATTTAACAAAATTTCCTTCAATCGAACTTTGTCGGCCAGCAACATGATGTTTTCTGAATTCGACAACAGATCTAGAGTAATATTTCGTTCCTTTGCTAAAGGTTCCAGCAGCTCCTTGCACTCCTGTAAAACCTCTCCGGCAGACACTGAACCTTCCTCCACACGCAGACTGCCAGTCTCAATCTGTGAAAAATTCAGCACATCCTCGATAAGCTCCAGCAGGTGCCAACCGGCATTCAGAATCTGATTGATCCCTTCCCTGTGCGAACCGGCCAAAGGTGGCGTTTCATCCGTCTGCATTAACTGAGCAAAGCCCAGAATGGCGTTTAGCGGTGTACGCAGTTCATGACTGATACGAGAGATAAATTCAGTTTTGGCACGATTGGCTCTTTCCGCCATAATCTTGGCTTTGATCAGATCTGTTTCCATCATTTTTCGATGAGTATTATCACGCAGGATACTCTGGACAACCCGCTGCCCGCCAAATTCAACAACGGCACAAGAAACATCCACTGGCAGTGCCTTGCCATCCTTGCGCAACACCACTCCCCCATGAATTGAATCACATTTTTTTTCCAATACATCCTGGTGCAGATCGAGAAGTTCCGAGCGCATACTCTCCGGCACCAGCTGTTGCATGTGCATGTTCATCAACTCGTCCCGGGGGTAGCCCGTCAATCTTTCTGCACGGCGATTAGCCGTAATCAGCCAACCATCCATATCGATTAGCAGAATGGCGTCATTTGCCTGCTCCAGTAGTGCACGATGTTTCTTGTCAGATGTCTGCAGGGCGATTTCCGCCTGTTTAAATGAGCTGATTTCCGTCTGCACAAAAACATACAAACCGGGCTCCCCTGCAAACGGGGTCGCAGTCACGTCTACCCAGAAACCCCTACCGTGATGAGCTACCTGCTTAAGCTCTCCCTGCCATATTTGACCATTGGAAAGCGTGCTCCATAACTGATCCTGATAGACACCGATGACTTCATCTGACAAAAACAGACGATAGTTCTCGCCCAACAATTCTTCCGCCCGATAACAGGAAATGGAACACAGTTTTTCATTAACATAAAGAATTGTTCCCTGGGGATCAGTTACGCATATGACGGCGTGCTGAGAAACTGCCTTGATCAGCAATTCATAGCCAATTGGAAATTTTTTTCCCTGCAGCACCAGGTTTTCTCCGTTATCACTGGAGTAGTGCTGCAATAGTTCAAAAGAACCCTTAGGCAGAGATTTTATTGTTGCGTGTTCCATACTGTCTATATCGACAGACAGGTGGATTTCCTGTACTTGCCAAGGGGGCGTTCTCAAATAAGCCGCTGGATAACCGGATCGGCTACGCCGTGCATGATCATTGGGCCAGTTACTACGGTTACGATTGTCAGCATGTGCTTTGCAACGCACACCACCTGCGTGAACTCACTTTTGCGCAAGAGCAACATGGCCAACGCCGGGCCCGGGTCGCCGGACTCAGCCAGTGTCTATCAGGCTGTTGAAAAACCCTCATGCGGCACGATCCGACGTTGGAATCCGGTTCAAAATGCTCATTTACTCCGTGTAAACTGCGTTTTTTCGCCGGATTCCGCCTTGTCTCGCACTCGCCCGAGTGCTTTTTCAACAGCCTGCTTATACCGTCGTTCCGTCCACCAGATTCACCTGTCGGCCTTGCCACAGCCTCGCCTGGGGGGGCTGCTCACCCAGCCGCGTGCCGCTTTGCCGCACCAGCGTACACACCACCTCCTGCGGCAAGCGCTGACGCGCCTGGCAATAGCCGCTGGTGGTCACGCTCCCGGGGTCCATTCCGGCCAACAGGCGACTGACGCTCACTTCGTTCACCGCGTTCTGGCAGGATCCGTCCGCACTCATGATCTGTCTCAAAAACATCGCCAATGTCAGCGTCGGCGGAAACCGGCGTTCCCGGTGCTCCGGCAGCTGCCCTGTGTGTCAACCTAAGCCTGAGCCATGCCATTCTGAGATAACATGGATTTCAGGGCGAAAGGAGCTTGAAAATGCCAAAACCCGATAGTGCCAGGGGTCAGGAAATTCGCCCTGATCCAAAGCTGGAA
>JAJRUV010000151.1 GCA_024277595.1 Gammaproteobacteria bacterium
GAATCTTGTAAACCGTGTGACTACCGTAGCGATATTCCATACCTTACCACCTTCAATAGTGCCAGCGGCCAGTATCGCAGATAAATCTGACCGCCTAAAGGCGGTGGTTTTAACCTTTAATCGAGACGAATAAAAAAACAAGCCAACAAGTGGTGATCATTTCCACCAGAAAAGGCACAATACAAGGCAATTTGACGTGAGGTGCTTCCTGGCTCAGCGCGCAATCTCTTTCGATTTGAACCCCTCAACCACATTCATGTTCATCGCGACAGGGTGGCCTTGAGCCTCAATAGAAACCGCGGCAACAAAGGGTATTTTGTTTTCCGAACCACGACCCCGCTTTCCTCCGCGAAGCTCACCACTCCGGTACACATCGTCCAATTGAGCGATGCTACTCAGTCGCTTGCTATCGTCACGTTCTTTCATCACTTGCATCCGTTTCTGCTTGACGCTCCACGCCGTATTGTATGAAACACCTATCTGCTGTTTTAGTGCGAGTGCAGATAATTCTGTCCTGGCTTGAGTGAGTAGATGAATGGCCAAAAACCACTTGGTTAAAGGAAGTTTTGTTGCCTCAAAAATCGTTCCACTGGTCAGTGATTGCTGATGATGGCATCGATTGCATTGAAAACTTGCGCGGCTTTTCAGTGTGCAGGAACTGGACGAGACTGTAGCCTTTTTGGAATTAAAACTTGTTTTTCATGAGCTTGTCCTCATATCCCGGTCAATACTGAAAGTATTGTACTTACTCGCAGAATGGCTGCGCTTTATGGGTAATCAGGTTTTCTATTGGAGAATCAGATGATGTCAACATTTGGCCAATTCAGCTGGCGGCTGATCCTGAATCAGCTAGGAGTCTGTCGGGTTTGGGTAATCGTAGCGAGCTGGTGGGAGATCGAGTCAAAATATTTCCGGTTTTGAGGCGAATAGTGGAGCTATTTAACGAAAAACCGGGGATATTTTGGCCGCTCTCCCATCAGCGCAGTAGATTATTCCCAAATCCGACAGACTCCTAGGGAATGCTATCTTCCTCAAGCCAGATATCGCATCGTCCATGAGGGGGGAGGTCTTTGGCAGCCGGTTTGCACTGGAACCGGAAATGAAGTTCACCGTCGTGGTCGGTTCGCAGCAGGCGTGCTCCAGAGTGCTTCAGCCGTTTGATTACCTCCGCGCCGGGATATCCCCGAATATTGTTTTTATTTACCGAGATGACGGCTATCTGCGGTTTGATTGCGGTGAGAAATGCTTCACTGCTGGCGTCTGCCGCACCATGGTGCCCCACTACCAACAGATCCACCTGGTCGGGAAGTTGGCCGCGGGTCAGCAACTCCTGCTCCACTACGGTATCGGCATCGCCCATGAGCAGCAATTCTAGTCCGTGGTATCGGAGCAGCAGCACCAACGAGTGACGGTTGAGGTTGGTGTCGGCGAACGAATCGGGCCACAGCGCTTCCAGGGTTAACCCCTTCCAGCGAATAAAATCACCGGCGAAAAATTTTCTCCAGTGACTATCCGCTATCACTGCCTGGTTTACCCAGCGCACCAGATCCGGGTGGATGTGTGGAGGCAGGGGGTGTCCCGTATACAGCAGCGGCGTATCGGGAAACTGCTCACGCAGGCGGAAATAACCTCCCGCATGATCCGGATGGAGATGAGTAAGAATCAGATAGTCCAGTTGCTCCACTCCCAGAGTGGAGAGCCGCTGCAGCAGATGCCGGGACATGCCCGGGTGTCCAGTATCGATGAGTATTCCGTGACTGCCCTCCTGCAGCAACAGCGCCTGTCCCTCTCCCACATCCAGCACCACCAGCGAGGGAGCTGCATTTGTTTCTGCTGCGATGGACAGCAATAACACGAGGAGAAACCCCCTCATCTTTTACTCCCCAGCCATGCGGCTGCTATACCGCCTATTCCGGCGATCGCATTGATACCCACATCTCGCCAGTCTCCCACTCGATCCGGTAGTACCCACTGCCACAGCTCATCCAGCCCTGCGCCAAGCAGCGCCACCATCACTGCAACCGAGAGGGGAAACAGCAGCATGGAGAAGAAGCCAAAGGCACCAAACAGCAGAAAATGAATCCGCTCTTCCACAACCGGCAGGGTAAAGGGAAGCAGCAGAAACAGGGGGATCATCCAGCCTGCAAGCAACAGCGCAGTGCGGTATCCGCCACTCTGCCTCCGCATCCAGATTGCGCAAGCGCTTAGCGCCAGCAGGGAAGCCAGAAACAGCAGCAGCGCCAGCCACTCCACCGGTAGCAGGGGTCGTAATGTGTTGAGCAACGGGCGTCCGCCTGCCGACAGCAACGGAATCGCCACCAGCAGAAACAACCAGGCGCGGAAAGCCGCTCTTCTGCCAGCCATCTGTAACATCGTTGCCTCCCAAGTATATGTCTGCTTCAAATGATAGAAGACGCTGTTCAGGTTGTATATAGGGTCAGGGACGGTATCCATCACCGGGCATGCGTGATAAACACCGGAATAAGCATCTGGCGGGATCAGTGCGGTTTTATTGGAACCTGCTTTCATATATCCTGCATCTCATGAGTCTTCAAAATAATGAGGATATTCCGCTTGCTCTCGTCGCCGGGGTTGATGAAGTGGGGCGCGGGCCATTAGCGGGTCCGGTAGTTGCTGCTGCGGTGATACTGATGCCGAATCATTCTGTCGATGGTTTGGCTGATTCCAAGAAACTCTCCGAAAAACGTCGTGTAGTTCTGTCCAGGGCGATTAAAGAGCAGGCGTTGACCTGGGCGCTGGGCCGTGCGGAGGTGGAAGAGATTGATCGCATTAACATTCTTCAAGCCAGCTTGCTGGCGATGCAGCGAGCGGTGACCGCATTGAGTCATGTCCCGCAGCATGTTCAGGTTGATGGCAACCATTGCCCTGTCTTGCAATGCTCCGTGGAGGCCATTATCAGGGGAGATGGGAAGATAGCTGCAATCAGCGCAGCCTCTATTCTAGCCAAGGTTGCACGTGACAACGAAATGATTTTATTGGATGCAGAGTATCCTGGCTACGGGCTGGCCAAACATAAAGGCTATCCCACCCGTGACCATCTGCAAGCTCTAAAACGGCTGGGCGTAACCACTATCCATCGCCGCTCTTTTAAACCGGTAAGGGAGATTATGGAACAATGAGCAATGACGTTTTGCAACATCTGCTGGACAATAATCAGCGCTGGTCAGAAGCTAAAACAAAAGTGGATGCCGGTTTTTTTCAGCGCATCGCCAAGCAACAAAACCCTGACTATCTGTGGATCGGTTGTGCCGACAGTCGTGTTCCAGCCAATGAGGTTATCGGCCTGGATCCGGGTGGGGTATTTGTCCACCGCAATGTGGGAAATATCGTCGAGCATACCGACATGAATTGTCTCTCTGTCATCCAATATGCAGTAGAGGTCCTGAAGGTGGAGCATATCATCGTCTGTGGCCACTACGGTTGTGGTGCGGTGCAGACAGCACTTGACGAAGGGCAGCACGGCCTGATCGACAACTGGCTACGCAAAATTCAGGAGGTGTACCGGACTCATCAGGTGGAAGTGGATGCCAAACCCGCTGGTACACAACGGCTGGATTACATGTGTGAACTGAACATTGCCGCCCAGGTTGCCAATGTGTGCCGTACCACTATTTTACAGCAGGCCTGGCAGCGAGGTCAGAAGCTCAGCGTGCATGGATGGGTATACAGCCTGAAGGATGGCTTGCTTCAGAATATCGGACTTTCCATCTGCAAGCCGGATGAACTTCCGGACTGAAAATGAGCGCTACCTTCGTCCATCTCCATCTGCATACCGAGTACTCGCTGGTCGATGGACTGGTGCGCATCAAGCCGCTGGTAAAGCGGGTGGCGGAGGCGGGCATGCCCGCCGTAGCAGTAACCGATCAGTCCAACCTGTTCGGGATGGTCAAGTTTTACCGGGCAGCAATGGCGGCCGGGGTAAAACCTGTCATCGGAGTGGATGTGTGGTTGCACAACGAAGCCGAGCCGAATCAACTCGCCCGCCTGCTGCTGCTCTGCCGTGACAACAGCGGCTATAAAAACCTGACCCGACTGGTGTCACGCAGCTATATGGAAGGGCAGCAACGCGGCATTCCGGTGATACAAAAGGAGTGGCTGGAGGGGGCGAGCGATGGCCTGCTTGCTCTTTCCGGTGGCCGCAGCGGTGATGTGGGCCGGGCGCTGCTGGCGGGTAACCGCGAACTGGCCGACCGGCAACTGGCTTTCTGGCAGAAGCTGTTTCCCGACAGCTACTATCTGGAGCTGCAGCGCACCGGACGGGAAGGGGAGGAAAAATATCTCCACGCGGCAGTTGAACTGGCTATAGTCCATGATCTGCCGGTGGTGGCGACCAACGACGTTGTCTTTATCGATCGGGATGATTTCGAGGCCCATGAGGCACGAGTGTGTATCCATGAGGGTCGCACCCTGAACGATCCGCGCCGCCCGCATAACTACTCGGAACAGCAGTATCTGCGCAGCCCCGAAGAGATGGTGGAGCTGTTTGCCGATATCCCCGAGGCGCTCGAAAACAGTATCGAGATCGCCAAACGGTGCAGCGTTGATATTATGCTGGGGGAAAATTTTCTGCCCGAGTCCCCCATCCCGGCAGGCAAAACTATAGATAGTTATTTTGCCGAACTGTCCCGTGCTGGCCTGGAACAGCGGCTGGCAGTGCTGTTCGATACCCGGGCGCCGGAGTTTGCCGAAAAGCGCAAACCCTATGATGAGCGGCTTGCCACTGAGCTGGACGTCATTACCCAGATGGGTTTCCCCGGCTACTTTCTCATCGTCGCCGACTTTATCAAATGGTCCAAGCAGAACGGGATTCCGGTCGGGCCTGGCCGGGGTTCCGGGGCAGGCTCGCTGGTGGCTTATGCGCTGACCATTACCGATCTCGATCCACTCAAATATGACCTGCTGTTCGAGCGCTTTCTCAATCCGGAACGGGTCTCCATGCCGGATTTTGACGTGGATTTTTGCATGGAAGGGCGCGACCGGGTTATTGAGTATGTGGCGGAAACCTACGGACGAGACAAGGTTTCCCAGATCATTACTTACGGCACCATGGCAGCCAAGGCGGTGGTGCGCGATGTGGGGCGGGTGTTTGGCCATCCGTATGGTTTTGTGGATCGCATTGCCAAGCTGATCCCGTTCGAGATCGGTATTACCCTGGACAAGGCGCTGACCCAGGAAGAGGCACTGCGCGAACTGTATGAGCAGGACGAGGAGGTGGCGGCGGTCGTCGATTTGGGACGCAAGCTGGAGGGCATCACCCGCAATGCCGGCAAGCACGCGGGCGGTGTGGTTATCGCCCCCAGCCAGCTTACCGATTTTACCCCGCTCTACTGCGAGCAGGGGGGGCAGAGCCTGGTCACCCAGTTCGACAAGGACGATGTGGAGGCGGTAGGCCTGGTCAAATTCGACTTTCTTGGCCTGCGCACACTCACCATCATTGATCGGGCGCTGCAGACTATCAACCGGCAGCGGCAGGCAGACGGTGAACCGCCTATCGATATCAGCGCTATTCCGCTGGACGACGAGGTCAGCTTCACCCTGTTGAAAAACTGCGCCACCACCGCCGTGTTCCAGCTTGAATCCCGCGGGATGAAAGACCTTATCAAACGGCTGCAACCGGACAGCTTCGAAGATATCATCGCCCTGGTGGCGCTGTTTCGCCCCGGGCCTTTGCAGTCGGGAATGGTGGATGATTTCATCAACCGCAAACACGGCCGGGCCAGGGTGGAGTATCCCCATCCCGAGCTGGAACCGATCCTCGAACCCACCTACGGCATCATTCTCTACCAGGAGCAAGTGATGCAGATCGCCCAGGTGCTGGCCGGTTACTCACTGGGGGCGGCCGACCTGCTGCGCCGCGCCATGGGCAAGAAAAAACCCGAGGAGATGGCCAAGCAGCGGGAGATATTCACCAGCGGCGCACTGAAACGGGGAGTGGAACAAAAAACCGCCACCTACATCTTCGACCTGATGGAGAAGTTTGCCGGTTACGGGTTCAATAAATCCCACTCCGCCGCCTATGCACTGGTCTCTTATCAGACCGCCTGGCTCAAGGCTCACTATCCAGCTGCGTTTATGGCGGCGGTTATTTCATCGGATATGGATAACACCGACAAGGTGGTTACCTTTATCGATGAGTGTCATGACCTGAAGCTGGAAGTCTCTCCTCCCGATGTCAACTGCTGTCAGTATCATTTCACCAATACCGATGACAGAACCGTTCTCTACGGCCTGGGCGCTATCAAGGGTGTTGGCGAGGCGGTCATCGAGGCAATAGTCGATGTGCGGGAAAGTGGTGGAGATTTCAGCGATCTGTTCAATTTCTGCCGGCGCATGGACTCAAAAAAGATCAATCGCCGAGTGCTGGAGGCGCTCATTCGTGCCGGAGCCATGGATCAACTAGGCCCCAACCGCGCCACATTGATGAACGCTCTGCCCGAAGCCATCCGGATAGCCGAACAATGTTTGCGAGATGCTGTGGTGGGGCAGAATGATCTGTTTGGTATCGGCAATGACAGTGCCGCAGTGGGAACCGGACAGTACAAGCGGCAGAAAGAGTGGGATGAAGAGCAGCGGCTGCGCGGAGAAAAAGAGACTCTTGGCCTCTATCTGACCGGCCATCCGGTTGAACGTTATCTGCCAGAGTTAAAGCAGTTTACCAGCTCTCGCATCGTCGATATCAAGCCCACTCGAAACCAGATCATCACCGTTGCCGGTCTTGTTGTGGCTATGAACACCCGCAACAGCAAACGGGGTGGCAAACTGGCTTTCATTACCCTCGATGATCGCAGCGGCCGTATTGAACTGGTAATATTTCCGGAAGAGTATGAGCGCCATCGTGACCTGCTGGTGAAAGATCGGCTGCTGGTAGTGGAAGGTGATGTCAGCATCGATGATTACTCCGGTGGTTGCCGGATCAGTGCCCGGGAAATTTACGATATTGAGCAGGCTCGCAGCCGTTACGCCAAACGCCTGGTAGTCTCGGTGGAACAGGAGAAGGCCGGTAACGGCTTTGTTCACTCGCTGGCACAAACGCTCGAGCCTTATCGGGAAGGTGGTCTTCCCGTGGCAATTGACTACCGGCGTCACGGAGCCTCTGCCGCAGTCGTGCTGGGTGAGTCATGGAAAGTACGGCCTGCTGACGTTCTGTTGCAAAAACTGGTCGAACTGGCAGGAGAAGAGCAGGTGCGGCTGGAGTACTAGGAGTCTGTCGGGTTTGGGTAATCATAGCGAGCTGGTGGGAGAACGAGTCAAAATGTTTCCGGTTTTGAGGCGAATAGTGGGGCTGTTTAACGAAAAACCGGGGACATTTTGGCCGCCCTCCCATCAGCGCAGTAGATTATTCCCAAATCCGACAGACTCCTAGGAAAAACAATCGACTCATATGCGCTGGCTTCACTTTATTCTCCTTCAGTGCCTGCTTATTGTGCTGGTTGCAGCGGTAGTCTACATTCATAATGACCGTGTTGTTGTGCTTAAAAAACCACCTGTATCACTGGCTCAGTGGTACAAGCCGGAAAACAAGCGGCAAGTGTGGCTGCATAATATGTTCAAACTGCGGCGTGAAATGCAGGCGGTACGGTTCTATTCCGGTAACGAAAATACGGAACATCTGCAAAAGTGGGCCACACGGCTGAGTGAACACTATTTGAAAATCGGCGAGATGGTTCCGGAGTGGAGTGATAAACTGAATCGGGATGCCATCACCCTCTTGCAAAGCAGTGCTAAAAATGGCCGTTATCAAAATGTATCTGACGCGCTGGATAAGCTGGCTGAGAGTTGCAAATCATGCCATGCCGATTACCGGGCGATCACCGCAACAATTTACCGCGCCCCTGATTTTTCTTCGCTTGAAATCGGGCCATCAATCTCGTTTGATACACACATGCAAAATCTTGCCAAACAGGTAAACCAGGTAAAAATAGCATCTGAAGATGGCAAGAAAAACGTTGCCCATTCATCCCTGGCTGCGCTGAAACAAGGGATCGACAAGCTGGGTGAAACCTGTTTGGATTGTCATAAAAAAGACAAACAGGTTTATCCTGATGAAAAAATCAACAACACCATAACAAACTTGGAGAAGAGCCTGACAACCGGCACACCGAAAGAACAGGGAGAGGTGCTGGGGACACTGGCAGTCCTGGCTTGCGCCCGTTGCCACGGGACTCACCGGCTTGCATATGACTCCCGGAAGTTAATGTCAGACAAGCCAAACTGGCTGGAGTTGATAAAACATTAGCGGATTTTTATTCGTCTCGGTTGAAGGTTAAAACCACCGCCTTTAGGCGGTCAGATTTATCTGCGATACTGGCCGCTGGCACTATTGAAGGTGGTAAGGTATGGAATATCGCTACGGTAGTCACACGGTTTACAAGATTCAGTATCATTTTGTATTTGTTACGA
>JAJRUV010000152.1 GCA_024277595.1 Gammaproteobacteria bacterium
CCCGAAGGGTTGGCCTGTCAGCGCCCATGGCGGCGTTGCGCCTCTTGCAAAGGGCGATGGCCATTCGCTGCGAGGCGCGCCTTGCCCTGAACGCTGACAGGCCAACTGTATCCTGATTTATCACCTTGACGGAGTACTAGGTTCCAGAGTGTTGATACGGTGCAAGTAAAATTTTTTTCCATGAGTCCAAGTATGGAATTGCGTCAGATGTAGCGATGTGAACCTGGCTTGGTCAGCGTGTATGTCTTGGGGGGTCGTTTTGCTCCTGAATTACCGATTCCACCCAATGAGAATGCAGATAGAGGAGGATTTTAATGTTCTGAAATCAGGACTCAATTTTAATCTGAGCAGGTTCTTTTCCGGTTAAATGAAGTATGTGGCGGCATCCAGGAAGGAGAAGCCACATGCTGTATGCAGGATGAGGGAAAGGCCCCTCGGACTTGGTTTTCAGGAGCCGGGGTCAAATTGCTCCTGAGTTGCTCCGGTAAAGAGCCGGGATGAGAAGCACCAGGAGAAAAGGCGTTGTGAGATATTCTATGGTATCGGATTAGGCAAATACCAAATTGTTAAAGATCGCCAGTCCACGATGTCCTGGCACTTATCACTTATCAGTTAGTCCTTGAGTTTCAGCAGAATGGCATTGAGTCTGCTTTCGTGCAGGTTTTGACGCACTTCAGCAATGCGGGCAGCGTTGCTGTAGGGGCCAATGCGAACCCGGTACCAGTCGCGGTCATTGATGTTTACTGTCTGGATATGGGGTTCAAAGCCGAGCATGGTGATCCTTGCCTTGAGTCGATCCGCATCTGCGCGACTCCGGAATGAACCCAGTTGCAGTACATAGGCTGTCTCTGCCGGCTGCTGCATCGTTGCGGGAGATGGCGGTTTGGGTGATTCCAGCTGGCGAGGGGAGGGAGCGCGCGGCTCGGGATCCGGGCCGGGCACTGGGATCTCCATCTCCGGCAGAATGGTATAGAAGTCAAAACGGGGCCTGGTGGGTTCATCTGAAGACACAGTCGATGACTTTTGTGGCTGCTGCGGTTTTGATGCACTTTGTTGGGGGATTGGGGGCAACTTGGGTTGAGTGTCACGCTGTCCCTGCAGATAGACCAGAAAAGCGACAAACAGACCCACCGCCAGTCCGGCCAGTAACCAGGCCCAACCGGGTGTGTGCTGTTTATGATTGCGAGGTGTACGGCGTTGCGGTCTGGCCATCTTGTTACATGCTCTCCGGCGCCGAGACGCCCAGCAATCCGAGGCCGTTGGCAATGACTTGGCGCAGTACCAGAATCAGTGATAAACGAGCATCGCGCAGACCGGGACTATCTACCAAAAACTGGTGGGCATTGTAGTAGGTATGAAAATCGGTGGCCAGCTCGCGCAGATAGTGCGTCAGCAGGTGGGGCTCATGATTCAGTGCCGCAGTTTCCAGGATTTCCGGATAACGCGAGAGATTGCGCAGCAGTTTTTGCTCATGTATTTCGGTGAGCAGATTCAGGTGGTTAAGTCCGGCGGTCTGATCGTAACTCAACCGCTTCTCTTCCAGCTGATGCATGACGCTGCAAACGCGGGCATGAGCATATTGCACATAATAGACCGGGTTATCATTGCTTTGTGATTTTGCCAGCTCCAGATCAAAATCCATATGCTGTTCGCACTTGCGCATGACGTAAAAAAATCGTGCCGCATCGTTACCTACCTCCTCGCGCAGCTCACGCAAGGTAACGAATGAGCCGGAACGGGTGGACATCTGTACCCGCTGGCCGTTGCGGTAGAGGTTGGCAAACTGTACCAGCAGTACATCCAGTTTGTCGCTATCGTAACCAAGTGCGTTCAATGCCGCCCGGATGCGGGGAACATAACCATGGTGGTCGGCGCCCCAGATATCGATTATCCGCTCGAATCCGCGCTCCATTTTGTCGGCATGGTAGGCGATATCCGAGGCAAAGTAGGTGGGTTGACCGTTTTCCCTGACTACGACCCGATCCTTTTCGTCACCGAATGCCGAAGAGCGGAACCAGAGTGCGCCCTTTTTGTCATACAGGTGGCCAGATTTCCCGAGGCGGCTGATGACTTTTTCAACAGTTCCGGATGCAGTCAGAGAGCGCTCGGAAAACCATGTTTCGTAGACCACGCCAAACTGTTCCAGATCCTCTCGAATATCAGCCACAATGTGGTTTAATCCGGCTTGAAATACCCGCTCATAGTCAACCCCCAGCAGTTCCCGGCTGCGAGCTATTAGAGCATCGATATGCTGCTCTTTGTCTCCGCCGGCGGGTTCATCGGCTGGAATATTGTCAAAAACAGCCGCCGCACTATGGCAAAACCTGCTTTTGTACTCGTGGTTAAGCCGGGCGGCAATATCATGGATATATTTACCCTTGTAGCCATTATCGGGAAAGGTGAACTGTTCTCCGCAGCGTTCCAAATAGCGCAACCAGATGCTGGTGGCGAGGATGTTCATCTGCCGTCCGGCGTCATTGACATAGTACTCCCGGTGGACCTGGAAACCTGCTGTTGCCAACAGATCCGCAACGGCAGCACCGTACGCGGCACCTCGCCCGTGCCCGACGTGCAATGGCCCGGTAGGATTGGCGGAGACGAACTCCACCTGAACCCGTTTGTTATTGCCGATGGTGGAGTGGCCGTATGCCTCTCCGGCTTCCATGATCTTCCGCACTACGTTCTGAAAGGTGGCTGCGGCCATGAAAAAATTGATAAAGCCAGGACCGGCAATTTCCACTTTGTCAACCAGCTCGGAGGCGGGCAGGGCGTTGACCAGCTCCATCGCCAGTTCACGCGGTTTGCGGTGTGCGGCCTTTGCCAGCAGCAACGCGATATTGCTGGCAAAATCGCCGTGGGTAGTGTCACGGCTGTTTTCGATCTGAATAACAAGCTCTGCTTCTGCAGGCAGAAGGCTATTTTGCCGCAGGGTTGTTATTGCTGAACTGATTAGCTGTTGCAGGTGACGTTTCATTTGCTGTGAGTTAGTGTTAACGGAAACGACCATTATCCATGGTCGAAGAAAACAACTCAATTGCCCGCGGGCATTATTCAGGAAAAGATTATCTAGCAGACTTCTTTAAAATTACATGGTTAGTGATGTTTTATAAATTGTTACATTAAAAATTAATTTCATAGCATCAGGAAAAAGAAGAAGCGTCCAGGCAATTTGAGTGATGGAGCTGGGCGTTATTCAAAATTACACCTCTTTTTATTCGTGCAGGCAGGCTACGAGAGGGGAGTTTAAGCCAAGCGGTCAATGCAGTTGATGGCGCATGGAAATGCTCACATCACTCTCCTGCCCGCTTGCTGCTAAGCAGATTGATCAGCACATGTTCATAGATGGTGGAGAGTTGTTGCAGATGTTTGACGCTAACATGTTCGTCGATCTTGTGAATGGTGGCGTTCAACGGTCCCAGCTCGAGTACCTGTGCGCCGGTAGGGGCGATGAATCGCCCGTCAGAGGTTCCGCCACTGGTGGAGAGTTGCGGTTCGATCCCGGTGACCTTCCGGATAGCGCAACGGGCGGCGTCCACCAGTTCTCCTGCCGGAGTCAGAAAGGGTTGGCCGGAAAGAACCCACTCCATCTTGTACTCCAGCTGGTGTGCGGTAAGGAGAGACTCCACCCGCTGGCGCAGCTCTGCATCGGTAACTTCGGTGGAGAAACGGAAATTGAACAGCACCTCCAGTTCTCCCGGAATGACATTGGTTGCACCGGTGCCGGCGTGGATGTTGGAGATCTGAAAACGGGTGGGTGGAAAAAAGTCATTGCCCTGATCCCACTCGATAGCTGACAGTTCGGTTAGCGCCGGGAGAGCGGTCTGGATCGGGTTTTGGGCCAAGCGCGGATAGGCGATATGCCCCTGTACGCCTCGGATCAGCAGTCGTCCGCCCAGTGATCCACGTCGGCCGTTTTTAATAGTATCACCCAGTTGGGTCGTGCAGCTGGGCTCACCTACCAGACACCAGTCGATTTTTTCACCCCGTTTTTCCAGATGTTCGATTACCTTGGCGGTGCCATCAATCGCCGGGCCCTCTTCATCACTGGTGATCAGAAAGGCAATGGAGCCTTGGTGTTTATCATGATTGGCAAGGAATTGCTCGCAGGCGATGACCATGGCGGCAATGGAGCCTTTCATATCGGCGGCACCGCGGCCGAACAGCTGGCCGTTGCGCAGTGTGGGTTCGAAAGGAGGGCTCTGCCACCGCTGCTCCGGGCCGGGAGGAACCACGTCGGTGTGGCCGGCAAAGCCGAACAGCGGGCCTTCCGCGCCGCGCCGCGCCCAGAGGTTGTTCACCTCACCGAAGCGGAGATGCTCGATCCGGAAACCGAGCTTGGCCAGGCGCCCGGCCAGCAGTTGCTGGCAGCCGGCATCGTCCGGGGTTACCGAACGGCGGCGGATCAGTTCGCTGGCAAGTTCAAGTGTCGGGGTCATCGGGTTTCCGGCAGCTTGCGCCACTCCTCTGCATTGAATCCGACCTGATAGTGGCCGCCCCAGTCGAGCAACGGCCGTTTGATCAGGGCAGGGTGTTGCAGCATCAGTGTGATAGCTTTCTCTGTATCAATATCGGCTGTTTCCTCGCCGGCAAGCTGTCGCCACGTGGCGCTGCGCCGGTTGAGCAGTTTCTCCCAGCCCAGTTGGTTGTTCCATTGCCGCACCCGTGATTCCTCCAGACCGTCACGGCGGAAATCATGAAATTGAAATGCAACTCCGTTTTCCTCTAGCCAGTTGCGTGCCTTTCTCACGCTGTCGCAGTTTCTTATTCCATAGAGTGTGATCTTCATATATCGCGCAGCAGTTCGTTGATGCCGACCTTGGAACGGGTCTTTTCATCCACCTGTTTTACGATTACGGCGCAGTAGAGACTGTAGCTGCCATCCCTGGAGGGGAGATTACCAGATACCACTACCGAGCCGGCGGGAATGCGCCCGTAGCTGATTTCGCCGGTTTCGCGGTCGTATATTTTGGTGCTTTGGCCGATATAGACCCCCATTGAGATGACCGAACCCCGTTCGACGATGACCCCTTCCACCACTTCGGAGCGGGCACCGATGAAGCAGTTGTCCTCGATGATGGTGGGATTGGCCTGGAGCGGCTCCAGTACACCACCGATGCCAACGCCGCCGGAGAGATGGACATTCTTGCCGATCTGCGCGCAGGAACCGACGGTGGCCCAGGTATCCACCATGGTGCCGCTGTCTACCCAGGCGCCGATGTTGACGTAAGAAGGCATCAATACCACGCTCGGGGCAATGTAGGATCCCTTGCGCACGGTGGCTGGTGGCACCACCCTGACTCCGCCCTCGCGAAAATCCCGTGCGCTGTAGTCGGAATATTTGGCGTCTACCTTGTCGTAGTAGTTGGTGAAACCGCCTTCCATGAATCGGTTGTCCGCGATACGGAACGAGAGCAGCACCGCCTTCTTCAGCCACTGATGCACTACCCATTTCCCGTCTGTCTTTTCCGCCACGCGCAGTTTGCCGCTGTCCAGCAGGTGGATGGTATCCTCAACCGCCTCCTTGACGTGGGTATCCACGCTGCGGGGAGTGATCTCGGCGCGGTTTTCAAAGGCTTGTTCAATGGTGTCCTGGATGTCGCTCATTAATCTCTCCGGTAATTACGTTTGGTTTGTTTCGACAAAGTTGCGGATGCGTTTTGCCGCGTCGATACATTCATCCAGCGGCGCAACCAGCGCCATGCGTACCCGGTTCTTTCCCGGGCTCATGCCGTGCGCTTCGCGGGACAGGTAGCTGCCGGGCAGCACGGTGACGTTCTGCCGGGCGTAGAGTTCACGGGCAAAATCGGTGTCGCTGGATTCCGTCCGGACCCAGAGATAGAATCCCGCCTCGGGCTGGTCGACACTCATCACCGGTGTCAGAATCTCCAGTACCGTCGTGAATTTCTGCCGGTACAGCCGCCGGTTGTCATTCACATGCTGCTCGTCACCCCATGCCTTGGCGCTGGCGGCCTGGGTGTGCGGGGGCATGGCGCTGCCGTGATAGGTGCGGTAGAGCAGGAAACGTTCCAGAATCTCCGCGTCACCGGCCACGAATCCGGAGCGCAGGCCCGGCACATTGGAGCGTTTCGACAGGCTGTGAAAGACCACGCAGCGTCGAAAGTCGTTCCGCCCCATGGCAGTTGCCGCCTGCAGCAGCCCCGGTGGTGGCTTTTGGTCATCAAAATAGATTTCAGAGTAGCACTCATCCGAGGCGATAATAAAATCGTGCTCATCCGCCAGCCGGATGAGCTGTTGCAACACGCCCAGATCAGCAACTGCGCCGGTGGGGTTGCCGGGTGAGCAGAGGTAGAGCAGCTGGCAGCGCTGCCAGATATCGGCAGGTACCGCACTGAAATCGGGGAGACCGCTTTCCGCCGTGGCGTTAGCGTACCAAGGCTCGGCGCCGGCCAGCAGCGCGGCCCCTTCATAGATCTGGTAGAAGGGGTTGGGCATGATGACTATTGGCCGGGTGGAGCGATCTACTACCGCCTGAGCGAAGGCAAACAGTGCTTCGCGGGTGCCGTTGACCGGCAGAACCTGCCGTTCTGCATCAACCGCACTAGCAGCAAGAGTGTAACGCCGCACTAACCAGTGTGCTATGGTTTCCCGCAGCGCCGGACTACCCTTGGTAAGTGGGTAGTTGGCGAGTCCGTGCAGATGAGCCAGCAGCTCCTGACCGATGAAATGGGGTGGCGCATGGCGCGGTTCGCCGATGGAGAGCGGGATATGATCCCGATCCCGGGGTGGGGTAATGCCCTCCTTCAGCCGGGCGAGCCTGGTGAAAGGGTAGGGGTGCAGTCTGTCGAGTTCAGGGTTCATAAAGCGGAACAGTATAGATGATGCCGTCCAAACACGAAACAATCGCCTTACCGGTTCTGGCCCTGCTGTTCAGTGCCACCATCTGGGGCGTGATGTGGTACCCCCTGCGTTTGTTCGAGGCGCAGGGTCTGGGTGGTCTGTGGGTTACTTTCATTTTCTTTGCGGCAGCCACTGCGGTTGGCATGACGCTGATGTCAGCTCACTTGGGCGAACTACGCAAACAGCCATGGATAGCACTGGGCATCGCGCTGGCCAGCGGCTGGACCAATACCAGCTTCAACCTGGCCATGCTGGAAGGGAACATACTGCGGATGCTGCTGTTGTTCTACCTTTCCCCGCTTTGGGCGACACTGATCGGGCGGGCTTTTATGGGTGAGCACCTCACCTCTTTTTCCATACTGTTACTGGTGATTTCTGTTCTGGGATCCCTGTTCATGCTGTGGCAGCCCGGCATGATGATTCCCTGGCCCACCGATCGGGCGGACTGGCTGGCGATTGGCTCTGGTATGGGTTTTGCCATTCTAAATGCACTGGTGCGACAGGGGCAACAGATCAACATCCCGGCGAAGATGCTGGCCAGCTGGTTCGGGGTATTGCTGGTGGCGGGGATCTGGATTGCCATCACGGGTACGATGTGGCCCCTGGCGGATCTGGAGGTAATCGGTGCTGCGGCAGCGTTTGGTGCAGTGGTGATCGTCATTGCCACGCTCAGTGTGCAGTATGGTGTTACTCACATGCCAGTACATCGTTCGGCCGTCATTCTGTTATTTGAACTGGTGGCAGGCGCAATCTCGGCCTGGCTGTTAACTGATGAGGTTATTACTGCGAAGGAGTGGCTGGGGGGCAGCTTGATTGTTGTTGCGGCAGCAATCTCTGCGCGACTTCATTTTCGTTCAAAATTTTGCCAACAGATCGACCGGGCTGCATGAAAAAATAGCGTTGTTAAATTTATACTTGATTAGCCATAATTTTCAGCTATCTTCAAGAGCCTGCTCGGCATATACTCAAACAACTTCAAAATGCAGATACGGCTGATTCCGGTTTTTGAAAATTGTCATTGATATTGCTGCTAGTACTCCGTCAAGGTGATAAATCAGGATGCAGTTGGCCTGTCAGCGCCCATGGCGGCGTTGCGCCTCTTGCAAAGGGCGATGGCCATTCGCTGCGAGGCGCGCCTTGCCCTGAACGCTGACAGGCCAACTGTATCCTGATTTATCACCTTGACGGAGTACTAGAAGGATGACGAGAAATTCCTGGTTAAGTTTTTATTGCCATGCTCAGATCCACACTATTATACTGGACTCCGCGACCCGATTAGGTCAGGTGGTTCAAACTGCTTTCCAGAAGCATTATCATCAATCTACCAGTTCTTACGGAGTACGAAATGAATAGTCGAATTTATCGCTTTTCCTGGTTCATTTGTTTGGCCATTGCTCTCCTGTCGTTAAGTTCTTTCAACACTGCAATTGCAGCGGATTATAAAATCGGTATGGAGGGTTGGGAATTCAACCCGGCTGAGCTAACCGTTCACGCAGGGGATACCGTAACCTGGATAAACGACGATGACACCAACCATGATATTGCCTTTGAGATTGAGTTTGAAGGTGCACCTACGTTAGATAATCCCCATAAAGTCAGAACAACGAAACAGTTCTCTCTTGCCTTCGACAAACCGGGTGTCTATAGGTACACCTGCAAGATACACCGCGACTATGATATGAAGGGGATCATCAAAGTTAAACTGGTAGACAAATAGGGCGGCTTGGGGTTCGTTACTCCCGTTACGGCACCTCTATAGTGATCACTAACCCGGCATGCTATATATTGGGTCCAGGATTTCAAGCCTGCGTCCGGTTAAGACGCTGCATTGGCGCAGGCTCGAAGTCCCTGACTGATTGATTTTTTACGACAGGCCGACTGAATGCAGGATGCAGTGTTGCCGGGTTAATAGCGGTTTGCCTGGAATGTTGATGCCTCGCCTGCTTCACCCGAATTACAGCGCCTCTTCCCCGGACTCTCCGGTACGAATACGTATCGCCTGCTCCAGTTCTACTACGAAGATCTTGCCATCACCAATCTTGCCGGTGTTGGCGGAATGGCTGATGGCGTCAATTGTCCTCTCCATCAGATCATCAGGGATAGCAACGTCGATTTTCACCTTGGGCAGAAAGTCCACCACATATTCGGCACCACGGTAGAGTTCAGTGTGCCCCTTCTGGCGCCCAAAACCCTTGACATCGGTCACGGTGATGCCTTGCACGCCTATCTCGGAGAGTGCTTCACGAACATCATCGAGCTTGAAGGGTTTGACAATGGCTGTGATCAATTTCATATCAGTTATCCTCTTTTCACTGAATCGGGTTTGATAGTAGCATTATACTGTGTACCATGATGGTGTGGAGATTTCATGGCCGAAAGGGGCCAAAAAATCTGCACTACAAACCCGGCCCGGTTCCCGGTACAATCTTCCCATGATAAATACAAACTTTCTGGACAATATCGTACGCCAAGTGATGCAAACTCTGCCCGGCAGCGATGGTCAGCTGACAAAGGATCTGGAAAAGAACCTGCGTGCCGCCATGCAGGGTGTGTTTAGCCGCATGGATTTGGTGACCCGTGAAGAGTTTGAGCTGCAGACTGAACTGCTGGCCCGCAGTCGCGCCAAACTGGAGCAGCTGGAAAAACAGGTAGCTGAACTGGAAGCACAGCTCAAGAACAGCAGCTGAACTCCGGATGTCGCTGGCCACGATTTACAGCCGGGCGCAGACAGGGATCGACGCCCCTTCTGTGATCATCGAGGTACACCTCTCCAACGGCCTGCCTGCTCTGAATATCGTTGGGCTTCCGGAAGCGGCGGTTAAGGAGAGCAAGGATCGGGTACGCGGCGCGATCCTCAACAGCCGCTTCGAGTTTCCGATGCAGCGCATTACCATCAACCTGGCTCCCGCTGATTTGCCCAAGGAGGAAGGCCGCTTCGACCTGCCTATCGCCCTCGGTATCCTTGCCGCCTCGGAGCAGATTCCTGCCCGGACTCTGAATCAGTATGAGTTTTTTGGTGAACTTGCACTGAGTGGGGAACTGCGCCCGGTACGCGGGATCCTGCCGGCGGCACTACAGACCCGCGCGGCTGAACGTACTCTGGTGGTACCGGAAGAGAATGCTGAAGAAGCCGCGTTGGTGGACGGCTTGAAAGTCGTGGCCGCTCATCATCTGCTGGAGATCTGCGCCCATTTCAGCGACAGCAATCTCCTCTCCAGCTACTCTCCCCGGCACGGTAAAAGCGGGGTTGAGACAGATGAAGACCTCTTTGAAATACGTGGACAGCACCTCGCCAAACGTGCTCTGGAGATTGCCGCTGCCGGCGGCCATAGCCTGCTGATGAGTGGACCACCGGGAACCGGCAAGACCATGCTGGCGCGGCGCCTGCCCGGTATATTGCCTGGCATGACAGAGCGGGAGGCCCAGGAAACCGCGGCTATCCAGTCCATCAGCGATGCTGGATTCACCATCAAGAACTGGGGCAGACGCCCGTTTCGTACCCCTCACCATACCGCGTCGGGTGTCGCCCTGGTGGGTGGTGGTAGCCAGCCGCGTCCTGGTGAGATATCGCTGGCCCACAACGGGGTGCTGTTTCTGGATGAGCTGCCGGAGTTTGATCGACGGGTGCTGGAAGTGTTGCGTGAGCCCATTGAGTCGGGGAATATTACTATTTCACGAGCGGCGCGGCAGGCCGAATTTCCCGCCCGTTTCCAATTCATCGCAGCAATGAATCCCTGTCCCTGTGGCTACCTGGGCCATAGCAATGGACGCTGTCGCTGCACTCCCGATCGGATTCAGCGTTACCGCGGAAAACTGTCCGGCCCACTGCTGGATCGTATTGATATGCATGTTGAAGTTCCCGCTCTGCCATTGAATCAACTGAGCCAAAGCCCGACAGAGGCCTGTGAAACCAGCGCGCAGGTTCGCAGTCGTGTCGAAGCTGCCCGTCAGTTGCAGTTGCAGCGCAGCGGTATCGCCAATGCTCAGCTCAGCAACCGTGAAATTGACAAAATCTGCCTCCTGAAAGAGCCGGATCGCAAGTCGCTGGAGCAGGCCATCGAACGCCTTGGGCTGTCTGCCCGCGCCTACCACCGGGTTCTCAAGCTGGCGCGCACCATCGCCGATCTGGATGCTGTCGAACAGATCTTAACCTGCCATGTTACCGAGGCGATCAACTACCGGCGGCTGGATCGCATGATAAAAAACGGTGGCATCGTCATCTCGTGAACTCGCAGCCGGGCGGTTTGGTCGAAAAATTCCCGGATCCATTTCATCGGCAGGGAGCGGATGGTGAACGTACTGGTGCACCGATTAATATAGCCTTGTGGCTTTAACATACATCTCGTCAACCAGCATGGTAGATAGTATTCCGACAAAGGCCATATTGTCGGCAAAACCGATGGCCCTTCCCTTGGCGCATTTGTTAACCAGCCGGGTAACTGCCTGGGCATCAAAATAACCGGCCTGGTTTATCTTTTGTTTACTCAGCAGGTGTTCTACATAGTCCGCCGGTTTGCCATTGTCAAAAAAAGACTGGCTGTCAGGAGCCCGGTAGGGTTGTTTGGTGCGGTTGCGGATGTTTTCTGGAATGATTCCTTTCATTGCTTTTTTAAGCAGATATTTTTCGTTAAGTCCCATGATTTTGTAGCGTAGCGGCAGCTGGTTGGCAAACTCGATTACCCGATGATCCAGGAATGGAAAACGGCCTTCTACAGAGTTGGCCATGGTAACACGATCTCCCTGGGAGCTGAGCAGATAACCGGACATAAGGGTATGCGCCTCGATGTATTGATCTCTGTTGAGCGGTTTCCAGTGGTTTATTTCGGGTGGCAGCAGATTCTCCAGTGCATCATAGGAGTGCTGATCCTGTAGTTCTGCTTTCACGTCACTACTGAAGAACTGCCAGCTGCGGCGGGTTGTCCTCCAGCGGGGCGTATGTCCAAAGTAAGGTTTATCAAAGTGTTCCATTCCTTTCTTAAAGAAGTGCTGCGCATAAGTGCGGCTGGCCATGGGGGAGTTTTTCAGGTAGGGATAAAGCCTGTCCAGGATCATCGGCCGCAGTTTCGAGTCAGGGAAGCGGCCCCAGAATCGTCTGATCTTTGCCTCCTTGAATATGTCATAACCACCTAAAACTTCATCGGCTCCCTCACCGGTCAGTACCACCTTGTATCCCTCCGAATGCACCTTTGCAGAGAGGATCATCAAGGGTGTCGGCGCAGTACGCAGAATTGGTGATTCGGTATGCCAGATGACCCTGGGAAACAGGTCACGGATATCGGAGGTTTTGCACAGCACATGGCTGTGACGGGTGCCGAGGTAGTCAACCAGTTGTTTCTGGTAGCTGCTTTCATCAAATTCATCGTCTTCAAAAGAGACGGAAAAGGTGCGCAGTGGCGTATTGGTATAGTGTTTTATCAATGACGTGGTGACCGACGAATCCAGTCCGCCGCTGAGATAGGCTCCTACCGGGACATCAGAGCGCAGTCGCAGCCGAACCGAGTCAGTCAACAGCTCCTTGAGTTCAGCGGCCAGATCCTCTGCGGAGCGCTGATCCGGGATATTGGTGGGAAAGTCCCAGTCCCAGTATCGTTTGATATCAAGTTTTCCCTTTTCTCCCTTCTCCGCAGTCATCATGTGGCCCGGGGGAAGGGTGGAAATGCCGTCAAATATGCTGTGGGATGGCAGTGGCGCCCAATAGGTGAAAATTTCTCCCATGGCGCGGATATCCAACTGTCGTTTGATTGCCGGGTGTGCGAACAGCGCCTTTACCTCAGATCCAAAAAAGAGCCGACCACTGGCAACTGTATAAAACAGGGGACGAATCCCGGTGCGGTCACGGGCCAGGAACAGTCGCTGGCGTTTTTTGTCCCACAGGGCGATAGCAAACTGACCGTTGAGGTGATTCACAAAGCTATCACCGTATTGCTCATAGAGATGAACGATTACCTCTGTGTCTGAATGGGTGTAGAAACGGTGTCCCTGCTGTTTAAGCTCCTTGCGGAGTTCAATGTAGTTGAAAATCTCTCCGTTAAAGACAACCTGGATGGAGTGGTCTTCATTGTGTATGGGTTGATCACCCCCCTGCAGATCAATGATGCTAAGCCGGGCATGGGCCAAGCCTACATGCTCATCTGCATAATAACCATAGCCGTCAGGACCCCGATGGGCCAGCCGGGTAATCATCGGCTTCAACTCATCACGCGAAGGGGAGGGGAGGTATTGCAGGTTAAGTATTCCGGTTATTCCACACATGGTTGACTACCGTAAAGTTGTTGTATCCCTGCTTGCCAGATGGTAACAACTGGCAGCCTGTATGGCGTATGACTGATTTGAATGTCAACAGATTCATACAGAACCGGCCGGGTTAAAAACTCAGGATTCCGGTTGAAGGCGTGGCACCAGTTCTCCCAGCAGGCGGCAAACCTGCTGCATTCCGGATTTAAGATTCTGCTCAATCAGCTCCATCGAGATAACCTCATCCTCTCCACGCCCTGCAGCCATATTGGCGACCACCGCACAGGTGGCATAGCAGAGCTCCAGTTCGCGTGCCAGGGATGCTTCCGGCATGCCGGTCATGCCGACCAGATGACAGCCATCCCTTTCCAGCCGGTCGATCTCCGCGGCAGTCTCCAGCCGCGGTCCCTGGGTTGCGCCGTAGGTTCCTGCTTCGATCGCATTCAGCCCCGCTGCCTCTGCGGCCTGAATCAGCCGTTCGCGCAACTCGCCACAATAAGGTCGGGTGAAATCGATATGTACCACATCGGTCAGTCCTTCTTCAAAATAGGTATTGGTTCGCGACCAGGTGTAGTCGATAATCTGATCGGGAAACACCAAACAACCTGGCGTTAAAGCGCCATCAATACCACCTACGGCATTGATGGCGATGACCCTCTCCACGCCAATGCTTTTCAGTGCCCAGATATTTGCCTGGTAGTTGATCTTGTGCGGTGGAATGGTGTGCCCCGAGCCATGGCGAGGCAGAAACACCACCTTGTGCTCCCGTAGTTCTCCATGAATCAGTGGCCCCGAGGGTTCACCATACGGGGTATTGACCACCTCTCTGCGAACAATTTCCAGATCATTTAGAGAGGTAAGTCCGGTTCCGCCGATTATCGCTGTTTCAGTCACTGTGACACTCCTGCGCTGCATAGATCCCCGGCAGATTACGCAGATAGCCCTTGTAATCCATGCCAAAACCAAACACGTAACGATCTTCTACCTCAAGACCGACAAAATCTGCCGCCAGACCCGGCGCCTTGCGCAGATGTTTCTTCTCTACCAGTGCAGCAAGCTGAACCTCGGCCGCCCCCTGATCGCGACAGTAGTCAACAATGGCGGCCAATGTGTGTCCCTCGTCAAGAATATCATCGACAACCAGTATTGTACGTCCCGAAAGCGAGGATACTGGCCGGGCCAGCCAGCGGATTTCGCCCCCGCTGGTTTGTGCGTCGTAACGGGTTGCATGCAGGTAATCGAGCTGCAAAGGGAAATTCAGGCGAGTCAAAAGATGCCCGGCAGTAACTACTGCGCCGGTCATGACGCACAGTACCAGCGGGTTTCTGCCATCAAGCGACGCGGTAATCTCAAGTGCCATCCGGTCAAGTGCAGCGGCAACGGCATCTGCGGAATAGAGGCACTCAGCTTGCTGATAAACCGAGTAAGCCTGTTGGGGAGTAATAGACATATTGATAGCTAGTAGGTGAAGGTCACGGTGTTGTCGTCCATCGCTTCGCTGATCAGGTAGGCATTACCAACCGTCTCTTTTATCTCCGGAATCAGATCATCACCCCATAACTCCAATGTTGTTGTACATACTTTAAATACCGCACCGGCATTCACCGCCTCCTTCATTACGTCATATACCGTTTTGGTACTGCCAGCCTGAAGCACCAACTGCTCTGCGGCTCCTGTTTTGGCCAGCTCTCCGGAACGGCCGGTGAAGATAATCTCCACATCGTACTCCATCGCCGCGGCCACAGATGCCTGAAAAAATGGTGCCCCCAGTTCGCTGGGGTTGGAAGGGTCGGTATTTGACATAATAATCAGCAGTTTGTCTGCCATAATTCTGGAATCCTCAGTTGGACGGGGTGAAGTCTGCGTTTGCGGCGGTGCGGGGCAAGGCGTAATGACGCGGAGTAGCAACTCTATTCCAGGGAGTTACAATGCGGTCATATGCTGCCGCAAACGTGCGATTCATCCCGTAGCATTATTCATCCAGCGAGTAAGGCGGTAAATTGAGGTCAATAGCTTTCATATCAGTAACCTGGTATCCGAACAGAGCGGTCAACCGGGGAATCCAGGATAAGGCGGAACCTCCAGGTTATCAGGAAACCACTCCACGAAAAAAGAGCGGCAACTGGGCATCGATGCGCTGCACGGCTCGAACACCCTCTTTAATCGCTTCGGCGGCCCGATGAAAATCCATCAGACCGATATCCTCCACTACGGGAGTAATCAGCAGATTGGGCGGCTCGCCCGCCATACGGCTGCGGCTGATACGCATCTGCATGATATGGATACTGCCGGACACTACCTCGAAAATGGAGGGTTCGCTCCCGCTGCCGCCAGTCAATTTCTGCTTCACCCCGGTTTCCCACATTCGGGCGGTGATCTCCCTGGCACTGGCAAACCAAGATTCATTTTCAATATCACTCTCGTCTTCCAACACTGGCTCATGCTTCGCTGGAGTACTGCGCTGGGCAAACAGATCCACGGCAATCACCAGTTCGGCGCCCATGGCCCGGCACAGGGAGACAGGAACCGGATTGACCAGCCCGCCGTCAACCAGCCAGTGACCGTTATGGTAAACCGGGGTAAACAGGCCGGGAAGCGAGGCAGAAGCCCGCACCGCCTCTACCACCGAACCTTCCCGCAACCATACCTCCAGACCGTTGTTCAGGTTGGTCGCAACAGCGCCAAAGGGCCGTGGCAGCTCCTCGATATGATCCACTTGATAATGCCGGCGCAGCTGTTCAAACACTTTTTTACCCTGGATAACGCCTCCCTTGCTCAGAGTCAGATCCAGAAATCCCACCACGTCCTGCCATTTCAGTTTGCGCACCCAGTTTTCCAGGTGTGGTAGTTGTTCGGCCGCATGGGCCGCGCCGACCAGGGCGCCAATCGAGGTGCCACAAATGATATCCGCCTCAATGCCCCGTTCCTGCAGGGCGTTGATGACACCGATATGCGACCAGCCACGTGCCGCCCCCCCCCCAGAGCCAGAGCAATGGTTGGCTGGCGCGTCATGGGGTCGCGTGTTCCGGCTGCGGCATGTTGCCGGCATTCGTGGCGATATGCAAGGTTTGGGTGGGAAAGGCAACTTCTGCACCATGCGCGGTGATGATGTGATAGATCCGCAGCAGCACATCCTCCTTGACCTGGTGATATTCAGTCCAGACGGTGGTACGGGTGAAAGTATAGACGAAGAACTCCAGCGATGAGGGGCCGAAGGTAGTGAAGTTCACCATCAGCGTCTGGCTCTGATCGATCTCCGGATGCCGTTGTAGCATATCGCGCACATCAGCAAGAATGCCCTCCACCTTGCCCGCATCATCATAACGGATGCCGATGGTCTCCTTGATGCGGCGGTGGGTCATGCGGGACGGGTTTTCTACTGCTACCGAGGTAAAAGTGGCGTTGGGAATATACAACGGCCGCTTGTCAAAGGTACGGATCCGTGTCAGACGCCAGCCGATCTCCTCTACCGTTCCCTCGATCTCCCGATCGGGAGATCGTACCCAGTCGCCCACCGTGAAGGGGCGATCCAGGTAGATCATCAGACCACCAAAGAAGTTGGCCAGCAGATCCTTGGCGGCAAAACCAACGGCAATGCCGCCGATACCACCAAAGGCAAGTACACCGGAAACGCTGTACCCCAGCGTCTGCAGGATCACCAGTCCGGCGGTAATGAATATGGAGATTCGCAGCAGTTTGCCGATGGCATCCACGGTGGTAATGTCCAGTTTCTTGCCCCGCTTTTCGGCACTGAACAACATGTTCCGCTGAATCCGCGTCACCAGCCGCACCAGAAACCAGCCCAGCAGGATAATCACGCCAATATCGCGCAGTGGACCTACCGCATCAAACAGCGGTGCACCGGTTTCACGGCCGACAATGTGTGCCGCGAAACTGATTCCCTGCAGCCAGATAAACAGACGCAGCGGCCGGCTCACGGAATCAATCAGCGCATCATCCCAGATATTGTCGGTCGTTTTGAACAGTCGGTGCAGTCGCTTGAAAAAGCGTTTTACGATAAATGCGAACAGTAATGCGAGGAAGACGACCACAAACACCTGACCAATCCATGAGGCGTTTGTCGACAAATGCCCCAACATGTCGATAAATTGTTGTCTGTCGAAAGAGAAATCCATGGTTCTACAGAGATAAAATAGTCGTATCGTCCGCCAGCCGCGCCATTTTTTCGACCGCCTGCTTCCATTGCGGATCCGCCAGCAGTTCCTGGCGTTGCAGCGGTTGACGGCCATGCATGCGTGCCAGTCGCAGGTGGCCGTTCGGTCTATCCTGCCAGACAATGCTGTCCAGTACCTGTCGGGTTCCCGGCGGATTGTTGCACACCGGAATCATATCGCAACCGGCTGCCAGCGCCGCTTCCGCCCGCGCTACCATATCACCGGCAACGCTGGCTCCCTCCATGCCCAGATCGTCACTGAATACCGCCCCCTGAAAACCGAGCCGCTCCCGCAGCACCTCTTTAAGCCAGAAAGGGGAAAATGTTGCTGGCAACTTGTCTACTTTTTCGTAAATGACATGGGCTGTCATCACCGCCGCCAGGCCATAACCGATCATGCGTTCAAAAGGCACGATATCCTGCATCAGGATATCCTCGAATGTTCGCTCATCGACGGGAATATCGACATGGGAGTCGGCCACCACCGCACCATGACCGGGAAAATGCTTGCCAGTGGCGGCCATGCCGGCATCCCGCATCCCCAGCAGCCACTCATGGGCCAGCCGGGTTGCCGGATCAGGAGCAGAGTGAAAAGAGCGATCGCCAATGATTTTGCTTACACCGAGATCCAGATCCAGCACTGGCGCGAAACTGAAATCGATGCCAACGGCACGCAATTCACGCGCCATCAGCCAGCCGGCCGTCCGGGCCAGCTGGCAGGATGAGCCGGGATTTTTCTCATACAGATCGCCAAAACGGCGGGCAGCGGGCAGCACGGTGAATCCCTCGCGGAAGCGCTGCACTCGTCCCCCTTCATGATCCACTGCTACCAGCAGACGGGGTTCGCGTGCGGCGTGAATGCTCTGCACCAGTTCTGTTACCTGCCCGGGCGAAAAGTAGTTGCGGCTGAACAGAATCACCCCCCCAACAGCAGGGTGTCGCAGGATCTCCCGCTCTTCTGCCGTAAGCTCCAGCCCTTCAAGATCAACCATAACCGGACCTGATGCCATGTCAACTTCACTCTGTTATCAATACCCGGGTACCAGCCGGAACCTGGTCGAACAGGGCGATAATATCCGCATTGCGCATTCTGATACACCCTTTGGAACGGGGAACACCCATCGGTTCACTGTCGGGACAACCGTGGATGTAGATATAGCGGCGCATACTGTCCAGGTCTTCCAGGCGGTTTTTGCCGGCTTCCAGACCACTCAGCCACAGAATCCGGCTCAGGATCCAGTCCCGATCGGGGTGGTGCCTGGCGAGTTTCGATGAATAGATCTCCCCGCTGGCTCTGCGACCTACAAACACGGTGCCGACAGGACAACCTGCGCCGATTCTGGCGCGCACCAGATGCCAGCCACGCGGAGTACACTCACTGCCTGATATTTCACCCGGGCCATTAAGCGCGGTGGACACGGCAACATCCATCAGCAGCTGCTCCGCCTGCAACAGTTGCAGGCGCTGGCCGGCAATGGATACCAGAATCCGGGTGAAATCAGCGGGGTTTGTCACGCCACTCCCGTCAGGGTTCGGAGACAAGACAGATATTGTATCAACCCGGTCGGATGCTTTTGGCGCATTATCACTATTGCCTGCTATACTACGCCATTTCGGGCGAGATTTTTGCTCTATCCCGGTTGCCATACCTGTGCGGCCAAAAGCGTGCTGTGCGATGGAGCGGCTACTGCTGATCGGAACCGACGATGACGCGGATATCGACCCCTTCCGGTAGCGCGTCGTCGCGGGTAACAACCTGGTTACCCGGCAATACATGGCCCAAATGCACCGCTTTTATGGCAAAATCCGGACGGTATTTAATCCAGGTCTCGCTTTGTACACTTGAAGTGGCTCTTTCCTCGGACCAGGAGATGAAATAATTTTCGCCCGCAAGCCTTTCACTGACCCGCTGTTCCAGACCAGGAACACCGGAGACATTAACAATTTCAACACGGACAGCATCGGCAGACAGGTCGGCCGATGAATGGCTGGATGAGGAGTCCCGGGCGGGGACAGTGACAACCTCAGTCTCTGTATCAGCCACAACCTCATCGGAAGAGAGATCAACTTCAGTTGGTTTTAGAGAATCGGACTCCAATCCAGTGACTGAAGAGAGATCAATCTTGGCTGATTTGGGAGAACCGGACTCCAGCTCAGTAATTTCTGTATCAGATAGCACAATCTCCGAAGTCTCGACAGCAACCTCATCGAGCGGAAGAACAATTGTGTCAGGAGGAAGGGGAATATCCTCATGGAACGCTGTTTTGCGCTGAACCGGGTTATCCGGCAGCACCGTAATATCCCGTCCCCCTGCCTGGGGTTCAAGTAGAGAGCACCCCCCGATAACCACACTGAACAAAACAAGCATCAAATATTTTTTCATTTTGAGTATTCCATGTTTTAGATAACAAACAGCTGGCTCTTGCTCCGGCACTGCGTCGACGAAAGGGAAAAATTGCAGGCTGCAATCACCCCGGCAACGCCGATGTGCTTATTATATCCCGAACAGGTACGGTATCCACCCACCCGTTTAAGCCCGGATACTGTGAAATCATCGTTCAAACAGCGCAATGGACTCCATGTGCGCCGTATGTGGAAACATATCCATCACCCCGGCGCTGATCAGCCGATAACCCCAGGTGTTCACCAACTCACCGGCATCACGTGCCAGGGTTGCCGGATTGCAGGAGACATACACAATTTTCCCCGCCTCCAGTTCAGCAAGTTGCGGTAGAATCTCCAACGCCCCGCTGCGGGGCGGATCGAGCAACATTTTGTCAAAGCCTCCCGCGCTCCAGCTGGCCTTGGTCATGTCCCGGGTGAGATCGGCAATATGAAACGTGACGTTTTCCACATTATTGCGCGCGGCATTTTCTCCCGCTCGCTGCACAAGTCCTGCATCTCCCTCTACTCCGATCACTTCCTCCGCCAGACGGGCCAGCGGTAACGAAAAGTTGCCAATCCCACAGAACAGATCCAGCACCCGTTCATCTGGTCGCGGATCGAGCAGCGCCAATGCTTGCCGTACCATGGCGCGGTTCAGCTCACTGTTGATCTGGGTGAAATCGGTGGGTAGAAACAAAAATTCCAGATCGAAATCCGGCAGCCGATAACTCAGCTGTGACTGCTCGGGCCATAGCAGATGAACCGTATCCGGTCCCTTGGGTTGAAGATAGACATGCAGCCCAGTCTGCTCGCCAAAAACGGCCAGGCGACCACTATCTTCCTCGGACAGTGGTTCCAGATGGCGGAAAATCAACGCCGCAACCCCATCACCAACCGCCACCTCCACCTGGGGCATCAGGCGGCAGGCCTGCAACGACTGCACCAGCGTGGCGATATCCAGAATGCGCTCACCGACAGCAGGATGTAGCACTTCGCAGCGCTGCATATCGACAATAAAACTGCTGTGTTTCTCTCTGAATCCCACCAGCACCCGGCCCTTGGCTTTTACGAAACGAACCCCCAGCCGGGCCTTGTGCCGATACCCCCAGCGCGGTCCGAACAGGGGCGGCAGGATCTGTTGCGCCTCTACCTTGCCGATACGCTGCAACTGCTCCACCAGCATCTGCTGCTTGGCCTCAACCTGTGCTCCCGGCTCAAAGTGTTGCAGGGAGCAGCCGCCACACAGATTAAAATGGGCGCAACGGGGAGCAACCCGATCAGTCGACGGGTTCATCACCTCCAGCACGCAGCCTTCGTCATTGCTTCGCCGGCGTCCGGTATAGCGAAACATAACGGTTTCGCCCGGCAGCGCACCGTCGATAAAGGTTACCTTGCCTTCGACGCGGGCCACTCCCCGACCATTATGGGAGAGCGATTCGATATGAGCCTGTACGGGTTCCGCAGGCAGTTTTTTTCGCCCTCGTGACACAATCCGCCCTCAGCCAAACACACCGGTAGAGAGATACCGATCTCCACGGTCACAGATTATCACCACGATAACGGCATCATTGACCTCCTGACCGAGACGCAGCGCGGCGGCAACGGCTCCCCCGGAGGAGACTCCGGCAAAGATACCTTCCCGCGAAGCGAGCTGCAGTGTCATCTGCTCCGCCTCCTGTTGGGTGACATCCATAATCCGGTCAACGCGGGAGGCGTCATAGATGCGCGGCAGATAGGCTGGTGGCCAGCGGCGGATTCCGGGAATACTTGCTCCTTCGGCTGGCTGTACGCCAATAATTCCGATGGCCGGGTTTTGCTCTTTCAGATAACGGGACACTCCCATGATGGTACCGGTGGTGCCCATTGCGCTGACAAAATGGGTAACTTCGCTCTGGGTATCACGCCAGATCTCCGGGCCGGTGGATTCGTAGTGAGCGAGCGGATTGTCAGGATTACCGAACTGATCCAGCACCTGCCCCCTGCCTTCTGCCTGCATCGACTGGGCCAGATCACGCGCTCCCTCCATTCCCTCATCAGCAGAAACCAGCACAATCTCAGCCCCGTAGGCCTGCATCACCAGTCGGCGCTCCATGCTCATGGTCTCCGGCATAATCAACACCAGCCGGTAACCCTTGATGGCGGCAGCAAGCGCCAGTGCGATGCCGGTGTTGCCACTGGTCGCCTCAATCAGCATGTCACCCGGTTCTATCTCTCCCCGGGCTTCAGCATGCTGAATCATGCTCATGGCAGGACGATCCTTGACCGAGCCAGCGGGATTGTTACCTTCCAGCTTTACCAGAATCGTGTTGCCAGTGGCTTCCGGCAGCCGCTGTAAACGAACCAGCGGGGTATCACCAACAAACGACTCTATAGTTGAAAATCTCATCATCGGGGAAGTGTAATGCAATCCGGCCCGAAATTATATTGCCCCAGCCGAAGCAGCAGCGTAAAGTATCGGTATTTCGGGACATAGACCGGGTTAGAAAAATGGAATATTTCAAGGACAACTCGTTATCCATCGGCAATACTCCCCTGGTGCAGATCAATCGCATCATTAACCCCGACCAGGCGCGGGTATTTGGCAAAATAGAGGGGCGAAATCCATCCTATTCGGTAAAGTGCCGTATTGGCGCCGCGATGATCGGGGATGCTGAAAAACGCGGCGTACTGAAACCGGGAATGGAGATCATCGAACCCACCAGTGGTAACACCGGCATCGCCCTGGCCTTCGTTTGCGCCTCACGCGGATATAAAATTACCCTCACCATGCCCGAAACCATGAGTCTGGAGCGGCGCAAGGTGCTGAAAGCGCTAGGCGCGGATCTGGTTCTCACCGAAGGTGCCAAGGGAATGCCCGGTGCAATAGCTGAAGCAGAAGAGATTGCTAACCAGGAGCCGGAACGCTATTTCATGCCACAACAGTTCAATAACCAGGCCAATCCAGCAATTCACGAATTGACCACCGGCCCGGAGATCTGGAGAGCCACTGATGGCGACATCGATGTGCTGATCGCCGGCGTGGGAACCGGCGGCACCATTACTGGTGTTTCCCGTTATCTGAAGAGAAACTGCCTGGGAAAGGAGATTGTCTCCGTTGCTGTCGAACCGGCTGACAGCCCAGTGATTACGCAAAAACTTGCTGGTGAGGAACTCCAACCCGGTCCACACAAGATTCAGGGTATCGGTGCGGGATTTATCCCTGAAACACTGGATCTGTCGGTAGTCGATCGGGTGGAAAAAGTGGAGAATGACGAAGCCATCGAATACGCTCGCCGCCTGGCACGGGAAGAGGGTATTTTATCAGGAATATCCAGCGGCGCTGCAATTGCCGTTGCCGTACGTCTGGCTGCAGAATCGGCCTTTGCCGGAAAAACCATGGTGGTCATTTTGCCCGACTCCGGTGAACGATATTTTTCCAGCACATTGTTTGAAAACATTGTATAAAAACCATAGATAACCAAGGGGGAAATCATGAATATTGAAATGATAGTAACAGCGGTTATTGCCTTTCTGGCAGGAACCGGCATCGGCTTTTTCATCGGTCGTGGCTCAATGGCGAAGACGGTTGAACACAGCGCAGAGGTCGAGGCTAAACTTGGCAAAGCCGAGCAGGAAGTGGATGAGTATCGTCACCAGGTCAAGAATCACTTTGAAAAAACAGCTGAACTGGTAGGCGATCTGACCAACAGTTACAGAGACATGACGCAGCACTACAAAAAAGTCTATGAACATCTGGCGTTGGGGGCTCAGACTCTGGCCAAGGGCGATGCGGACATGATGATCGCGGCATCAACAATCGAGAAGCTGATATATGAAGCAGATGAAGATGCTCATGTTGCCAGGATAGGCACCGCCGCCAAACCAAAGCCAGTTGCAAGACAACGGGCATCAAAGGCCAGCGATACCGCCAGGAAGAAAATAGCCGGCTCGGACCCTGGCAAGAGAGCAGCGACAAAGACAGCGCCCGAGAAAAAAACAAGGCCGGAGCAAAAGAAAAAGGCAGGAGAAAACACGGGAAAAAAGCCGGAAAAAGATACCGGAGAGAAGCCAAAACAACAAATATCGGTCGCACAGATTAAAGCGGAGCAATCGAGTGTAAAACAGATCTCACCTGATTCAGCTTCCACCCCCGGGAAAAAAGAAGCACGTCCTGACAAAAAAGAAGAGTCCGGAAAGAGGTAAACTGATTTATTCAATTCTTCAACACCTGGCTGGATGCAGGTGGAGAGTGTTACTCTGCCTTTCCGCCTTGCTGATGTTTGGTGGCTGCGCCCGGAACGGCCTGCTCAAGCCACCAGCGGACAGGGTTGCTCTCCACCAGTCCGGGGATAAAAAACTCACATGTCATCAGCTGGATCGCGAGATCCATCAACTCTATGGCAAGGCGCAACGGCTGGCGCCCGGAGAGTTCGGCGAGGACAACAGTAATACGGCAGCGGCTGTTGTCGGCACTTTTGTCTTTACACCCGCCTATCTTTACATCATTCAGAACGAATTGATAGATAAACCCAAACAGCGGATGCGGATTACAGCCATTACAGAGCGGGTAGAACTTTTGCGGCGTTACAAGGCCGGGAAGCACTGTTATGAATCCCGCTGAGCAAATATCGAATGCTTTTTAACAGGGAGCAGCAATGAGTAGCTGGTATATGTTGACCGTGGTGGGAGAAGACCGACCCGGCATTGTGGCCGGGGTAACGGCTGCGCTGTTTAAGGGTGGCTGTAATCTTGGTGAGGCTTCCATGATGCGGCTTGGCGGAAGTTTTACCATTATGCTCATGGTTGAGCTGGGAGGATCGGACGATGTGCTGCAGCAACTGGTTGAGCCGGTAGCCCGTTCACTTGGCCTGCATGTTCATATTGACTCCATCGAGGGGCAGTTGCATCGTCACCGGGAACCGGATGTGAGTATTACCGTTTATGGAGCGGATAAGACAGGTATTGTCGCCAGGGTTACCGCCGTGTTGGCGGAGGCAGGGTTGCATATTCTGGAACTGGAGTCCGATGTGGCGGGTAACAGGGAGAATCCCGTCTACGTTATGCATATCGAGGGTTATGCAGAAAAAAGTATCGATCTATTGCGATCAGCGCTGAAAGTAGTTGAATGTGACGGAATTGAAGTGAGCCTGGAAGCCGTCGATACGATGATAGGTTGATTCATGGTTGAACTTGAGATTCTGACCTACCCTGATCAACGGCTCAAGCAAGTTTCGCCGCCAGTGCGGCAGTTTGGTGAGGAGTTGCGTGTATTTATTGCCAGGCTGGAGTTCACCATGCGCGGTTCTCCCGGTGGTGTTGGTATTGCTGCTCCTCAAGTGGGATACTTCCAGCGTATTGTTATTGTTGATGTATCGGCGAAACCAAAAATTCCCGGTCACGGCCGGATGGTGCTGGTAAATCCCGAAATTCTCTCTTGGGAGGGAATGACAAGAGGACGTGAGGGGTGTATGTCAGTTCCTGATTTTACCGGTAACGTTATGCGCGCTGAGCGCATTACCATGACGGCTTTCGATGAAGAGGGTAACCTGCAGGAGTATCTCTGCGAAGGCTATGAAGCGCGTGCCGTACAGCACGAGATTGATCACCTGGATGGTTTGTTGTTTCTGGACCGGTTGGTCAGTCGGCATACCGACCTGTTCCGGCGCAAGAAATATGACAATAAAATATGTAACTATTCAGCATAGTTGAAAATGAGTATGTAACTGTTCAGATTGTCCCTGAAATTCGTCAGTTCAAGGCGAAAAATGTAAGTTTACACGGGTAAATGATCATTTTTTAACACAGAAATGGCGGATTTCAGGGGTGAGCCGAATAGTTGCTAAAATATCAGCATAATCCTTTCTGGTATTCTTTCATGGTGATGGTTGTTTTTTGTTCGGTTTTTCTGTCGATGGTGGTGATAACTATTGTTGTTTGCCTGCGGGCCAATGATGCAGATTGGGGACGGGGATGGCGCAACGGTTTGGATGGTCTGGTTCGCCTGTTCTGCAGATATTTTCATCGTTTTGAATACCAATCTATCCCGCTGCCAGAGCAGGGGCCGGCGCTGGTGGTGTCCAATCATGTTTCCGGTCTGGATCCGTTATTGTTAGTTACCGCCTCACGGCGACCGCTGCGGTTTTTGATTGCCGAGGAGGAGTACTACCGCTTTGGTCTTACCTGGCTGTTTCGTGCTGCCGGTTGTATCCCTGTTGATCGCAGTCGGCGTCCCGATATTGCTCTGCTCCAGGCGCGGCGTGCGCTGGAGCGGGGAGAGGTGATTGCCCTGTTTCCTCACGGCAGAATTCATCTGGACTCTGACCCACCGCGTAAACTGAAAGGTGGCGTGGTCAGGCTGGCGCAGTGGCACAATTGCCCCATCTGTCCGGCGCGTCTGGATGGTATTCGGGGGGAGGGACGCGCTGCTCCGGCAGTGCTGATACGCAGCCGGGCGCGGCTGCGGAGTTTTCCTCCGCTCGATTGCAGCCATCTGTCATCAGACAGTTGTCTGGAGAGGGTGCGTGAGTACATCGAAGGGGAGAAATAATGGACAGCTTTGCTGTGGGTTTTCAGCATCCCGGGCTGGTTGGCCGGCTGCGCTATTTCCTGGAAAATCAGGGGGAATTTTTCCGTCATGGGTTGCAAAAAGGGTTGGTAGTAGAGGACAAGTCCAGACGGGTGGCTAACTATGCCAGCCGGGTCAACCATGAGGTGGAACTGCTTGCTCATTCCTGTGGTCTGGCCAATGCAAGGGGATTTCGGTGTAGCCATGCGCGAATCGTGCGAAATGCGGGGCACAGCCTGCTGCTGGATGAGATCTACCCCTATCCCGTTGGTCGATGCGCCGAGTCTGGCCCTGGAGCGTAATAACCAGGTTTGGGTATATGCAAAACATTGTGAAATGTGACTACGTTATAACTACTCAGCCTATCCGCCTTCGCATTTTCTGAGGTCAGGAACCAATGTATCCCCTTCAACCGCATTACTCAATCTACTAAAAATAGTGCCCTGTTTGTTATATACCCAAACTACCTGGAAATGCAGGATTTTTGGGTAATTCGGGTATAGGCATTAGTCAGGGCATGCAGAAAATTAATATACAAATAATTCACAGATCGTGACAATTTCTGCAAATCTCGCGTACCCCTCGTCGCAACCGCTTGTAGCTATCGGCGCCCTTGTCTGCTTCCGGTAGGTATTGAACACCACGCTCATGGGGGTTGTGGCAGGTTGCGCAGAAGATTCGTCCCGTTTCCGGCTCAAGCGGTAAAATAATATGCTGCCGCAAGGAGAGGCGCTCCATGTTATCCCTGATTTTGTCCGATGGTACTACCAGATGATCGGGGCCTTCTCCACTTTTGGAACCCGCCCACATCCCGCCAGGATGGGGGCGCCAAGGGTGACAACCTGTACATAGTTTTTTCAGATCTTCCGCCAGATTGAAAGTTACATCATCAATGCTGCGTACTTTACGTCTGTCTGGATAGCTGTTGTGGCAATAAAAGCACTGTTTGGTTATCAGCTCACCCTCATCGGTGATTTGATCATGGGGGTTGTAGCGCTCATACATTTCGGGATCGTGGCAATTGTAGCAAAGCTTGGTGCGAGTAGGATAGGGGCCACCTCGAAAGAAGAGCGGGTTGATTTTCTTCTCCGGGAACCGTTCCTCGTGGCACTGTATGGGCAGATCGTGACAGGTGACGCAGCTCACATTGCCGTCTTGCAGCGAGTTCTTGAAGTCGTCTGGCATGCGTAGCATAAAATCATCGGGCGGAGCCATGCCGACGGGGTGGATAAACGCCTCCACCATCTCCTGTTCATGGCAGTTGGTGCACAGACGATTAGGATTTTCTTCACGAAGTTGCACAGGCGTGGGTACATCTGCAGTCGTATGGCAACCAATACAGCCGTTTTTTTGCCAGTGTGGATTGGGGATCTCCCCCTCTGTAATGATACCTTCATCAAGCAATTCGATAATTCGTTCGGGGTGTTCCAGCAGTTGCAACTGCTTCTGTGTCAACGGGAGGTGTTTTTTGGGTTTATCCTGATTTGATGCTGATGCTGTCTCAGCGCTCTGATTGGTGAGAGCATTTACTGTGGAAGAAGGCTCCGGCACAGACGAGCACGATACCAGCGCCAGAAAAAGAACAGTTAACTGAAAATACGCGATCACTACATTTCGTCTCCGTAATATTTCTTCCTAACGCAGTAGCGTTACCACTCCATCTTCGGTTACTGCAACTATTCCCCGGCTGGATATGGCCAGCGGGGCTTTAATCGCATTGGGTAGGGTTTTCTTCCATAGCCGGCGCTGATTGCGCAGGTTAATGGCAAACAACTCTCCGTCAATGGTCGCAATAACGCCGATCTGATTTGAACCCACCACAAAGCCATGCTGCACGCTGATGCCCAGGTCATCCCGCCACTCGATTTTTCCGCTGACAGCATCGATTCCGTAGAGCTTTCCGCTACGGCTGGCGACATAAAGCATACCATTGACCAGTACCGGGGTTCCCATTGGCCAATCATCCAGCAGTGAGGTACGCCATACAATAGCTCCACTTGTTCTATCCAGCGCATAGACCCGCCGATCGTAGCTGCTGACATAGAGGTGTTCCCCTGCCAGCAGTGCGGCTCGGTACACGGATGAACCTACGTTGTGTTTCCAGACAAATTTGCCGCTGTCACGGTATACTGCGTAGAAGTCGCCGTCTTTTGTGCCAATGTAGATTTTTTCACTGTCTGCTGCGGGGGAGGAAAACAGCCCGCTATACTTATAGCCGTGAGTGAGATAGCGCCAGCGAATTTTCCCGCTGCCCAGATCGACCGCATAGAGGTGCAGGTCATTTGAACCCACAAAAATGGTGTCTTGATCGATAATGGGGGATGAGACGATTTTTTTATCGGTTTTTGTCTGCCACTTGATCTCTCCCCTGTGCGTATCCAGAGCTGTCAACATGCCGTCTTTGGCGCCTACTACAACAGTACTTCCTGTTATTGCGGGGGTGGTGGATATTGCCTCTCCCAATTTCTGTTTCCAGCGTACGCTACCCGTTGCTATATTTAAGGCCCATACCCGTTTGTCATGCCCGGCTACATAGACGCTATGTCCGGCTATCGCCGGGCCGGCATATACCGCACCATCAATTTGGGTTTGCCAAACCACATGAGGGTTCTGCGGTACAGGTGCGCTGCTGTGCATGGTGTGCCGGGGGTTTGCGCCGGCCATTGGCCAGTCTGCTGCAGATACTGTTGTACTGGATAGTGCCACTCCTGGTATGAGCAGTACGATAGTGATAGCGTGGCGCAAAAAATTGTTGCCCTTCAGGTTAGCGTAAGTTATTGCCACAGTATTAAATCTCCTTGGATTTGGCGATTATAGTCGCAGCTGCTGCTCTTGAACAGAGACAGACGGGGCTGGCTTTGGTCAGGTTGATTTTGATGAGCATCTTGTTTGTCGTGGTGTGGCAAGCTGGTATAAAATACCCGCATCAAAACCAAGGAGAATAACCGGTGTCTGATAAAGTTGCTTTAGGAGTATATGAAAAAGCGGGAAAAACGGCCTCTCGCAGCCCACTCGTTGCCTTATTGCTGTCTGTTTGTCCTGGTCTGGGGCAGCAGTATGCCGGCCATTTGGTGAGGGGAATAACACTCTATATCGTGCTGATTATTGTTTCGTGGTTGGCCGCTATCGCCTTTACGTATGTTGACAGCCGTATCAGTATTGTTTTTTTGGCCGTCCCGTTTGTCGGTATGGCAGCAATTGCTGTTGATGCTTGGCGGCGCGCCAGTAAGCAGCCTGAAGAGTACCAGCTGAAGTGGTTTAACAGACCCGTCATTTACATTGCTGTTTTTTTGTTCTTGCTGGTTACGGTGAATCCCTTAATGGATATGCTTGTTGGTGGAAACGTTGTTCGTGCATTTCCTGTTACCTCATCGAGTATGGCACCGACCGTTCTAAAGAATGATCTGCTGGTCATTAACAAGTTAACCGAGCCTGGTCGCGGTGATGTGGTACTGTTGGATTACCGTGGTGATAATGCGAGTTCGCGGTTTTCCGATGTTATTGATATCGATCTGTTCAAGAGAATCATCAACTCTCTTTTTGGAACGGATGAAATGCCGTACAAAGATGGGCAGTTGGTGAGAAGGATCGTTGCAGTTTCTGGTGATACTGTTGAAATTCGTGACGGGAATGTGGCGGTAAATGGCGAAAAACTGGATGAGCCTTATCGCTATAGTCATGACTTGGATGAGACAATTGGCGATGAAACCCCGTTTGGCGAAGATTTTGGGCCGGAAACAGTACCCGAAGATAGTTTTTTTGTGTTGGGTGATAATCGAAATTTCAGTATTGACAGCCGTATTCTTGGTTCCATTTCCACGCAAAAAGTTGCCGGAAAAGTGACCAAGGTTTTCTGGTCATGGAATTTTGGGGAGAATACTATTCATTGGGAAAGAACTGCGATGCCAGTGAAATAATTACTGTTTCGCTATCCAGTGTTTTCTTGGAAGCTGTCTTGCTAAAAGCGAGTTTATATGTCATAAAGTCGAGGTCTGAACTTTAAGCTTTGATATGGTTGTTTATGTACGATGGCGATTTATCTGATGAAGAGCGATTGTGTCGCCGCTATCCCGTGATAGATTTTATGGCATTCTTGCCAAAAATCGACTCGCCTGCGCGACAGTTAATTCCTTTTGCCCCGACTGTCCTGCGTCCGTCACAGCTCCGTATGACTACCTCAATGACTCTACGACACAACTCAAGCCGCTGCCGCATCTTCTCCGTTACTCGCTACTGCCCCTGACGGCGAATCTGCAGACGGCGTTGCCTGTCGCGGACTAACCCGCCCCCCTCGCTTCGCTCTCCATGGCAGTCAGTGACTGCTGATGGCTTCAATAATAATAACCCGTTTTTCCAGAATAGCCCTGTCCCAAAGAGATAAAAGGCGTGTCTTCATGTTTTTCACCCACCGTGGTATCCAATGTCACAGCGGCGGTGCTGGATGACGTGATTGCCTGGCAGAGTCGACCCCTGGCATCGGTTTACCCGATCATTTGCTTTGACGCATTCGTTATCAAATCTCGAGAATCCGAACCTGTCAGCAACAAGAGCATTTATCTGGCGCCGGGGGTTAATCTAGAGGGCGAGAAAGAGCTGCCGGGATGTGCCACAGTTTCTCAGTTTACAAAGCCCGGCTTTTCGAGTTGCACCTGAAAAGCGCCATGCTGCGCTGTTCTATGGTAATAAGCAAACCGCGCCTTCCTCCATGCAGTAGATTATTTCCAGTACTGACAGGATTCTTTACCCAACAGTTACCGGCTTCATAAATACGATTGGCGCCTCGTCAAGCTCATCATACGTCACGAGTTCCCACGCATCCTGATCGGCTACCAGCGTCCGTAACAAACGATTGTTTAATGCATGCCCTGACTTATAGGCACTATAGGCACCAATAAGACTGTGTCCCATAAGATACAAATCGCCGATAGCATCCAGAATCTTGTGCTTGACAAACTCATCGTCGTAACGCAGGCCATCATCATTGAGAATACGGTAATCATCCAGCACGATCGCGTTATCGGGACTACCGCCCAGAGCCAGATTTTGCTCCTGCAAATACTCCAGTTCGCTCATGAAACCAAATGTTCTGGCCCGGCTTACCTCTTTGACAAATGAGGTAGTCGAGAAATCCATCACCACCTGCTGGCTGCGGCTCCTGATAGCGGGGTGATTAAAATCAATGGTAAAAGAGACCTTGAACCCCTCGAATGGATCGAAACGCACCCATTTGTCATCATCCTCAACAACGATGCTGCGCTTGATCCGGATAAATTGCTTGGCGGCATTCTGTTCATCGATTCCTGCCGACTGGATGAGAAAAACAAAGGGGCCGGCACTCCCATCCATGATCGGAACTTCAGGTGCACTGAGTTCAACATAAGCGTTATCAATCCCCAGCCCTGCCAGCGCAGAGAGCAGATGTTCCACTGTAGATATACGAACTCCATTCTTCTCCAGCGTAGTTGAAAGGGTGGTGCTCCCCACATTTTCAGGTCGGGCAGCAATCTCCACCGGCTCGTCAAGATCCACGCGCCGGAATATGATCCCTGTGTCGACAGGAGCCGGACGCAGGGTAAGGTAGATTTTTTCCCCGGTATGAAGTCCTATTCCGGTGGCCTTGATTGCATTTTTTAGCGTACGCTGTTTAATCATCTGGTAGAACCTTTGTATTTGTACGGCAAATTAACCTAGGGAAAATACCCGGAATAACCAATTATCGTCTCATTGTCATGAAATCTTAACATGACAGGTCGATCTTCTACCACCCAGCTTGCCAGCACAGGATTCCATTTTTGGGGATAGACTGCTTTTATACCAATGATTTGTCACATAAAAACAACAGGCGTATGTTTTTGAATGCGCTAGTACTCCGTCAAGGTGATAAATCAGGATACAGCGTTCCTGTGGTGTTTCGCAGCAAGGCGCAGTGTGCAGGCAATGGCTGTCGCCCTTGTCAAACACTGCAACGCCGCAGCGGGACACCACAGGAGCGCCCGAAGGG
>JAJRUV010000153.1 GCA_024277595.1 Gammaproteobacteria bacterium
GATTTGGGAATAATCTACTGCGCTGATGGGAGAGCGGCCAAAATATCCCCGGTTTTTCGTTAAATAGCCCCACTATTCGCCTCAAAACCGGAAATATTTTGACTCGATCTCCCACCAGCTCGCTACGATTACCAAACCCGACAGACTCCTAGCAGCAACTGAACCTGTATGGCCGCGTGGCATAATAGGGGCACACTGCCATCTTTGCAACGGAATCACATAAACAATGAGTAACAAAGCCCGCAGCAGCCTGTTCCGCTATCGTTTGATATTACGCTTGCTGGCACCTGCCCTTCTTTGCCTGAACGCCTGGCAGGCATTCAATGCTCATGATATGCGTCTGTTCCTGCAGCGGATGGGTCGATGCCTGCCTCAGCGCAAGGACAGGCCGCTTTGGCTGCATGCAGCCTCTGTTGGTGAATTGATTGCTGCTCAACCATTGATTATGGCGCTGCGGGATCGTTTTCCCCAACTGCCCATGATGGTGACCACTACCACACCTACCGGCGCCAAACTGGCCGCCGAGCGGGTGCCCGCTGAGGTGCAGCACCTCTATTTTCCCGTGGATTGGCCAGGAGCGACGAAGCGCTTTCTGCAAGCGGCACAACCGCGCGCTGTTCTCGTTATGGAAACCGAGTTGTGGCCAAATTTATATGCGTGTCTTGCGCAGGATAACATTCCATTAGTGATTATTAATGGCCGTCTCTCCGCCCGTACACTTAATACCCGTCCCTGGATCAGGAGTCTTTACACAGAGTGTCTGAAATCAGTAACGATTGTTCTTGCTCGCAGTGAACAGGATGCCAATGCATACATTCAGCTGGGGGCCTCTTCTGACCGTGTGCAAACTCTCGGTAATATTAAATTTGCACAGATGCCCGAACGGAAGAGTATCGTTCCCGTTGCCCTTGGCCGTCCCTACATCCTTGCCGCCTCCACCCACGAAGATGAGGAGCGCCAACTTGCAGCTATCTGGAAACAACTGGTTCAGGGTGATTGTCTGCTGGTCATTGCTCCCCGTCATCCCGGGCGCTGTGGTCGTATTCTGCAACAACTTCAGCCGCTATCACTGAATATTGCCGTGCGCAGTCGTGGTGATGTGATTGCTGAATCGACGGATATCTATCTTGCCGACACCCTTGGGGAGCTGGAGGCCTTTATGGCTGGTGCATTGCTGGTGTTTATGGGTGGATCGATGGTAGCGAAAGGTGGTCACAATATTCTGGAACCGGCGCGGCTGGGCAGGGCTATCCTGTTTGGATCGTACATGGACAACTTCCGCGAAGAGAGTGAATTGTTGTTGGCCGAAGATGCCGCGTTGAGTGTGTCTGATGAGGCGCAACTGCGAGTGGCCCTGCAGGCAGCGTTGTCCAATCCTGAGTCGGTTGCGCACTTGGGCAGCAATGCGCGGCGCGTTTTGCAGGCCAACGGGGATGTGCTTGTGCGCTATCTGGATGCCATTGCCGGATACTGCAATCTCCCGGGTTCCGGCTAAGCTGGTTGGCTTCGCCATCCATCCATGAGGATTTGCCAGCAACTGTCGTTAAAGTGGAAAAGGTGATGCTGTCGGGACAGCTTGTCCAGTGAACGGCGCAGGCGCGCCAGGTTGGCCTCTCGCCAGTGACGATTGCCATCACGGATTTCGCCCTTGTCGAAGTCGATGAGGTGGAATTTTCCCGCAGGGTTCAGCAGGATATTGTGGGCATTGAGATCGGCGTGGTATACCCCTTGTTTGTGGAAACGCCTGATACAGATTCCCGCAGTACGCCACTGCTCTTCGTTCAGCGGGGTGGATTGCAGCCGTTGTGAGAGTGGCTGGCTGTTCTCGATGCGCCGGGTGATCAAATCTGCCCGGTAAAACGGCCCGCTGGTTACCACCCGCGCCGCTGCCGGCCTGGGTACCGGCAGATCCAACCCGACCAGTTTCGCCAGCAGATGCCATTCGCACCAGGCACGGCTCCGGGCCAGGGTGGTGCGCAGGTAACGGTCTTCCAGCAGGGTGGCAATCCGGCCACCGCGGCGATAGTGACGCAGTACGTACTGCTCTCCCTCCAGCTCGATGAAGTGGGTGGTGCCACGACCCTCTGCCGAGCCACGCAGGGCGCCGGCCCGCTCCAGCCGCTGCGGATCGAACAGGTGGGGAGTGGCGTCGTGCAGCAGCTCCGCATCGTAGAGAATGTGCTGCGCACCACTGTGCTTTTCGGTAGGATTCATTCAGGAAGTCCAGAGAGGAGGAGTTCGTTGTTCATCAGCCGGTCCGGTTCACTGCCATTTGTATCGCCCCCCGACAGCCTGTGTATCCTGCGCCTGTCTGCCGTCGGGGACATCTGTCATACTCTGCCGGTGGTACGCAGTATCCAGCGCCAATGGCCGGAAACCCGTATCACCTGGATCATCGGCAAGCTCGAGGCCGGCCTGGTGGGTGACATTTCCGGGATAGAGTTTATCATCTTCGACAAGAGCCGCGGGTATCGGACCTATGCCGATCTGCGCCATACCATGCGCGGGCGCCGTTATGACGTCCTGTTGCAGATGCAGGTGTCGCTGCGCGCCAGCATCGCCAGCCTGCTGATCCCGACGCCTGTCCGGCTCGGTTTCGACAAGGCCCGCGCCAGGGATTTTCAGTGGCTGTTCACGAATGCCCGCATAGCGGCCCGGCCCCGGCAGCATGTGATGGATGGCCTGTTCGGTTTCGCCGAGACCCTGGGGGTGACGGATCTGACGCCGGTCTGGGATATTCCCGTTCCCGCCGAAGCTGCCGCATTTGCCCGCAAGTGGATCCCCGATGGGGAAGATACCCTGATGATCAGCCCCTGTTCCTCCAACCGGGTTCGCAACTGGCGCAACTGGAGCGCCGAAGGGTATGCCCGCATTGTCGATCACGCTGCGGAAAAATACGGCATGAAAAGTCTGCTCACCGGCGGCCCCACCCGGCTGGAGCGGGAGTACGGAGAGCAGATCAGTACACTGGCCCGGCATACTCCTGTTAATCTCATCGGACAGACCAGTCTGAAACAGCTGCTGGCACTCATCCAGCGTGCTATGATAGTCATTTCTCCCGACTCCGGTCCTGTCCACATGGCCACTGCTGCGAACACTCCCGTAGTTGGACTCTATGCTACCTCCAATCCCAATCGCACTGGCCCCTATTCGAGTTGGAAATGGGTGGCGAATAGATATCCGGAAGCCTTGAGGGAAGAGCTGGGCAAGGGTGTGGAAGAGGTAGCTTGGGGCAGGCGGGTGCGCAGTGCCGAGGCAATGCAGCGAATCAGTTTTGAAGATGTGAAGGAGAGACTGGATCAGGTTGTGGCGTACGTCAGAGCCAGTTGATTTATGAACGTTACCCCCGCTAATCTCTCATTTTCCTTTCAAGAGCATTGCAGAGCTGTAAAATAGGCGGGCAGTTCCGCTCCGCCGTTACTCTGATGCCTGTTAATGTTATCGTTGCACACCAAGACCCACCTTGAATCTATTTCCCCCGGTCGCGGCACCTTGTTACGCTGGGCCGGCTGGTTCTTTCTCGCCAACAGCGCCGTGGTGCTGCTGGTCTCGCTGCGCTATCTGAGTGTGGCACAGATTCCGGAAGGGGAATATGCTTTTCTGTTCAGTGTGCTGGCCTTTATTGGCCACTTCGCCTCGCTGGGTTTCATCGGCGCCCTGTTGCTGTTTCTGCCCATTCTGATACTGCCCTGGCGCAGACTGATCTTTCTCCTGGGCATCACCCTTGGCTCGCTGTATGTGCTGGGTATTGTCATCGACATCTTCGTCTTCTCCCAGTACCGTTTCCACCTCAACGGGATGGTGCTGAATCTGCTGCTGGGCGGGGCTGCGGAGGAGATTTTCACCTTTTCCGGGGTCCTCTGGATGTGGGTGGCGCTGTTCGTGGCGGCAGTGATTCTTTTCGAATGGTGGCTGGCACGGCGGATATGGCGCTTCGTGCTGACCACGCCGGGCAAGAGGTACGGCTATCTGGTCACCACGGTGCTGTTCGGTGTGTTTCTGGCCGGGAACGTCATGCACGCATGGGCCGATGCCAACTCCTATACCCCCATCACCCGCCAGGCCCGGATCCTGCCGGCCTATCAGCCGCTGACCGCCAGGGACTGGTTCATCGAACACGGCTGGGCCGATCCCGATGCCGTGCAGCAGCGTTACCGTATCGGCCGGGCCACCGGCCTCGACTATCCCAGGTCACCGCTGCAGTGCGAGCCTCCGGACAGGCTGCTGAACATCCTCTACATCGTGGTGGACTCGTGGCGCTTCGACACCATGACCGAAAGGGCCACGCCCAACATCCACCGCCTTGCCCGGCAGAGCCTGGTATTCGAGAACCACTACAGCGGCGCCAACTCCACCCGTACCGGTATCTTCTCCCTGTTCTATGGCATTCCGGGCACCTACTGGCATGCCATGCTGGCCGAGCAGCGCGGTGCGGTGTTCATCGAACAGTTGCTGCGGCAGGACTATCGGCTCGGGATCTTCGCCAGCGCCAAGCTGTTCAGCCCGGAGTTCGATCGGACGGTGTTCGTGGAGGTGGAGAACCTGCGCCTGCGCTCGAAGGGGAGCTCCCCCCGGGAGCGGGATCGGAACATCACCGAGGAGTTTCTGGATTTTCTCGATGGAACGGAGCAACCGTTTTTCGGCTTTCTGTTCTACGACTCGCCTCATGGTTATGATTTTCCACCGGACTATCCGCTGGTCTTTCAGCCCAGCTGGAAGGCGGTGAACTACCTGCTGCTGGACAACGACTTCGATCCCGCGCCGTTCTTCAACCGCTACCGGAACTCGGTTCACTTCGTGGACAGTCTGGTGGGGCAGGTGCTCGACAGGCTGGCCGTGAAAGGTTTGCTGGAGAGCACCGTGGTGGTGATCACCGGTGATCACGGCCAGGAGTTCAACGACAATCGTCTCAACTACTGGGGCCACAACGGAAACTTCTCACCCTGGCAAACCCGGGTGCCGCTGGTGATTCACTGGCCCGGCAGGGAGCCGCAACGGATTTCCCGCCGAACCAGTCACTTCGACATCGCCCCCACCCTGATGCAGGAGCTGCTCGGCTGCCGCAACGACATGCGTGACTACAGCAGCGGCAAGCACCTCATCGACGGACCGCCCGGCTCCTACCTGCTGCTCAGCAGCTACGGCCAGTTCGCGGTGATGGAGGAGCAGCGGATCACCGTGGTGGATGAGCTCGGCCATGTGGATATTCTGGGGCCGGATTACCGTCCCCTCCCTGGAGCCAGGCTGTCACCGGAGTTGATGCGCTCCGTCATGGAGGAGATGAGCCGGTTCTATGCGCGCTGAGGCAACCCGATAACTCATGGTATTTTCCTACTACATCACCAGGTATCCCTATACTATGGTGTGGCACATGAAACGCTTGCTGGGCAAGAGTGACGGCGTGGTTCTCTATTGCGCCAATACACTGGATTACCAGATCTTTGCGCCGGTGCAGAAATATCTCAAACCATTGCCCGTGGTCGCCAAGGACAGGAAGGCGCAACGTGAACTGGCGGCCATTGGGGTGAAATCCACCCGTCTTCCCTGTTTTCCCGAGGGGGTGATCATGTGCCGGCAGGCGGCCTACCGATTTCCGGCAAAGCCCATAATCAAGATTGGAATCAGCCATGGGGCATACAATTTCAAGCCGTTTGCAAGCGCTGAGAGTCATAATCTTCTGGACTGCTACTTCATGACCAGTCGGGCCGACGTGGAGAATGCCCGCAGGTTCGGGATTCGTACCGCCGTGGCAGTAGGTTATCCAAAACTCGATCCCGCTTTCGATGGCACCTACGATGAACGGTATTTGTCCACCTTGCGTTCCAGATTGAAACTGGATCCCGGTAAGAGAACCCTGTTGTTCACTGCCACTTGGGATAGATCCGGTCAATCGGCTGTCGATCGGTGGGCGGACAGGCTAGAGCAGTTCACGCAGCTCTACAATGTCATGGTGACCGTGCATCCATGGACAACGCAAAAATATATTTCTGCCATCGAGGGAACGCCCGGGGTTCTGTTCATTCGCGGCTATGACGTGATTCCCTATATCATGCTGGCCGATGTCTGCATAGGGGATACCAGCTCTATTCTGGGCGAGTGCTGTGCGCTGGACAAACCCATCGTCAGCTTCAAGGTACCACCTGGAAAACGCACCGTTCCCCATGTGCATGAGATGATTCGTGACTTCAGTGTACAGATCGAGGATTTCAGCCAGCTGGAAAAAGCCATCCGGCTTTGTCTGGAATTTCCCAATGAAAAGCGGGAACAGCGCAGCAGGGCCAACCGAATAATGTTCGATGAACTGGATGGTCAGGCAGGGAAGCGGGCAGCGGAAGAGATATTGAAATTGCTTCCCCAACTTCGGAAGGACGACGATTGAAGCGCTATTTGTTTTTTGCCACCCAGATCTACTCCCTGGCCGTCCTGCGTCCGCTGCAGGAGGCGATTCACGCCCGTGGCGATTCCGCCGCCTGGTTCCTGCATGGAGTGGGCGAGAGCAATCTGCTGCCCGGTGAAAAGTTGTTGAGGCATGTCAATGAGGTAAGAGCATACGATCCCGCGGCCGTCTTCGTGCCCACTAACTGGGTGCCGGATTTTTTCCCGGGGGTGAAAGTCGAAGTGTTTCACGGTCTAGCCAACGACGCCACCGGAAAGAAGGGGCACTATCGAATCCGGGGGCTGTTCGACCTCTACTGCACCCACGCGGAGGAGGGGACGCGCATATTCACGGATCTGGCTAGGCGGTATGGCACCTTCCATGTTGCCGAAACGGGGTGGCCGAAGGTGGATCCCCTGTTCCGCAACGGTGATGAAGATATCGGGCGATACAGGTTGGCCGGAAACAGGCCTGTGGTTCTGTACGCCTCCACCTTCAGTCCATCACTGACCTCGGCGCCCCGTCTGCTCGAAACCGTCAAGCGGCTGTCACGGCAAGGGGAGTGGCACTGGCTGGTGACCATGCATCCGAAGCAGGAGCCTTCGCTGGTGACAAGGTATCGAGCCCTGGAGGGGCCGAATCTGCAATTCATCGAGGCCAGTGAAGATCTGCTGCCCGTCTTGCGGGCTGCCGATGTGATGCTCTGTGACACATCATCCATTGCGCTGGAGTTCATGCTGCTGGACAAACCGGTGGTGACCTTTCGTACCAGGGTGCCGGGGCCACACGTCATCGATGTGACGGAACAGGGTGACCTGCCGGCGGCGATGAGTCATGCACTTTCCCGGCCGGCAGAGCTGATGGCAGCAAGCCGGCGCTATATCGACAACCTCCACCCATACCGGGACGGCAACTCCAGCAGCCGGGTACTGCAGGCCACCGATGAGTTCATCCGGGAACACGCCCGGCGGCTGAAGGCCAAGCCGCTGAATCTCTGGCGCAAGCTCCAGATCCGCAGATGGATGCGATACTACCGCCTCTGATGGCTTAGCGCTGCGAACCGTTGTTTGTCATCCCCTCCGACTGGCGCCGCAGGGTCCACAGGCCTGCGTATTTGTTGAACGAGTTCTGGCTGTACAGCGCAGCAATCAGAAAACCCACGCGGCCATCGAGAAAGCCCAGGCGAAGGAGATAGATCAGCACGAAAGTCCAGATGGCGCGTACCAGCGCCAATGACAACCCGCCCCCCTTGCGGCCCTTGGCGAAACGCTTTTGAGCGCCCAACCAGGCATAATGGGCATTCTTGTACAACGCATGGCCGTAATCGCGATGGGTGAGGTGCAGCAGGCGGCCCTCCAGTTTGCCAATCCTGCCCTCCGGCAGCAGCACGGTTTCATGAACCTGATCATCGCTGAAACGCGAACCTCTGCGTTGGAACAGGCGCAGCGGCGCCCTTGCACTACGGCCGAAATCAAGGCGGCGTCCATAGACCACCACCGCCCACGGAGTGCGGTAGCCCACACACTCCGGAGCCTCGTTCAGAACGGTATCGATATCATGACGCAGCTCGGGCGTCACCCGCTCGTCAGCGTCGATGGAGAGTACCCAGTCACAGGTGGCCTTTTCCAGGGCGCGCTGTTTTTGCGGCCCGTATCCGGGCCAGTCGGTCTCGAAGACCTTGTCGGTGTAGCGCCGGGCGATCTCCACGGTGTCGTCACTGGAGCCGCTGTCCAGCACGATGATCTCGTCCGCCCACCCTGCCACCGACTGCAGGCAGGGCTCGATCCGATCCGCCTCGTCCTGGGCAATGATGATGACTGACAAACTCTGCATGCGTTCGACGGGTGCATGCCGTGCAGCACGTAACTGCGCGTGTATAGCTGCAGCCAGCACGGCTAGGTAAAATGCGAAAAAGCTTACCGGGCTGATACGTTCAAAAATGGCCTCTGAAAAACCGAATGAGATATATGCCACGATTAACAGCAAACCCGCCAGCGCCAAATATTGGGCATCTGGCGTGCTTCCTCTTTTGATTACATTGGTGAACAGCCTGGCAGGTATTAAAAACAGCAATAAAATGGCAATAAGAGCTACTGTTCCGCCATTTGCCATGGCTGAAAAAAACTGGTTGCGCGGGTGTCCCCAGTAAGCGGCTGATTCGTTGCGTACCCCCGCATCTACCAGTTTTTGCGCCTCCTCCTGAAAATTCCCCCAGCCGATGCCGAATACAGGGTTATCCAGATAAATCTGCCAGGCAGCTTGCCACATTTCAAATCGTCCACCTACCGAGGTGACTCGTGCTTGATCAGTAATATCGCTATGGAGATAGCTGGAGATATTGGTGGCTGTTCTATCGATCGTGTTTTTCACCCCGGTGGCAGGTGCGAGGTAAGTTATGGTCAGCAGTGCCGAAAAGAAGATGACCGCAGTCCATCGCTGCCACACGGCAATATGCGCCCAGGCAAACCAGATAAAAACCAGAACCAGAAATGGAATGGCAACCCAACCTCCGCGAGCATGCGAAAGAAAACTGGCCATAAGCCCCAGAGTGACGGCGGCGATTGGCAGTACTACTTGCCAGCGGGCGCGAGATCTGAACCAGCCTAGTCCAGCCAGAGCCATGACTCCCATTGATAGTGAAAGATCACCAAAAATAATGGGATGAGTAACTCCTTTGGCTCGAAATCCAGGTGGCTGATTCCACACTTGAAACAGAGCCACGGCAAAGGCTATTGCTGCTCCTGCTGCCAGCCCATACCAAAGTGCGGCCTGATTTACGCCGACGCGGCGCAGAAAAACATATGTGGGTATGACCAGTAATAGATGTAAAAATTTGTTGAGTTTTTTTAAACCGGAATGGTCAATACCTCCCAATAGTGTTGCCACCAGTACAGTAATAAAAAATGCGCATACCGCAAAGTAGAGCAGCTTCTCCTCACGGCTTGGCTGCGTGCTGCCCCGCTGCTGCCAGGCTACCATGAGACCAGCAATGGCGAGCAGACCAAGCCCCAAACCATCAGCGGGAGCCAGTATGAGAATTAGGGCAGGAAACAGAAAAATCACTGCGGCAGCAAAGCTGCGTACCGTATTGGAAGATACTAGTGGTTGCATTGATGTAATTTTAGTCACACAAAGCCGCTATGGGGTTCGGTAAACCCGCCTATCATAACGCTATTTGGTTTTTTAGTAACTATTGAGCCTTGTCCAATATGAAATGAGTCTGAATCCGGTATTGAAACCGTTCATGACAGGAAGGATGAAAACCCTCATGAAACCCGAAGACTTGACGACGATTAAACAACTTGAAGACTTCCTGTCCGGCATCCGGGCGGTGGCCTTTTCGGTCATCGGCGACAAAGACGTCTGCTACTGCCGGATTCAGGGAGAACTGGTCAAATTCCGCTATCTGACGCGTCCCCGCCGGGGGAAAGAGGCGGTGATCCGCTAGCTGGTGAAGACCAGTGGCTATTCCCGTCAGCAGGTAATCCGGCTGATCGCCCGGTACCGCAAGACAGGCAAGATCCAGCGCCGCCAGCGCACGATGTCCGGCGTCAAACGAAAGTACACGGCTAACGATATCCGTTTCCCCGCCGACATGGACACGCGTCATGACAACCCCCTGCGGCATCACGTTGAGAAGACCCGCCCCAAACCTTCAAAAATCGGCGAGCATTACCTCATGCCCGCCCTCGAACAGATACTTGACGTCTTCCCCTTTGTGCTGTCGGGGTTCCCCTCGGATAATGGCTCGGAATACATCAACCAACGTGTCGCCGAACTGCTGGAAAAACTGCGCATTGACTTCACCAAATCACGTTCACGCCATTCCAGCGATAACGCGTTGGCCGAAAGCAAAAATGGTGCGGTCGTCAGAAAACTCTTTGGCTACGGCCATATCCCGCAGTACCGGACACCGCTCATCAATGACTTCAATCAGCAGTATCTCAACCTCTGTATCAACTTCCACCGCCCCTGTTCCTTTCCGGAAACCCAAACTGGCAACAAGGGGAAACAACGCAAA
>JAJRUV010000154.1 GCA_024277595.1 Gammaproteobacteria bacterium
GCGATCAATCCACTGCTGGACGATGACGGGGAACTAATTGTTGATCAGGTGAACTTCCCGACATTGGCAGCCGCCGGGTATCAGGCCGCCAAATAGATGTTGTTTTTGAATTGACTGTCCATATGAGGTTGACACGTTCCGAGGGCACATCCATGTGCTGGTGAATGCTTGAAAAAACCAGACTCCCTTAAGCGTATCTGGTTATCGAGCACATTCCGCTGGCTATCTTGTTGTTTTGGTCAAAGACACTGAATATAAACGAGTTACTTCCGGAAGTGCCAGGCTTATATATGACAGTTCCGTTTACCAAGTCCTGCTGACAAAATTCTGTTACACTGACACCCGAACTTCCCAATACAATCATTTCCGCACCGCCAATAGAGCTTGGGTCGATAACGTATTTAATATTACATAGTGGTGATGTGCCTGATGAAAATCTCAGGAAGTTATTCTCGTTGATACCGCCTTCTGTGGCTGACAACGGCATTTTCATCTGTATATTAAAGTTAATCATTCCACCGACGAAGGTTGCTGCAGGTGGCCCAGAGCTCGTAAGAACATTTCCGTTTGACATTAATTATTCCTCATAAAATTAGTTAAAAAAACATCACATGCAGATTTATTTCAAGTCGAGACACCCCCTTTTGTTTTTAGTTAAAAATACATGGATAAATAAACAACAATAACTCGTTCAGGAATAAACGATGACAGTATTGGCTCATTGGTATAAAAATTTCGATCCTGGTAGCTGAATTTTTCATCAAGCAGGTTTTTTAGTGTGATACCAAAGTTTCCAGAGAAAGCTGCTATCCGGTATCCCAAACCGATGTCCACAACTGAAAAACTGGTATCAAACTCTTCTTTGTTATTGGCGGTGACGGATTGATTAACCGATGTTGCCGCAATCGAAGAGTACAGCCTGCTGGTGGCATAATGCTTTAGCGTTAAGCTGAGGCGGGATTCATTTACCTCATCCACCTCCCATATATCTTCTGCACCTGTAACCGCAAATTTATCAACGGTGAATTCTGAAGAAAAGGCAGTGTTATGAGACGGTGTCCAGTTCAGATAAACCTGCATCAGCCACTCCCGCTGATTGATTAGATATGTTGCATCTGCTTCCTGTTTATATACCGGTATATCACGGGTTTTCCTGGTGAATTCAATTCCCGAAAACAGGTAAGGTGGCAAACGATAGTCGATTGCAGTTGCTATACTACGGGTGTCGGTTGCAGCATAATTGTCGTGCAGCTGGTTAAAGCCCATAATTTGAGTTGGTTCGAGGGATGGAATACGAAACGGCGAGCGCCGAAACTGCCGGTAACCAGCCATACGCAGCAGTAGGTGGTTGCCAATATTCCATGAGAGACCAAGTTTTGGATTAAGGTTCTGGTAGTTACCCAGCAGGTCGCTGGAGAAATCATCATAGCTTGCCCCAAGCATCAGGTTTCGAGATGCATCGACACCCCAGTTCAGATAGATGTACGCATTATTGTGTTCTATGTCATGTTCACGTTTTTGTTGTGGGGATTCAAAGATTCCCAGGCCGGAATACGTCACGCTCTCTTCTTTTGATACAGAATAGTTTTGGGAAAATATCCCCGCTCCGGCTGTTAAGTTAAATTTTCTACCGGTTGTTAAATATTGAGTTTCGAACATATTTCCGCGGAATTCCGTATCACTACTACGGCTGATGGAGGCAGTCACTTCTGACTCGATATCGATTTCCTGATCGACCTCCCATTGCCTGCTAAGCGAGAACAGCAGGTTTGAATGCTGATTCAACTTTGTCAGTAGTCCTGCTCGTATGGTGTCAGTTGTGATCTCTCGGTTGAAATCCTGTTTGTGACTATCATCGAAACGCATCTCTATATCACCGTATTCGGCATGTCTTTTTCTTGCTTCAAGCTGTAAGCTCAGGGAGGGGGTGATACGGTACTGGAGAAATGCATTTTTCAACTCAAGATGCTGGCCGCTGTTCACCCGCACGCCATCGCTTTGATACTCCATAGCACCGATGCTGTATGCGATTTGATTGTGAACTCCACCAGCCACCAGTTCACCACCTTTGGTGTTATTGCTGCCATAAAGGCCATTGATATTGAAATGCATCCCGTTGCGCATAAACAGGTTACTGTATTCGCTGTACCCTGGCGTCAGGGTGGTGTTATCCGTATTCCAAAATTTCTCTTCGCCCAGGCTGGGTTGATAAGGTCTGGTGTTCAACGGTTGGAGAAGAAGGGACTGCAGCAGTTCACTGACACGTGCCATCTCATGTCCGGGCAGTTCAGGATAGGTATCCGCTAGTAATCTGTGCGCGCTATGATTAGCTGGATATTTTTGCAGCGAGCGCCAGCCCTCCAGCAGCGCTACCTGCTCATATCCGAGATTATGATAAATTCGCGCTACGCTGGAGCCTCTGGTGGCAAGATCCTCATCCAGTAACAGCCGTGATCGATAAACCGCGCGGTTGTCGTTGAGTTCAATAGAGCTGTTCAGATCCCGTGCCGCTTCCACTGGCCGGTTCTGGGCTAGCTTGCGTATCGCATCATACAGCCAGGGGGTGGGGTCGTTTGGATCCAGCTGTTTTGAGAGTTGAAACTGAACTGCCGCCTGGTCGTTGCGCTTCTCTTCATAATATGCCTTGCCCAAGTAGCTGCGCAGCAAGGAGTTCAATGGATCCAGCAATACCGCCAGTTCGATCTGTTTGCGTCCGGTTGTCAGTTCACCGTCTCGAATCATTGCCAGACCTAGTCCGAGGTGCGGTAGTGGTGCAGCTTGATCCAGCTCAATTGCTTTGTTGAACGCCTGTCTGGCTGTATCGGTTCTGCTCCGTGCCAAGTTGGCAAACCCGAGCACGATCTGGATGCGAGCTAGTCCCGGTTCGATATCAACAGCTTGGTGTGCGACTGCGAAAGAACGCTCTATTTCACCCAGCATTAGCCATAGCTCCGCCAAACGTGCTTTAGCCAAGGCACTATTGGGATCGATGTCTGTCGCGTGTTGGGCGCTTTCAAGTGCCTGTTCGATCTGGAATCTGGCTTGGTAAATATAGGACATAGCAATATGAACAATCGGCGATTGTGACTCAAGATCAACCGCTAGTTGCGCTTTGTAAAATGCTTCTTTTTGTTTGTTTTGTGCTAAAAAAATGATGGATTTAAGCGCAACGGCCACACCGCCATCTGGGGTTATCTGGATACTCCGCTTGATGTTCTGCTGCGCCTCATCTAGTTGGCCAATCGATAGCAACATTGCTGCGCGTACATTAAAATACTGTGCATTGCGATAAGTTTCGGTTATTCTGTCCAAGCCCGTCAGCGCACTCCTGATATCACCTTCGGCATAAAGTTGCAGCGCTTGTTGAAAACCATTAATAGCAGCCAGTTTCGGATAGCTCGAGCTGTTAAGACTAACCAGCGGTGGATAATAGAGAGCCCACTGAACGGCATCTTTGGGGCGAATTAGCAAGCGTGGCTGCGGGGAACTTTCTTTAAGGGTAAATGAGGCTTTTCCTTCTGTCAGTTGCACGCTCCCAAGGGAATTTGTAACCTGTATCCGTCCCTCCATCACCCATGTTGAGGATTCAGTGGCGGTAACGCTCACCACCAGCTCTGTACCATCAATTGCCGCGTTATCAAAGGGAGTCCGGATTTCCAGTCGGCCAGTGGTACGGCTAATAATGTGTAGCGCACCGCGTAACAGATCAAGCAAAGTGGTTTTACTGTTGGCCTCGCCGGGCAGGCTAAGTGTTGTGCCACCATCCAGACGCAACAGCGTATGGTTGCTAAAACGGATTGCGGCTCGAGCGTAACGGTCAACACGGATAGTGTCAGCAGCACAAAAGCTGTCGTTGGTTTTGACCTGCAGCCATCGTGCACTGTTTGCCCGTTTTACCTCCACCTGCCCCTGCAAGGAAACAATTTGCGCCAACCGTTCTCCACACTCAGCGCCGAATGTTGCTCCGGCAAACAGCAAGCAGATCATCAGCAAGGCTGGCTGGCTGGTCTTCTCTGGCGATATCCTTGTCCTGAATGGGTACAAGAGCATTTTTCCCTGTGACATCCAGTACACTTCATTCTCCTTGGAATATGAAATACAGAATGTTCTGAAAAGATGAACTTATTGTACGCTTAGTGATTTATACTAGAAAGTGACTTTGATCACTTTATTGTAGTGAAGAAGTCACACCAACTTTCGATCGGGTAGTTACTTCTCCCTCACTATAATTACGCCATCGTGGTTCACTTCCGAACTATCCTGCAGACAACGTTGGCACAACGCACAATAATAAATGCTGGGACCATCATCCCGAAACTGTTCCAGCAAGGCCTCAAAACGAGCCAGAGCGGTGGACCACTGCCGCTCGCGAAACAGCTGCAAGGCGACCGCAAAACCATTGTTCCGCCGCCGCAAATTATCCTGGCTATCACTTTTGGCACACAGCAGCTCGTATATGGTATGTGGACTATTTTTTCCTTTGAGCAGAAAATTACCAACCTTGCGAACGAGAATCCCATCCAGGGTTTCTACCACTGCAGCAGAAGCTAACACTGATGTACCCAGTAGCTTGTTAAGCCCCTCGATCCTGGAGGCTGTATTTACCGTATCGCCGATTGCTCGGTATTCGTAGTGGTCGCCTGCACCCACGTGACCGAGCGAGAGCGGGCCACAGTGTAAACCGATGCGTGTCGGTAGAGTGGCACCCGGTCCGCTGCAATTGAATTGATCAATTTGACAGATGATATCCAGCGCTGCTGTGCAGGCGCTCCGCCGCATGTCATTTTCATGGGCCATGTGCTGTGCGGTGGAAGTCCAGATTGCCATCATGGCATCACCAACTACGTCCGATACAAACCCTTGCTCGCGCCGTACGGGGGAGAATAGTGCCTGATAGTAACTGTTCAGATATTGCTGTAGTGCTTCCGGCGCCATCTGTTCAGAAATCTCTGTGTAGCGGCTGGCATCCGTTGCCATGCAGACCCCAAACAGGGTTTGGTTTTCAACCTCATAATTATTGCCATCTGCGATGGAAGTCACCACTTGTTCTGGAAGCAGACGCCGAAGTGCCATACGTATTTTTTCGCGCTCTCGCCAGGTATACAGGTAACGCCAGGATAGTACGGAAATCAGGATCAAAGGTAATTGAACAAGCAGGGGTACTGCTAGCGGAAACCATATTGAAAATGAAGAAAAAGCGAACCAGGAAGTACCAACCAAGAGCGCTGAAAACAGGGGTATCGTTGCTGCCAGCAGAACAGGATGAAACCAAAACCACACTGTTGATATAACAATTCCCCACATAAAAACTACAGCCAGATGGTACGGCCACCAAAGCGGTTTTACACTGCGGTTTTCCAGCAGATTCCCAAATATGGTTGCGGCAATTTCGACTCCGCTAAGATCGATCCCCTGTTGTCGGTAGACTGTGTAAAAATCATCCTGCTGAGCGGCTGTTTTTTCCGAGCCGCCGATAAAAACCGCCTTTCCCTTAACCATTTTTTTTATATCCGAATCGCCATTTAATATAGAATGAAAAGGGACTGTATTTATGGTGTGTGGAGGACCGTAGAAATCGATATAACGGCTGCTCTTTCCACCATACATGCCAACAATTGCGGACAGCATGGCTGTCTGTCCAGATTGTGATGAACTGATTCTTTCCAGCAGATTGTTTGCGAGGTCAGGATAAACCGAAAATATTTCGTGCAACGTCCGGGAAAGATTGGAGATATCCGTCAAATCACCTGGGGAAGGGATCAGTTTTTCTGCATCAGTCGGTAGCTCGCTAATCAGCAGAGAATACAAAGATTCATAATATGGTAGCGAAAATTGTTGAAATGCTACAACGGGAAGAATGGGTTTATCACCAGCAGATGTTTTAAACGGCCAGAATTGATCAACTCGAGCCAGTATCTTGGGTAATACATAGGGAGCAAGTGCCGCCGCAGCATTGGCTAACTCTGGTGTCGGCGGCGCAAGTTTTTCGATATGTGCCAGATCGTTACCTGATACATGCAGATCAGCATACAAGACTACATTTCCAGCGCGATGCAATGCCTTTGCGAAATGCCGATCCTGCTCAGGGTCTGATTCGCGGGACTCGTCAAAAAATACATCAAAGGCTATTACCCTGGCGCCGTATTGAGATAAAACATCCACCAGCCTGGCGTGCAAACGCCGATCCCATTTATGTGGCCTGGCGGATTGATTTAGTTGTTGTGCGGATAGGGTATCAACAGAAACGACCATTACGTCAGCCGGAGCAGGGCGCGTCCCGCGCATACTGTATAGTATGGAGAGTCCTAGGTCGGATTCCAGTTCTGCACCCCAAGGAGTAAACGCGGCAAACACACCAATCAACCCGCACAGCAGGGCAAGTGACACCATCGGTGCAAAGGATCTGAGAACTATCTTCTTCACCTGTATGCCTTTGATGTTCCCCGTTTACAGTGCCGCCGATCATATGCTATTTTAGAGGAATATTTCCAACTATTTGAAATTCCAGCGCAAAGAGCGGAATGAACGGCATGGGCACACATGAACCATTGTTCTCGGAACTGTCCAATCTGGACATCGGTACCATCTCTGACCATGGGCAGGTACACAGTTATCCCAGAAACAGCATACTTATCCAGAAAGGGGGTGAAAGTGATTGTCTTTACATTATCACGGAGGGACGGGTAAAAGTATATATCAGCGACGAATATGGCACGGAGATTATTCTCCGCTACCAAGGTCCGGGCGAATACTTTGGCGAACTGGCGTTGATTGACGAGGAACCACGTTCAGCATCCGTTGTTACGGTGGAACCGTCACGATTGATCTACGTGCCAAGACTACGGTTTGAGGAGTGTCTGCGCAAAAACCCGGAGGTTGCCGTCAAGTTGATCCGTTCTATGAGTCAGCGCATCCGTGATCTTACAGAAGATTTATCCGACTGCGCATTGAAAACCGTTTATCAGCGTGTGTGTACCAAATTGATTAAAATGACTGTGGAGCGCGATGGCAAACAGGTAATCCCACAGCGTATGACTCATCAGGAGATTGCAGGTCTGGTCGGGGCAAGCAGGGAAATGGTTAGCCGACTGATGAAAAAACTCCAGAATGGTGGCTATATTGAGATAGAAAAAAAACAAATTTACATTGTCAAAAACTTGCCCCGTAATTTGCCGGGCTAAAAATAGCATGTAATTTTTCCGTCATCGTTTTATTCGTCTCGGTTGAAGGTTAAAACCACCGCCTTTAGGCGGTCAGATTTATCTGCGATACTGGTCGTTAGCATTATTGAAGGTGGCAAGGTATGGAATATCGCTACGGTAGTAGTCACACGGTTTACAAGATTCAGTATCA
>JAJRUV010000155.1 GCA_024277595.1 Gammaproteobacteria bacterium
AAGTCTCAATAGCCGGATAAAGATGATCAAGGTTCGCAGCAGAGGTTTCCGCAACAAGGAGCGGTTTGCCAATGCAATCTACTTTCACCTTGGAGGGTTGGATCTTTATCCTGAGGGCGTGGCCAGATGAAAGCTACCCACTCGATCAGGGGATGAGCCGATAACTATATTTCTCAGGAGGCATATCAACACCTGCATTTTGGTTTTGAGGGATTTTCCCTCGGAATAGCAAACGGAATATTAGGTGGAAAGAGATACTCGGGATTTGATGGTTCAGCGGGAACATTTTTCTGCCGCTCCATTATTGTTCCAGAATCTGATTTCGCCTTTTCTATTATGACAAATGCCGGTTCCCCCCCCCCCCCGGGGTCAGGGTCAATGGATGCTGTTGATTGGTTAACCATGCGAATAGCGAAAAAACAGTTCAACTGGTGGTGGAAGTTTTGGCTATAGAAATTACCCACATACTACTGATTGAAGATGATTCCCGTCTCTCCACCCTGATTCAGGAATATCTGCAACAGCAGGGACTACATGTATCCATTGAACATCGCGGGGATATCGCCTGCAAACGGATCATTGCAGAACAGCCCCATCTGGTGGTGCTGGATCTGATGCTACCGGGGCTGGATGGCCTGGAGGTCTGCAAAAAGGTTCGTCCACAATACTGCGGACCGATCATGATGTTGACGGCCAGGGATGAAGATATAGATCAGGTTGTTGGCCTGGAGATCGGTGCTGATGATTACGTTACCAAGCCGGTCCAACCAAGGGTTTTACTGGCCCGTATTCGCGCCCTGCTACGCCGCTTTTCTCACCATAACAGTGATAACGGCAATGACAATGAACTCCGTTTTGGTTGCTTTGAGATCAGTGCCGGAGCCCGGGAAGCCCTGCTGGGTGACGAGGTGCTGGAGTTGACAACAAACGAGTTTGATCTGCTGTGGCTGTTGGCCAGCCATGCGGGAGAGGTGCTTACCCGTGACGCTATCCTGGCACAGTTGCGTGGTATCGGTTATGACGGTCTGGATCGTTCCGTCGATATCCGCATTTCCCGTCTGCGTAAAAAGCTGGGTGATAATACCGGACATCCTTTCCGCATTAAAACAATCCGCGGCAAGGGCTATCTGTTTGTCAAGGAAGCCTGGCAATAAGGGTGCCACGTTGGGACGGGTATTTCTAAAACTCTATTCGATCATCGCCATAGCAGTACTGATCTATGTTATTGGTGCGTCCAATCTCAGTACGATTTTACATGGCACGCTGGAACGCTATTATGGCAGCCTGTCCCGAGGAACGATTTACCTGATTGAAAAGCAACTGGCCGATCTACCACCCCAACAGTGGCCAGCGCTGCTGGATACATTAAACCGTGGCGGTGGTTATCCAATGCGGATATTACCGATTGACTCGCTGGAATTTCCCGATGCCATGATGGAGCGCATTAATCAGGGGGTGCTGGTTAGTTCGGAAGTTCATGGTGCTGATTACGCTTATCGGCGTATTCTGAACAGCAAATGGGTGCTGGAGTTTCCGCTTGAACAGTCGGAGTACGATGACGATCGGCGCCTCTCAAACAGCACTTTCAACCTGATTGAAATGACACTGCAAGCTCAGCCGCAAAGCAGATGGCATAGCATAGTGGCCGAGTTGGACAAACAGTTCAGTTTTCCCGTTATCTTGCTGAAAATGAAAAATGCGGAGAGCGATATTTCCTCTTCTCAGCAGGGTGTGCTGAAAAACGGGGAGGTTGCCCAGAAAGAGATTGGCAGCGATACACAGTTCCTGTATCGCCGCATTGGCAGCACGGCTTACGTTGCAAGAATAGGGCCCTTCCAGGAACCATTAACACTGGATTACCTGGAATTTATCCTGCTGCTGGTATTTGCCCTTTTGGTGGCACTGGCACTTCTGTTCTGGCTCTATCCGTTGTGGCGTGATCTTAAACAGCTGCGTGTCAGCGCAAGTGCCTTCGGGCAGGGTGATTTCAACATTCGCTCTCCGTTGTCGCGACGCTCGGTACTATACCAGCTGGCCGAGTCATTCAATGGTATGGCTGATCGTATTCAAGGACTGATCTCTTCACACAAGGAATTGACCAATGCTGTTTCTCACGAGCTGAGAACACCGATTGCGCGCCTGCGATTTGGTATGGAGATGTTGCAATCCTCTACCGACGAAGCCGCCCGAAAACGTTTCATGAAGAGCATGAATACCGATATTGATGAGCTTGATCAACTGGTGGCTGAACTGTTGACCTATGCCCGCTTCGACCGCGACAAACCCACATTGAAGTTCCAACGCCAGGAGATTGAACCATGGTTAACGGATATAATCAGGCAGTCACAAACGGGCAGGGATCGGTTGTCCATAACCTATGAAATAGCAGGAAACAAGCTGAAGTATGCCCGCTTTGAACCCAAACTGCTGGCCCGGGCAGTAGGAAATCTGCTGCAAAATGCCCGGCGTTATGCACAAACCCGGATCAACGTTATATTTACATGTGATGACGGACTTTTTCAGATCACTATTGATGATGATGGGCCGGGTATTCCCAAACATCAGCGTGAAAGCATCTTTGAGGCATTCAAACGCCTGGATGCAAGCCGGGGCCGGAACACCGGTGGTTATGGTCTGGGTCTGTCCATAGCACAACGGATCAGCCGGTGGCATGATGGTAACATCAGCGTGCAGGACTCACCACTAGGTGGAGCACGATTCATCATTCGCTGGCCAGAAAATGAGCACTCACCAGCAGACGGGTGAATACT
>JAJRUV010000156.1 GCA_024277595.1 Gammaproteobacteria bacterium
TCAAACGCCGCGAAGGGCGGCTGGCGGCGATTGCTCGCGCCAAAGAGGAAATCCAGGCCCGTGCGCAGGAGCGTTTTGAGCGGGAACAGGCGGCGTTCGAAGACAAACAGGCAAAACGCGAGGCGCGCGAGACCGACTGCTCCGGATTGTTCAATTTTTGCACCTGGCAGGATAACATGAACTCCAGTCGTATCGTTTGTCCACCGGGGCTGCTCTTCCGGGATCTCCGGTGAATGTTGGATTTGTGGTGTGATCTGCATGATAACTTCTGCATTGTTGTGGTTTTACAGGATACGCAATCCCAACACTCGAAAAAGCAGTGTCCACATATGCTGGATCGTACACCGGAATGACATGATCGCAATCGAGAGGAGAAGAACGAAATATGGATAGACAACGCTGTGCCTGGGTGGATCTCAATAGTCAGCTCTATATGGAATACCATGATCATGAGTGGGGAATTCCGGTTTATGATGATCAGCAGTTATTTGAAATGTTGATTCTGGAAGGTGCCCAAGCAGGTTTGAGCTGGGCAACTATCCTTAATAAGAGAGAAAACTACCGAAAGGCATTTGATCTGTTTGATGTCGAAAAAATAGCCCGTTATGATCAGCGTAAAATCGACCGGTTGCTGAATAACCCCGGCATTGTACGCAACCGGCTGAAGATTCATGCGGCAATAGGCAATGCCCAAGCCTGTCTCGATATTGTACAACGGCACACCAGCTTTAGTGACTACCTGTGGCAGTTTGTTGATGGCGTACCCATAATTAATCAGTGGGAAAGTCTTGAACAGGTTCCCGCCCGTACAGCAGGGTCTGATGTTATGGGTAAAACATTAAAAAAGGCCGGGTTTAAATTTGTCGGTTCTACTATCTGCTATGCTTTTATGCAAGCGGTAGGGATGGTCAATGATCATACTGTGGACTGTTTTCGTTATCAGGAGTTGGCAGAGAAGCGCAGCTTTTCAGAAAGGACAAAACAGGGTTGAATATTTTTGTCATCGGTTTTGGTGATATCGGGCGGCGGGTGGCGAAACTGGAGCTGCAAAAAGGGAGCGGGGTCACCGCATTTACCCGAGCCCCAAAGCGGTTGCTCCTTGTTCGGCTGATGCAGGGTGATCTGGATCGGCCGGAAACCCTAAAAAAAATGCCACTGATAAACTGCCTGGTTTATTATTTTGTTCCGCCCGCAGCATGCGGGATAAACGATCGACGGATGCAAAACTGGCTTGACAGCCTGACACCCGATAACCTTCCCGAAAAAATCATCTATATCAGCACCACCGGCGTGTACGGTGATCGGCGCGGTGGCCGGGTCGATGAAAACACGCCGCCCCGGCCCCAGACGGAACGTGCCAAACGCCGTTTTGATGCTGAGCAGCGATTACTGCGATGGAGCGAGACTCATGCCGTTTCAGTTATCATTTTGCGCGTTGCCGGAATCTACAGCCAAAAACGGTTGCCGATTGAATCAATACGCCAACTCCGTCCGGTACTATGCCCGGAAGATGCACCTTACTCTAACCGGATCCATGCCGATGACCTGGCGGGGATCTGTATTGCTGCTTCCCGTTATGAAACCGGAACGACTATCTACAATGTAACCGATGGCCAGGTCAGCACCATGACCGATTACTATCACGGTATTGCTGATACCCTGGGTCTGCCCCGCTGTCCGGAGATTACCCGGCGGCAGGCGGAACGGCAGTTGCCTCCGGCCATGCTTTCGTACCTGGATGAATCGCGCCGTATTGATAACAGCAAAATGTTAACGGAACTCAAGGTCAGGTTGAAATATCCCGATCTTGCCAGCGGCTTGGCAGCGATGGTTAAAGAGAATCAGCTGGAGGTAAGTTAAACATCCCCGATGTGAGTATCTTGCTTGCTCGTTTTATTTGCTCATGGCCTTATCTACGGCCGTTCCAATCTTGGTGTGTAAACTGCGGAGTTCTCCATTGACCTTGCGGGTAAGTGTTTCTTTTTCGCTGCGAAGTTGCAGGAACTCATGAGCGATATTGAGAGCGGCCATTACCGCGATACGGTCCATTCCAACCACTTTTCCACTGTTGTGGATTTCCCGCATTCTCGCGTCCAGGTGGTATGCTGAGGCAATAAGCGCTTCGCGCTCGCCATCACCACAGCCGATACGGTACTCTTTGTCCAGGATACGGACAGTTACAAGTTCTGGCTCGTTTTTCATGTTTTATTCCTGTTCCAGCGTTTTGAGTCGTCCCAGCATTGTTTCGACCCGGTGGCGCGCCTTTTCCGTTCTCTCCAGAAGATGGGCGCGTTCAGACAGCAGTGATCTGTTCTCGTTTCTGAGGTGTTCAACGACCCTTATCAAATCATCAATGCTGGATTCCAGTTGTTCTAACTCTAAACCTTCCATAACGATACTCTGTGCCCTCGGAAATACCTCTTTCGTGTTGTCAATATAGAACGGTGCCGTCACCGGGTCAATAATGAGGGGAAAAGTGGTACGATGTTGATTTTACGTGAATACTGTACTGATGGGCATAGATAAATCAACTTTTGAGCAGATTGAGGAGAAGCTGGCGCTGCTGAATGGGCAGCCGGGGGTGGCTGAAACCCATGGAATGCTGTGTGGTCTGTTATGCAGCAGTGACTGCTCATCGGATCGGGATGTCTGGTTGCGACAGCTGTTTCCGGACACGGCTCCCGGGGCAGAGACAAAGAGGTTTTTTCAAAAATTGTATGTGAAAATCAAATCTGATCTGAATGACAGTTGTTTTACCTTTTTCCCGTTGCTGCCGGATGATGGTCAGTCGATTGGCCTGCGGATTTCGGCGTTGGGGGAGTGGTGTCAGGGGTTTGTGCTCGGGCTGTCGCTGGGTGGATTGCAGCAGACGGAACAGTTCTCTGCCGAAGTGCAGGAGGTTCTGCGTGATCTGGCCGAGATGAGTCAGGCGGACAGCTATCAGCTCGATGGTGATGAGCAGGATGAGCGTTCCTATATGGAGCTGGTGGAGTATCTGCGCACGGCGGTGCTGCTGCTTCATGCGGAGCTGGGTATCCGCAGGAAAACGGTGTCAGGGAACCAGCTCCATTGAATTCCATGCCAGGGTGCCGGAAAATCTCGTATCCCGTTAACGCGGGGAGTCCGGCTTGAATCGCAATGAATTTGCCTGGCGGCGCCAACATCTGTTGCGCATTATGGGGGAGGGTTCTATTGCGATTCTGCCTGCAAAACAGATCAGCAAGCGTAACCGGGACAATGAATATCCTTATCGCCCCAACAGCGATTTCTGGTATCTGAGCGGTTTTCCCGAGCCGGAGGCGGTGCTGGTGCTGGTTCCCGGTCGTGAGCATGGGGAGTATATCCTCTTCTGCCGTGAGCGAGATGTGCAGATAGAGCGGTGGAGTGGCTCGGTAGCCGGCCAGGATGGGGCGGTGGAGCGGTATGGTGCGGATGATTCCTTTCCCATAGCTGATATCGACGATATTCTGCCCGGCCTGCTGGAAAACCGGACTCAGGTGTACTACACCATGGGGAGGGAGCAGGGTTTTGACCAGCAGCTGATTGGCTGGATCAACCAGCTGCGCGGCAAGGCACGTGCCGGTATTCATATTCCGGACAACATCATCGCGCTGGATCATCTGCTGCATGAAATGCGCTTGATAAAAAGTGCTGCGGAAATCAAGTTGATGCGCCATGCGGCGCGGATCTCTGCGCAGGCGCACTGCCGTGCAATGAAGGCGTGTCGTCCCGGACTGCGTGAGTACCAGATTGAAGCAGAACTGCTGCACGAATTTGTTTATCACGGTTGCCGTTCTCCGGCGTACAGCTCTATTGTGGCGGGCGGGAAAAACGCCTGCATTCTTCACTATATAGATAATCAGGATCGGCTCAAAAATAATGACTTGCTGCTGATTGATGCCGGTGCTGAACACCAGAATTATGCTTCCGATATCACCCGCACTTTTCCGGTAAATGGCAAATTCCGGCGCACGCAAAAGGCGCTGTATAACGTGGTGCTGGCGGCTCAACAAGCCGCTATTGCCCGGATCAAACCGGGTAATCACTGGAATGAACCTCACGAAGCTGCCATTGAAGTGATTACCGAAGGGCTGGTAAAACTGGGGCTGCTCAAAGGCAAGATAGCTACGTTGGTCAGAAACGAGGCATATAAACCCTTTTTCATGCACCGAACCGGTCACTGGCTGGGAATGGATGTGCATGATGTCGGTGAATATAAAATCGGTGATAGCTGGCGTGTGCTGGAGCCGGGCATGGTGATGACGGTAGAGCCGGGCATCTACATCCCTGCAGGGAGCAAGGGGGTGGACAAAAAATGGTGGAGCATTGGCATTCGTATCGAGGATGATATTTTGGTGACCAAAACGGGTTGCGAGGTGCTTTCCGCCGGTGTACCCAAAACGGTTGAGGAGATAGAGGCGTTGATGCAGGAGTCAGGATTATGACTGAAGTTCAGGAGTATGACGTTCTTGTTGTTGGTGGGGGGATGGTCGGCGCCAGTCTGGCCTGTGCTCTGGCGGGACTGAAAATGCGGGTCGGGGTTATCGAGGCCGTGGCGTTTCAGTCTGATGCCCAGCCGAGCTATGACGACCGCGTCATAGCCTTGTCCTGCGGATCCAGTCGTATCCTGTGTGCCATGGGCCTGTGGTCCGCGCTGCAGCGCGAGGGGGTGACTCGCATTGAGCATATTCACATATCGGATCGGGGGCGTTTCGGGGCCGCACGGCTGGATCGTGATGCCGAAGGGGTTGAAGCTCTTGGCTATGTGGTGGAAAGCCGGGTCTTCGGCAAGATTTTCGGCTCGGTGCTGGCTAAGGCCGAGGGGGTGGAGCTGCTCTGCCCGGCTCGTCTCAAATCCTGCGATGTCAGCGCCCGGCGGGTGCGGGTGCTGGTTGAGCATGACGGCAAGGTGCGTGATCTGCGAGCCAGAGTGCTGGTTGCCGCCGACGGGGGACAGTCGGTGGTCAGGGAGCAGCAGCGGATCAAGTTGTGGCGGGCAGGTTACGGCCAGACGGCAATTATTGCCAACGTCACGCCGGAAAAAGACCATGCCAATGTCGCCTACGAGCGCTTTACCGATACGGGTCCGCTGGCGCTGTTGCCGATGACGGAACGGCGCTGCTCGTTGGTCTGGACCGCACGGGATAGCGAAGTCCCCGATCTGCTTGCGCTGAACGATGCGGCATTTTTGTCCCGGCTGCAAGCGCGTTTTGGAAATCGGCTGGGGCGCTTCCAGACTACAGGCCGGCGAGTGGCCTACCCGCTTTCGCTGATGCATGTGCGCGAGCGGGTTCGCCCCCGGCTGGTCATCATCGGCAACGCGGCACATCTGTTGCATCCTGTGGCCGGGCAGGGGTTCAATCTTGGCCTGCGCGATGTGGCTGTGCTGGCTGAAACGCTCAGTGATGCCTGGCGAGAAGGGCAGGATCCGGGGGATATGGCGGTACTCAAAAAATACAGCGATGCCCGCCGTGCCGACTACCTGCGTACCACCTCATTTACCGATGGGCTGGTGCGAACTTTTTCCAACACTATTTTCCCCCTGACCGTGATTAGGGATGCCGGTCTGGTGGCGCTGGATGTTCTGCCGTCACTGAAACATCTGCTGGCCCGTCAGGCAATGGGGTTGAGTGGCCGACTGTCGCGGCTGGAGAGAGGACTGCCATTATGACCGGCAAACAGAAAAATTATGATCTGGTTGTCTGTGGCGGCGGCATGGTTGGTGCCGCCCTGGCGGCTGCGCTGGGCGATACCTCGTTGCGTATTGCTGTCATCGATCTGTTCAAGCCAAAACTGCGTTGGCCAAAGACCAGCCGGGGCATTCGTACCTGCGCCATAACCCGCGCTTCCCAGTATATTCTGGAGAATATCGGTGCATGGGAGTACATGGTGGCGCGCCGTGTCCACCCCTATGGCGAGATGCATGTGTGGGATACCACCGGCACTGGCGCGGTGCACTTTTCCGCCGCTGATGTGGGTGAGCCGAACTTGGGACATATCGTGGAGAATCGTGTCATTCAGGCCGCACTGGCGAAACGGCTCAAGGAGTTTTCCAATATCGACCTCATCTGTCCGGCCAGAATCAGCGGGCTGGAGTGGGGTGACGAGCAGGTTACCGTGACGCTGGAAGATGGCAAGATACTGACTACAGTGCTGCTGGTAGGCGCTGACGGCAGAGATTCGTGGGTTCGCGCTCAGGCTGGTATCACCACGCAGGGTTGGGAGTATGAGCAGACGGCGGTGATCACTGTGGTCAACACCGAGCGCCACCATCGTGATACCGCCTGGCAACGATTTACCCCGGAGGGGCCGCTGGCCTTCCTGCCACTGGGCGAAGGGCGCAGTTCTATTGTCTGGTCGGTCGACCCGCAGCATGCGGAGGTTCTGTTGTCACTGGATGATGCCACCTTCATGGCGGAGCTGGAGCAGAGTTTCGAACACACGCTTGGCAAGATCACCGAAACAGCCGAGCGGGGTGCCTTCCCGTTGCGGTTGCAACATGCAAAAAACTATATCAAACCCCGTTTGGCGCTGGTGGGTGATGCCGCTCACGCCATTCATCCACTGGCAGGGCAGGGGGTCAACCTGGGGCTGTCCGATGCAGCCACCCTGGCGGAGGTGATCTCCGATGCGCTGGAGCGCAACAAAAAAGATATTGGTTCATTGGCCGTGCTAAGGCGCTACGAGCGCTGGCGCAAGAGCGACAATATCGCCATGATGGCCGCGATGGATGGTTTCAAGCGCCTGTTTGGCAGTGAGCTGCCGCCGCTGCGCTGGGGGCGTAACCTGGGGTTGACCTTGACCGATACCTTGCCACCGCTGAAGAAGAACTTCATCCATCATGCGATGGGAATGTCGGGGCATCTGCCGCGGCTGGCGCGTGCCGCCTGGTGAGTGGCTGGTATTGTCGGTAGCGGGAGCAAGATGAAGTACGATCGGCTGGCAGGGCTGGGTGGTGTTTCCGGGCATGAGACCGAGCAGGCGCGCCGCTGGGCCGAACGTTTTGAATGGCCAATGCTGGTCATCGTGCTGTGGATTTTTTTGCAGTGGATGCTGGAAAATGCCGGTGTCATGCCGGTCGCCACCTCTCGTATTGCTGACTGGCTGGTGTGGCTGGCTTTTGTCACCGAAACGGTGGTGCTGGCCAGTCTGGTGCGTGACAAGCGTGATTATCTGCTGAATAACTGGATCAATCTGACAATTATCGTCATCGGGTTTCCCCCGTTATGGGGCGATACCCCGCTGGCAGGGATACTGCGTGGTCTGCGGGCCTTGCTGATGTTTGGACTGCTGCTGCGTCTGTCGCGTACCTGGAGGCAGGTGCTGGTGCAGCACCATCTCGGCAACAGCCTGATCATCATGTTGTTGGTGGTAGTGGTGGCTGGTATCGTGATTGCCTATATTGATCCGGGGATAAAAAGTCCCTGGGAGGGGATTTGGTGGGCGCTGGCCACAGTCACCACAGTGGGGTATGGCGATGTGGTGCCTGTCAGCGAGCAGGGCCGTATTGTTGGTATCATTCTGCTGCTGCTCAGTGTAGTGCTGCTCTCTCTGGTAACGGCAAATATTTCCGCTTTCCTGGTCAGCCGGGGCGCTGTAAAGGGTGAATCAGAGGTGAATGATCGGCTGAAACAGATGGAAAAACGACTGGAGCGTATCGAGCGGTTGTTGAAGGAGACTCAATCCCGGTATGAGCGAGATGATAGATAGTTTTGTCTCGGTTTGAATGCGGGGTTCAGTTATTATTACTCCGGCGACAATATCTATTATTGCCGGGTTAATAATGTAATTAAATACCATACGCTTTGCTGGTAAAATTTTGAGTGATGAATTTCGGGATGAAAATCGGCTTGTTTACCCTTGTGTTTTGCTATTGCATTGCAGGGGGCATCGTTAGTGCCGCAGACAGGACACCACAGGAGCTGGATGCGGCACTGCAACAGGTAAAGCGTGACATGCTCGGGCTGGATGAAAAAATCCGGCTGCTGACCGGCGGTGGTAATCAGGCTGGACTGGAAACGGTGTCGGTGTATGTCAGCGTTGATGAGGAACTCTCTTTTCGGCTGGAAAAGATAAGACTGAAACTGGATGGAAAAACAGTTTCGGAGCCGGCCTTCCATCGTACGCAGTGGCAGGCGTTGAAACAGGGTGGGGCGGCCAATATTCACAGCGGAATCTTGATGCAGGGGAAACACCGCCTCGAAGCTGTCTTTATCGGCACGGGAAAAGATGGCAAGCGCGCGGAGTACCGGGAGCAGTGGAGCCTCACCCAGTCACCAGGGCGGCACAGTATGGTGGAGCTGCGCCTTGGTAATGCCACGTTTAGTCAGGCGCCATCAATTAATATGCAGGTAGTGGATTGAACGGCCGGCGCTGGTTGCTGTGCCTGGTAATCGCGTTGGTGATTGCAGGATTTCCCTTGCCATCTGCTGCTCTGTCTGAACAGCGCGCCGATCTACTCAATCGTGAGCTGCTCTATTACCAGAGCACAGGGGACGGCTTCAGCGCCATAAGCCGGTATCGCGCCGGTCTGGCCAGTGGAGAAATTCGCGCCGGACAGGAAAAATGGGCAACCTTGGCAGCCCGGTTATACGCTTCCTGGGGGCTGTTTAATGAGGCAAACGAGTTATACGCATCACCGGCGCTGTTTCAGACCCCGGAGCAACGCGCCCTGAACCGGTTTTTGCTGGGTAAAGCCTATTTTGAGCGCCAGCACTATGCCGAAGCTGTGGCCGCATTCGAAAAATCCGGACTTCACCCGTTATCCAAAGAGCTGGAGTACCAACGCCTGCTGCTGATGGGTGTTGCCCTGTATCAACTGGACAATTTTGCTGCTTCCTCATCTGCGCTGTGGAGTATCCAGCCAACATCAAGGCAATATCCCTTTGCTCGCATTAATATCGGTATGGGTAGCATCAGAATTGGCTCCTGGCCGGGTGGTATCTCCGGTCTTAGTAGTATAAAAAAACGGATCGGTATTGATGTTGAAGCGGATCCGCAGTTTGCTGATCGGCTAAATACGGTGTTCGGCTATCTTCTGCTTTACGAAGAGTATGCCGGCTCCAAAATTGCCTATGGCAAGGTCTCGATGCATGGCTTTACCACGCCCAAAAAGAAGGGATACAAAGACGCGCAGGAGATGCTGCAGGCAGTCTCCAGTGATGGGCTGTATGCCAACAAGGCCTTGCTGGGGCAGGCCTGGATAGCTATCGACACCAATGAACTGGAGCAGGCCAGGGAGATTCTGGAGAAACTTGCCAATAAGGAACCTCATCATCTCGTTGTACAGGAAGCGAAGCTGGCATTGCCCTATGTGCTGGAGCGTGCAGGCGATGCCAGCCGCGCTATCAACCAGTATCGCAGCGTGGTCGGTTTTTTTGACAATGAACGCAACCGGCTGGATGCCCTGCTTCAGCAGCTGAACAGCAGTGAGCTGGATACTGCTTTGTTGACCATGCGGACAGGCAGCGTTGCGCGGAATCCATTGACCGCTTATCTTCCCGGCATGTTGCTGGCACCGCTCTGGGAACGATTGCTGGGGGATTTTGAAGATATCAACCACCTGCGCTTGCGGCTGGATGAGTGGAAAAAACAGCTGGCAGGTGCCTCATCGACCGGCAGTGGTGTATCCAGGCAATCAGTGATGTCTGATCTGTCCCGGCAGCAGGTGGCGCTGGATGATCTCTATCGCCGCACCGTGCAACTGCTGCGTAAACAGGCTGGAGAACAGTTGACCGAACGGCGCAGCCGCATCAGCCACTATCTCAACCAGGCTCGCTACGGACTGGCCGAACTGTACGGCCGGCAGCAGCATGGCGGGGTAGATGCCAGGGAGGCGTTTCTCGCCTACCATGCCTATCTGAAAGAGGCTCCGGAGGTCAGTGCCGAGGTGCGCAAACATATCATCGGACGGATTGCTGATCTGGAGATGGAGCTGGGTGAAGAGGCGGCCGAAATTGCCCCGGCGGCGAAGGTTTCCGGCGTGACGGCCTATCTTGCTGAACTGGAGAAGAGTCCGCAGGAAGCCAGCAACGAAGATGCGCTTTACAAACTGGCCAGGGCTTATGAACAGCAGGGGGAGACCGCCAAGGCCCTGGACGCCCTGCAGAAACTGATCCGCAACTACCCGAACTCAACCTATATCGCGGAGGCACGTTTCCGCGTGGCGGAAGGGTTGTTTATCGAGCAGAATTATCAGCAGGCGGCCACCACCTATGATGGCATATTGAACAGCAAGCAGAACAACGCCTACTACTATCACGCCTTGTACAAACGGGGCTGGTCGTTGTTCAAACTGGGTCGCTATCAACCGGCGCTGGATGATTTTTTTGCCGTGCTGGAACACTACGACAGTGCTACGGATGCCAAAGAAAAGGCCAATCAAGAGCTGTATGCCGATGTGCAGCGCGCCATCAATATGTGCTTCGTCAACATGAAAGGTCCGGCCAGTGTCAGCGAGTTCTTCGCTCGCAACAAACACCATCAATATATCGAAACTGTCTATCAATCATTGGCGAACTACTATCTGGCCCAGGAGCGCTTCAGCGATGCGGTACAGACCTGGTCCATCTATGTGCAGAACTATCCAAACTCACAAGATGCGCCACGCCATCTGCTTGGAATAATTGACACCTGGAAGCAACAGCGCTTTGACAAAAATCTTGTGGCAGCGCAGGAGCGATTGATAAACGAGTACGGCCTGCACACCCGGTTCTGGGCCAGTCACAAGCTGGAGCAGTTCGATGATGTGCGCGCAGCATTGAAACAAAATACCCGGTTGTTGGCGGAACACTATCATATTCAGGCGCGCGCGACCGGCAAGCAGAACGATTACTTGCAGGCAGCCGGCTGGTATCGGCAGTATCTGAAAAACTACCCGGACGAGAGGGATGTCGCGCAACTTAATTATCTCTATGCAGAGATCCTGGAAGAGGCAGGACAATATCGTGATGCGATAGCTGAATACCTGGCGGTAGTGAAAAAATATCCGCAGTTTGTCCGCCGCGCCGATGCGGGGTACGCCGCCGTGTTGCTAACCTTCCAGCGGACGGAGAGTGGCCCGGTGCAGGAGCGGGAGCAATGGCGCAAGCAGAGCTATGAAACGGCTTTGAATTTTGCCCGACTGTTTCCCGGTGACGGTCGCGCTTCGGATGTCCTGCTGCATCTGATCGAAGAAAGGTATCGGCGCACTGACTACCTGAAGGCCATTGCGCTGGCTCAACAGGTGGTCAACCAGGGCAACATGCAACAGAAACAGAAAGCGCTGCTGATCATCGGTCACAGTCAGTTTGAAACCGGAAAATATCCTTCTGCCGAACAGACCTATCGCACCCTGCTGCAGACCGGCAGGGTCGCCAAGAACGATCGCCGCGAGATCAACAAACGGATGGCGCTGTCCATCTACCGGCAGGGTGAAGCGGTGAAAAAAGCAGGGAATATTTCCGTTGCGGTAGAGCATTTTCTGCGAGTGAGAAAAGAGGTTCCCGCCTCATCCATCGTGGCAACAGCAGAATATGATGCTGCCGCCGGCCTGATCTTGATGGAAAACTGGCCAGCGGTAATTGACGTTATGGAGCGTTTCCGCGAAGAGCAGCCCGGTCACAAACTTCAGCATGAAGTGACCCGCAAGCTGGCGCTCGCCTACTTGAGTAGTGACCAGCCGGCTAGGGCGGCGCAAGAGTTTGAACGCCTTGCCGTGGTGGAATCCGACGCGGAAAAAAGAAGCGCAGCGCTGTGGAAGGCGGCCGGTCTTTATGACAACAGCCGCAATCTTGAACAAGCGGCCAAATTGTTTAGCCAGTACGTCAAGGAGTATCCGGCACCGTTTGACGTGGCAATGGAGGCACGCCAGAAACTGGTGGCACTCTACCGCAAAATGGGTGACGACAAACAGCGTGACTATTGGCGTAAACAGATCATCGATGTTGACAAAAAAGCGCCTGTTTCCAATGAGCGGTCTCGCTACCTGGCAATGACTGCGGCGCTGGAGATGGCAGAGGCAAAATACCGGGATTACCGGGCGGTTCAGCTCTTTATCCCACTCAAGAAAAGTCTGCGTAACAAGAAGAAGCTGCTCAAACAGGCCATTGATGCCTACGCTCTGGTCGCCGGTTACAGTGATGCAGCCACCATTACCCGGGCGGGCTACCAAATTGGTGAAATCTATTATGATTTTTCCAAGGTGCTGATGAAATCGGAGCGTCCCCGCGGCCTCAACGAAGAGGAGCTGGAACAGTACGATATTCTGCTGGAAGAGCAGGCCTTCCCGTTCGAGGAGAAGGCGCTGGAGTTTTATCGCAGCAACCGCATACGGATTACCGATGGACTGTACGACGAGTGGATCCGGAAGAGCCTGGATCGGCTGGCCGAAATCTTCCCCGCCCGTTACTCACGCCCGGAGAAACAGGATGCCTATATCGAAAGCCTTCAGTAAAATCGTTCTGTTCAGCGCATTACTGCTGGTCGCCAGTTGCGCCACCTCGCCATCCGGGGAGCGCAGCGCCTCCGAGCCTCAGTCATCGGATCACCAAGTGAAATATCACTATGCGCTGGAGGCGATGAAACAGGGTCAGCTGGAGAGCGCCGAACCTCAGATGTTGGCGCTTACCAGGCAACATCCCCACTTTGCCGGACCCTGGCTTAACCTGTGTATCATCTATACTGAAACTGCACGGTTTACCGAGGCGGAAAAGGCCTGTCAGCAGTCGCTGAAACAGAACGGAAAAATGAACCCGGCGCGCAACCAGCTGGGTATCGTCTATCGCAGACAGGGACGTTTCGAGGATGCGCGGCGTATCTACCAGATGGCCCTGCAGCAGAATCCGGAGTACGCACAGGTACACTACAATCTCGGCGTTTTGTTTGACCTCTACTTGCAAGACAGAGATCTTGCCATCGAGCACTATCAGCGTCATCTCGACCTGACCGGGAACAAGGACAAAAAGGTCAAACGCTGGATATCACAACTGAACAAAGAGCTGGCCCGCGCTTCTCAGGGGCCAGCCCGGTAGTGAGCGAATGGGTGAAAAATCTCAAGGTGTTTAGCAGAGATGGAACCGACGGGTTTTCAGCAGTCTGCGTTAGTCCCGTTTTTGGAACAGCCCGGAGTCGCGGCGGCAAATGTGTGCTAAATAAATCGAGGTAACGGCCGATGATGAAAAAAGTGATTTTGTTGATAACGGGGCTTTCACTGGCCGGTGCCGTAGCTGCCGAGCAGAGTCTGGAGATGGAGGGCACCACCGTTACCGGCGATGCCGGTCTGCCCAAGGTGCTCTACATCGTGCCGTGGCAGCGCCCGAAACTGAACAATCTGGATCAGGGGTTAATACTGCATAGCCTAGCTGACTATGTACTCGAAGCGGTCGATCCGGGCCTGCTTGAGCGGGAAAAACGTTACGGTTCTGTCTACTTCAGCACCGATGCAGCTGCATCGGAGAATTGATATTTGAGGTTCGTTTTATGGAAGCGCTAAACACCATCATCGGATTTTTTCAGACCGGCGGTCTGTTCATGTACCCGATTCTTTTTATCCTTGCCGTGGGTATCGCAATCGGCATCGAACGCTACCTCTACCTGACCCGCGTCCAGGCCGGTGTGCGCAAGACCTGGAACCAGGTAGTGCCGCTGGTACAGGCGAAAGACTACAAAGGCGTTGTTGCCGCAACGGAAAAGAATGACAGCGCGCTGGGAAAGGTGCTGAACTACGGCTTTAACCGGGTATTCACCTCCACCCGTCGCGATGACATTGAAACCGCGATGGAGGAGGGGTTAATGGAGGTCATTCCCGCGCTGGAGAAACGCACCCACTACCTGGCAACCTTCGCCAATATCGCCACCCTGCTGGGACTGCTTGGTACCATCATCGGTCTGATCCAGGCATTCACCGCCGTGGCCAACGCCGATCCGGCGGAGAAGGCCAACCTGCTGTCGGCCAGTATCTCGGTGGCGATGAACACCACCGCGTTCGGCCTGATTGCCGCCATTCCTCTGTTGCTGATGCACACTCAGCTGCAGACCAAAACCACGGCACTGGTGGACAACCTGGAGATGGCTGCGGTCAAAAGCCTGAACATGCTGATGCTGGGTGCAACCCGCAACCGGGTCACCGGCCAGCCAGCTGCCAACGGAGCAGCCCGGCCGAACGCGGAGTAAGATCGTGAGACTGATGCGCCGACGCTTCCGGCGTGAAGCCGAGGAGCTTAACATCACCTCGTTCATGAATTTGATGGTGATCCTGGTTCCTTTTCTTCTGATCACCGCCGTGTTTTCGCGCATGGCGATCCTCGAGATCAACATCCCTGCGGCGGTAAGCCAGGCTAACGAGAAGCCTCCTGAACTGCAGTTGGAGATCACCGTGCGCGCCAACACTCTGGAGTTGCGTGACAAAGCCTCCGATATGAGCAGAACCTTCCCCTATGGTGGCGAAAAAACCGATTGGAAACCGTTCAACAATCTGTTGGTGGAGTTGAAAGCAAGATTTCCCAAAATTGAAAACGTAACTTTGCTAATGGAGCCGGAGGTGGATTACCAGGCGCTGATCACTGTTATGGACAAGGTGCGCAGCACCATGGTAACTGCAGGGCTGGCGGTAGACACCATCGAGCTGTTTCCGGTCATTTCCATCGGTGATGCCGCTCCCGAAACCGCTAACGGCAGTGCAAAATGAAAATGTCGCGGCGGGCAAAACGGATGGCGCGGCACCACAATCGGCACAAACAACCCGGCCTCAATCTGGTGTCGCTGATGGATATCTTCACCATCCTGGTGTTCTTTCTGCTGGTCAACTCATCCACTGCGGTGCAGCTTCCCGGTGCCAGGGATTTTAAACTTCCCGTCTCCAGCGCAGAGAAAAAACCGCAAGAGACGCTGACCATCATGGTTACTGCGAAAGACCTGCTGGTACAGGGGCGCAGAGTGGCTGCCGTCAGCGACATCCTTGCTGATTCACAACCCACCATCAAGGCGTTGATCGACGAGCTGAACTTTCAGGCAAAGAAGAAATTGACCGCCATAAAAAGTGATGAAGGGCAGCATATAACCATCATGGGTGACAAGACAATCCCCTACAAGCTGTTGAAAAAAATCATGGCTACCTGCACCGAGGCCGACTATCGCAACATCGCCCTGGCGGTCTCCCGGAAAAGCGCAACCAGGGATGCCGCGCAATAATGAGCGTTGGTAATCCCGCAGCTCGGTTAGTGCTGCTTGAGGACTGGCAGGAAGAGCGGCGCTTCCGGATAATCGTCACCGTTTCCCTTATTGCCGCCGTACTGTTCGGCACCCTCGTTCCGTTTATCAAACTGCCGGAAGTGGAACGTGAAAAACATGAAACAATTCCCCTCCGTCTCGCCAAACTGATCCTGGATAAAAAACCACCACCACCACCACCAAAGATCGAAGTGGTTAAACCAAAACCCAAGCTGAAACCAAAGCCCAAGTCCAAGCCAAAAGTGGAGATGAAACTCCCCCCCGAGGTGAAACCCAAACCAGAACCGGAGCCGGTGGTAATCAGGCGAGTGCCACCAAAAGCAAAAAAAACCACCACAAAACGTGAAGCCAAGGCACGCGAAAAGGCGCGCAGCAGTGGTCTGCTTGCAATGAGCGGTGAGTTCTCCGATCTGATGGATACCTCAGTGGCCAGTGAACTGCTTACCCGACGAGTGACCAAAAAGAACAGTGCGGCAAAGAGCGCTCTTGCTGTGGACTCCCGTATTCTCACCGCCAATGCTGGCAGGGGCAGCGGTGGGGTTGAGAGCGGAAAACTCAATCGCGAAGTGAGTAGCACCAATCTGAAACAGCGACAGAAAAGCCAACTGGCTAAACGCACCGATCAGCGTGCGGAGAAAAAGAAACCCCCCAAACGCAGCGCAGGCCGCGGCCAGAGTGAAATACAGATGGTATTTGACAAAAACAAAGGTGCCATCTCCGCCATATACAGTCGTGCTCTGCGCCGCGATCCCGATCTGCAAGGCAAGCTGGTGCTGAAAATTACTATCGCTTCCTCCGGAAAAATAACTTCCATCAAAGTGGTTTCCAGCGAACTCAACAACAAATCCCTGGAAACCAAACTGGTGCGGCGCATCAAGATGTTCAACTTCGGCCGCAAGCCAGTTGATACCGTTACCGTCACCTATCCGATTAATTTTTCCCCCCCCTGATCTATACTCAAATCACTTGAAAATGCAGTTTTTTGAGTCCGTCTGCAACCGCAATGCCGCGTTGCAGCTCTTGAAAAGGGCGATCCAATCGCTGCAATCCCGCACTTCCAGGTAGTTTGGGTATAAAAGACGTTATGGCTTGTCTTGGTGTTCCTGGCAAGGTCTGAAAAAATTCAAAGCCTATATCTGGTCATCCACGGTGGCCTATAATCCAATACTCATGGCAAGGCTCAAAGCAGTCCCCTGAGCGCGAATCTTGCCCTTGGCTATTAAAAAAGGGGGACATATTTAAAATTTCAGGACAGCCTGAATTTTAACTCGCCTCAAATACCAAAAAAACTGCTTGTGAGTGAATTTATCGTAAATCGTAACCTTTATACGATAAAAGACAGTCGCTTGTTCTTGTACGATTTGATATGAGTTTGGCTGCTTGTTTTAGACCCTTGTTTCTGGATGGGTGCTGGCTATGGAATTCAATTAATTCAAGAAGCTGATTCAGAACGCTTTTGACAGTGCTGCCGATGGTTATGATTGTGAGGCGCTGCGCTTTTTTCCCGCCAGTCGGGGGCTCATGTTACCGGGGTGGATTTTTCCCAAAGCATGCTGTCACAGGCGCGGGCAAAGGCGGCCAGTAACGGCGTTAGCAATATTGAGTTCCTTGCTGCGGAGACGCCTGAACTGGATCTGCCTTCGGATAACTATGATGCTGCTTGCTGTGGTTTTGGTATTTTTTTCCTGGAAGATATGGTGGAGGGGATGCGGCAGATTGCTACCAAACTCAAGCCGGGAGGGCGACTGGTGATTAGTTCTTTTCATGAGCCGTCATTCTCACCGCTGGCGGAGCTGTTTGCTGAGCGGATAGAGAGCTACGGCGTTGAACCGCCAAAATTGATGTGGGAACGGATTGCTACCGAGGAGGCAGTTTTCAGGCTGTTTCGGGACGCAGGCTTCACGGCGGTGATGACGCGAAAAAAAGATGTCAGCTATTTATTCGTCTCGATTAAAGGTTAAAATCACCGCCTTTAGGCGGTCAGATTTATCTGCGATACTGGCCGTTAGCATTATTGAAGGTGGCAAGGTATGGAATATCGCTACGGTAGTAGTCACACGGTTTACAAGATTCAGTATCATTTTGTATTTGTTACGAAATATAGA
>JAJRUV010000157.1 GCA_024277595.1 Gammaproteobacteria bacterium
AGCGTGGCATTTGAAAACCGCTCCAATACGCGAAACCGGGTCAATGCAGACTTGCCGTTGCTGTCCACACGCACTACTCGCTCACCACCTTGCAGCGTGTTTTTCAACAATGGCGCATCCACATCGGCACGCTGCCCCTCCCAGCGCCCTGCCAATAACGCAATATAGCGCTTATCCATTTTGTTGTTTCGCAGCAGCTCATGCAGAACCCTCAATGCACTGCGCTTGCGGGCAATCAGCAAACAGCCAGAGGTCTCTCTATCCAGTCGATGCACCAGCTCCAGCTGATGCTCTTCCGGCTTCAGCAGACGCATGGCCTCAATGATGCCATAGCTCAACCCGCTGCCGCCATGCACTGCGAGTCCAGACGGTTTATTCAGTACAAACAGTCGCTTATCCTCAATCAACAGCGCCTCCCGAAGCTGTTGCAAAACCTGCTCATGCGGCTTCACAGGCGCTGCCAGCTCAGCAACACGTACAGGGGGGATTCGCACTACATCGCCTTGTTTTAAGCGGTGGCTTGCACGAATCCGCCCTTTATTCACCCGCACCTCCCCCCGGCGCAAGATACGATAGATATAGCTACGCGGCACGCCTTTTAAACGACCAAGCAGGAAGTTATCAATACGCTGCCCCTCATGACCCTCATCCACCTCGACCAAAGCGACAGCAGTGGGTTTTTCCTGGTTATCTAACATATTGTAATAGTAACAGCTTCCCAAAGACCCACGATTGGCATCCCTCCGCACAAGAAAAAACCCCATGAAATGAGAAAGATAGAGGTTGCTAACGCCTTGTCGCTCATCACCATTGCATAACATACATGCCTCCCCTTCAAACTGGAAACGACTACAGAGGATCTGCTCGCCCATGCTGTGGCATTCATGTATGTGAAGGTTTCTTATTGCTGTGAAAAAGCTGAGATCGTGACATGATTAGACAGGAATGTCACCGTAAGGTAGCATCGAAAATATCTGACAAACTGCAACAAACAGTGCTGTAGCTTGGGTCTGCAAAAAGACGATGGACTATCCACGTACCTCAATCCCTGAAATCCAGTGGCCGGCACTACCTGATGCAGGTGCTGCAAGCTTATTAGCAGTGCAATATCAACTTAACCATAGCCAGTGGCTGTCAAGCGAAGAGTTGTTTTGTGAGCAATACCGCCAATTGAGTCAGCTGGTGAATCACGCTTTTCACACCACGTCTTATTATCGGCAAAAGCTCACATCCATTGGGTGGGGGGCAAATAATCCACTTACCCGCGAACTATGGGAGCAAATCCCAATCCTTACCCGTAGTGAACTACAGGAGCATGGAGACTCATTGCAGAGTACACAGGCGCCTCCACAGCACGGGAAGCTTCATGAAATACGCTCATCAGGATCTACAGGCAAACCAGTAAGAGTACTTCAGTCAGCTCTTAATTCTTTTTTCTGGCAGGTTTTCACAATGCGTGAGCACCTATGGCAGCAGCGTAATTTAAAAGGAAAACTGGCAGCAATTCGCTTTACCGCAAATAAAAAGGCAAAGCCGCCCCACGGGATTCGCGGCTCAGGGTGGGGGCCCTCTACGAACCGAATTTTTGAAACCGGGCCGATGGTAATGCTAAGCATATCTACCAGTATCCAGGAACAGGCCGACTGGTTGATACGCGAAAATCCGGATTATCTCCTTACTCACCCGACAAATGCACTGGCCTTGGCTCGGCATTTTGAAAAAACGGGTGAAACTCTGCCGGGACTGCGCCAGGTGCGAGCCTTGGGTGAGACGATTAACCCTGAACTGCACGCAATCTGCCGTGGTGTGTGGGGGGTATCATTGGCAGATATGTACAGCGCCCAAGAGGTCGGGTACATTGCCTTACAGTGCCCAGATCACCTGCATTATCATATACAATCAGAGAGTGTCCTTGTTGAGGTTTTGGATAAAGAGAACCAGCCGTGCGCTCCTGGGGAGACGGGCCGGGTTGTGGTCACACCGCTGCATAATTTTGCTATGCCGCTGCTACGATATGAGCTTGGTGATTACGCTGAAATGGGTGGGGCTTGCCCCTGTGGGCGTGGACTGCCGGTTTTAACAAAAATCCTGGGGCGCGTGCGGAATATGGTGACTCTGCCTTCTGGGGAGCAACATTGGCCGGATGTGGCCCACAGACACTATCGGAAAATTGCGCCGATTAAGCAGATGCAGATAGTGCAGCATACTCCCGAAACTATTGAGGTTCGGCTGGTTGTGGAAACCAGCCTCACTCCGGAACAGGAAGGGCGGCTCATCCTGGCCATTCGCGACTCCCTAAAATTCCCCTTTCAGGTCTCTTTTACATATGCAGAGCATATACCGAGAAGTAAGGGAGGCAAGTTCGAAGAGTTTGTTTCAGAGGTAGCTCAAAATGCGCAGGTTGCCCTGTGAAAAATGAATAAGCATCAAAAGTCTGGTGAAAGCATTACCAGCGCAAAAAAATATATAAATTATATTATTTCGCAACGCCATATTCGGCTGCCGACTATACCAGATAGCTGTTTCATCACCCATTCAGCAAGCTTGCTGGAAATAGTGAAGGCCCGCTATCAATACAACGTGATTGACATAGGATCCTGCAGACCGGTAGAGGTATTTTTTTTCTATCCGGAAAAGGGGCGGCCTTTTTCCGGGGTAATCAGTCAGCCCGGTGCGCCAATGGCGGCAGTTATGCTGGAGGAACTGATTGCACTTGGTTTCCAGCGGTTTTTTGCTGCCGGTTCGGCGGGACACCCGGCTGTAGCAGAGGATGCCTATCTGCAAGTAGGGGATCTTGTGCTTGCGGATAGGGCATTGGTCTACGAGGGGACTTCAGCCCACTACGGAAATAATGAAAAAATTGCTCTGCCTGATAGCCCCTTGCTTGAGGTTCTTCAGACCTGCCTCGAGAAGCGGAATCACAGTTTTCATAAAGGGAGCATAGCGACTACAGATGCACTCTACCGGGAGACTCCATGTTTTATAGCTGAAATAAGCCAACAACAGGCCATTGGGATCGATATGGAGCTTTCCGCACTTTTTACAGTTAGCCGTTTTTATCATAAAGAGATTGCCGCACTTCTTTATATCAGCGACATCGTAAGTGTTGATCAAGCATGGGATATTGGGCTTGCAAAGGAGGCAATCGATAAGGCAGAGAGGAATATTATTGAGGTCTTGCTTGATTTTATTAATATCTAAAATTGGTTTTTTATCAATGGCAATGAAACAGACCAATGTGAACGGCGTTTTTTTTGCCAACGCATATGCAAAGCAGATTGTGCCGGTATTTAATAAATCTTAGTCAGAGCATCAAATATCAGGCTATGAGACTACAGGGGAAAACAGCAATCGTTACCGGAGGTGCCACAGGTATAGGCCATGCGATTGCCCAATGTTTTGTTGGCGCGGGGGCGGAAACCTATATTCTCGATCGGGATCAGGAGGGAATAAAAAACCTATCCAAAGTATACCCGCCCACAATAGGGTATGGGCAGGCGCTATTATGTGATGTGTCAGTAGAGGCGCAGCTGGAATCAACAATACAGAGGATCATATCTAGGGGTAGCATCCATATTCTGATCAATAATGCCGGCATCAACCCTGTTTCTTCAAAGGTAACGGAAACAACGGAAAAGCAGTGGGATGAAGTCATGGAGCAGAACTTGAAAGGAGTATTTTTAACCTCGCGTAAAGTAATCCCCCACATGGCACCAAAAGGGTCGATCATAAATATCGCATCAATACTGGGGCAGGTTGGGGCAAGGGACTGCTCGGCCTACTCCGCCTCCAAAGGCGCCATTATTGCATTGACGAAATCCATGGCGCTGGATTATGCGCCGAAGCTAAGAGTAAATTGCATCTGCCCTGGGGCGGTGCAGACAAAGATGTTCAATGCCTATCTTGCTCGAACGGATGATCCGGATAATGAGCGCCAACGTATTGTTGCAAATATTCCATTAGAGAGACTGGGTACGGTGGAGGATGTGGCGCATGCTGCCCTCTTCCTGGCCTCGGATGAAGCAGCATGGATTACCGGGGCTGCATTGGTCGTCGATGGTGGCGACTCCATATAGCTAAACTCTTCAATCTGTTGGATGTCTTATTCTCCACCACTCGCCTAAAGCGCCTGCTGTTAGTACGGCATTGAGAGTGATAGGACTGTTAGCATCCCATCTGCCTGCAGTGGATGCAAAGCGGTGGTAAACCCAGTGCGGTAATTGTCAAGATAGATGTCGTGTTTTCTCAAGCAGCCTTCTCTTTAATTTCGCCTTCTGACGCTTCTGGATTTTCTGGGTTGAGCCAGGCTCCTTCTACCGGTTCCCAGTTCCTGGTGTTTCCACTCCATCGTTCAGGGTGACGAGCCTTCGCTTCTGCATAGATGACCTCCCGTTTTGCCAGTATCTCCTGCTCTTTTCCGCTATGGCGCTCCACAGGTGTG
>JAJRUV010000158.1 GCA_024277595.1 Gammaproteobacteria bacterium
CCTTCAAGCCGGTCACGTTCTTCCCGCGTTAAACGAACTACATAGCGCTTTTTCATTTTCAAGCTCCTCAACAGGTTATACAAGTCTATTGAAGAGCTAGTTTAACATCCTAATTTATATTATTGAAGGAATACTAGGCAGTTTTGGTATATGGATGCATATGAGGGATTCTTCGGGGGACAAAGATACCAGATTGAGCTGTTATTGGAAGCAAAGCGCACTGACGGGTTGCACGCCGCAACTATTCAGCTCACCCCTGAAATCCGCCATTTCTGCGTTAAAAAATGATCATTTACCCGTGTAAACTTACATTTTTCGCCTTGAACTGAGGAATTTCAGGGGTGAGATGAACAGTTACATACTCATTTTCAACTATGCTGAATAGTTGCTGCACGCTTACCAGATTACGCCGTCACGCTCAAATCTCTCCCCCACTCATCCAGCTTGTCAAGGATCTGCTGCGCATCCCTCTTCCCCTCTCGCTCCTTGCGCAGCAACACAATCCGTTCACGATACTCATCCAGACCCAGCGTATCACCCCCAATCCCATCTCGAATCCGTTGATGGCGAAACTGCTCCCAGCACTGCATCTCCTGCGCTGAAAGGGTTTCCGGCCAGTTTCTGGCTCGATAGCGGAACAGCAGCTCCATCAGCCGGGGATCATGGAACCGGATAGGCCCCTTGGCCAGATCCTCCGGCGTCGCGGCGCGTACCCTGGCCAGCTGGTTACGATCCGCATCATCGAGAAAGCCGTCATACAGCGCCAGCTCCACATCTCCGACAGGAGCAAACTCCCTGCTGGAATAGGCCTGCGCCACTCGTTTCAGGAATCCCTTGTTTACATTCAGCAACTCCCAATGCCGGCTGCAGGCATCCAGATCGATGGCGATACGCTCGATCGCCACCTCATCGAGAGTATTCCGCGGGGCCAGGGCAGGACATTTATTAATCCTCACCGACTTGACCGGCAGCCGCTGCACCCCTTCCGGCAGATCCTCGCTACGGGTAAACAGGCGATCGTGCAGAGCGTCCACATCCAGCTCCAGGAACGGTTCCGGATTGTAGCGCAGATCATAAACCAGTACGCTATTACTGTTTTTGGACTCGGCAATCAGCGGCATGATCAACGTGGTACAACCCGTCTCTGCCGGATACATTCGCGAAGTATGCAACACAGGTTCGTGCCGAACCAGATCCAGCTGTGCGGCCGCCCTGCGCTTGTTGCGCAGCTGGAACAGCCAATCGTAGAGGCGTGGCTGATGCTCCCGAACCAGTCGTGCCAGCGCAATGGTGGCGCGCACATCGGACAGGGCATCGTGTGCAGACTCATGACCAATACCGTTGGCCGCCGCCAAATCCTCCAGCCGGAAACTGGGACGGCCATCATCATGTCTGGGCCACTCGATTCCCGCTGGCCGCAAAGCACAGGTCATACGCACCAGATCGATAAGATCCCAGCGCGAATTGCCGTGCTGCCACTCACGAGCGTAGGGATCGTAGAAGTTGCGGTACAGTGCGTGGCGGGTCACCTCGTCATCGAAACGCAGCGTGTTGTAACCCACCCCGCAGCTGCCCGGCTGCGCCAGCTCGGCGTGAATACGGGCGATGAACTCCCGCTCCGGCACCCCTTTTTCATCCGCCAGCTGCGGGCTGATTCCAGTAAGCAGGCAGGCCTCCGGATGGGGCAACCGATCCCTTGGCGGTTTGCAGTAGACAACCAATGGCTCACCGATCTCCTCGAGCATTTCATCGGTGCGCAGCCCGGCAAACTGGGCGGGACGGTCCCGCCCGGGATCAGTGCCGAAGGTTTCATAGTCGTGCCAGTAGAGTGTTGTATTCATGGCTCCTCCGGCCTGTCTGGCTGATACAGAGTTTTGTCGACAGATGCTTCGTAAAATATCCTCTTATCATACACGCAGCATCGGTAACTGAAATAAGTACCGATTCAATTTATAGCTACTCTCGAGCTCATGCTAAAATAATCCCGCCAAAACAGATTGTTGTAATCCATCGACCGGGAAGAACCAGCTGAACACCATACGCACCGAAAAACAACCGCCCTGGAACCTGGATCTCTCCATCCCCGGCGACACCACCCTGCAGATTGCGTTGTCCGGTAGCTGGCGGATGCGGGAGCAGCTGCCATCGGCCGATGAGGTACAACAACAACTGGAAGATGCGGTACAGATAAAGAGGGTGGTCTTTGTCTCTGACGGCATCTCCGCCTGGGACAGCGGCCTAATCAATTTTCTGCGCAATATCATCAGATTCTGCAACAGCCGGAACATCGAGGTGGATAACAGCGGGCTGCCGGAAGGCGCCAGGCGTCTGCTGAAACTGGCATTCGCAGTACCGGAGGAGGCAACTGGCCGCCATGCAGAACAGCCATCGGTGTTGCAATATGTGGGTCAGATCACTCTGGATCTGGTTCACGGCGCACCGGCAATGGTGCGTTTCATCGGCGAAATCACCCTGGCCATGGGGCGGCTGCTGCGTGGCAAGGCGCAATACCGGCGCTCGGATCTGGCGCTGGTTCTCCAGGAAGCAGGCCCGCAGGCGCTACCCATTGTCTCCCTGATCAGTTTTCTGGTAGGCCTGATCCTCGCCTACATGGGGGCGGTGCAGCTGGCCCAGTTCGGCGCCCAGATCTATATTGCCGATCTGGTTAGCATCGGCATGTCACGGGAGATTCGTGCACTGATGACCGGTATTATTCTGGCAGGCCGCACCGGCGCCGCATTCGCCGCGCAGCTGGGCACCATGCAGGTTAATGAGGAGATCGACGCCTACAAGACGCTGGGGATCTCCCCCATCGACTTCCTGGTGCTGCCGCGCATGCTGGCGCTGATCCTGATGGCTCCGCTGCTGACCCTGTATGCCAGTCTGATGGGCATGGTGGCCGGGATGCTGGTAGCGGTGATGGCCTTCAATGTGGACATGAACGAGTACTACCAGCAAACTCTGTCTGCATTGACCATGCAGCATTTCCTGGTTGGACTCAGCAAGGGGGTTGTTTATGGCACGCTGATCGCCATTTCCGGCTGTCTGCGCGGCATGCAGTGCGGGCGCAGCGCCTCGGCAGTGGGTGAGGCAACTACTTCGGCGGTAGTCACCAGTATCGTGTTCATCGTTATCTCCGCTTCGTTGATGACCATCATGTACCAGAAACTGGGGATATGAGCAGCGCGCACATCCGGGTGGCGGATCTCACCATGGCCTATGGCGAGTTCGTAATTCAGCGGGATCTGAACTTCACCATTGAGCGCAGCGATGTGTTCATCATTATGGGCGGCAGCGGCTGTGGCAAAAGTACCCTGCTCAAACACCTGATTGGTCTCAAATCACCTGAAAAAGGGGAGATCTGGTTCGACGACATCAACTTCTGGAAGGCTCCCCCGCAGGAGCAGGAGATGCTGAAACGGCGCTTCGGGGTGCTGTTCCAGAGCGGTGCACTATGGAGTTCCATGACCCTGCAGGAGAATATCGCCCTGCCGCTGAGTGAATATACCGATCTGGGCAAGCGAGAGGTAAACGAGATTGCCTCATTGAAACTGGCACTGGTGGGGTTGGCGGGTTTCGAGCGCTTCTACCCTGCCGAAATCAGTGGCGGCATGCGCAAACGCGCCAGTCTGGCGCGGGCCATCGCTCTGGATCCCGAGGTGCTGTTTTTCGACGAACCTTCCGCCGGACTGGATCCCATCAGCTCCCGGCGGCTGGACGAGCTGATTCTGGAGATCCGTGACAGCCTGGGTGCCACCATCGTGGTGGTAACCCATGAACTGGCCAGTATTTTTGCTATTGGAAACAACTCGGTTTTTCTCGATAATGAGAGCCGAACCATCATCGCCCAGGGAGATCCGAAAATGCTGCGCGACAAATCGGAAAACATCAAAGTGCGCACCTTTCTCAACCGAGGGAAAATATGAGCAAAAAAGCCAACCCAACCCTGATCGGACTGTTCGTGGTGACCGCCATCGGACTGTTTATACTGGCAACTTTTCTGTTCAATGATGGCGCCCTGTTCTCCAAGAAAAAGTACTACGTTCTTTTTTTTGAAAACACAGTCACCGGCCTGACAGTCGGCTCTCCGGTCAGCTTTCGCGGCGTCAAGGTAGGCACGGTGACTGACATCACCCTGCAAGTGGATCCGCAAAAGAAACAGATTTATATTCCGGTGCATATCGAGATCGAACCACGCCGCTTCTCGACCGCTGCCAGCGAGGGAGAAACTGTATCCGGCAGTTTTGACCTGCAGAACCTGGTGGACCGTGGCCTGCGCGCCCAATTACAGATCCACAGTTTTATCACCGGGCAACTGTTCATCCAGCTGGACTTCTACCCGCACGAAACACCCCAATATGTTGGCGCCATAAATGGGTATCCGGAGATCCCCACCGTCCCCTCCCTGCTGGACAAGCTGGGCGGCAAGCTGGAGAACTATAGTTACGAAAAACTGCTCGATAACCTGGCAGGCACCATGTCAGGTCTGGAACAGCTGGTCAACTCCCCCGAGCTGATGGATACGGTTCGCTCCCTCAACAAGGTGCTGAAGAATGTCGACACCATGATCAGCAATCTGGACAAACAGGTAACCCCCATCTCATCCAACCTGAACAGAACCTTGGTCGATGCACAAAAGGCTCTGGCAGAGATGCGCACCCTGACCAGCAACCTGGACAGCCATGCCGAAAGCATGTCCGCCACCTTTGAACAGTCGATGACGCAGGCAAACGCAGCTTTCAGTTCACTCGGTGAACAGCTATCCGATGATTCCGAGCTGCACTACCAACTCTCCAGGGTGCTGCAGGAGCTGACCGAATCCGTCCGCTCACTGCGCATTCTGTCAGACACCATCGAGCGCCATCCGGAAACGTTGCTGAAGGGGAAAAAATAGAGATGATGAATCTGCTGAAAACTGCCTCCCTCTACCTTTGCTGTCTGCTTATCCTGACCGCCTGCGGAACCACCCGGCCTTCACACTTCTACCTGCTAACCCCGCTGGCACAAAACGAAGGCGACCGACAGAATTCGGAACCCGGAATCGTCATCGGCCCCGTCACCCTGCCAGACTACCTGCTCCGCCCCCAGATCGTGCTGCGCAACGATGAAAACGAGATAACTTTCGACGAATTCCATCGCTGGGCGGAGCCGCTGCACGGAAATTTTTCCCGCGTGCTGGCGGAAAACCTCTCCCGGTTGCTGGATACTTCCCGCATTGCGCTCTATCCAGGATATAAAACCAGCGGCTTTCCCTGCCAGGTACTGGTTGATGTAATCAGGATGGATGCCGGCTCAGGCCAGCAAATTACTCTGGTTGCCCGCTGGAGCATACTGGACAGAGACCAGAAAAAACAACTTGCAAGCAGTAAAATCTCCGTTGTCGAACCAATTGATGGCACGGGGTACAAGGCAATCGTCTCCGCCCAGAGCCGGGCACTGTCCAGACTGAGCCACGAAATTGCGCGGGCATTCAAAGAGACTGGGGGATCTTTCTCCACGGATATGCCCTCCCCTTGCCCCGCGACCTTCGCTCGTTGCAGGCACAAGCGTTAAGGGAAGCACAAGGAAATTTGAAAGTAGATCAATATTCTGTTCAAGCCAGTCTGACATCGCCTTCAGTTCCCAACCGGTATTGAAGTGGCTAGACTATCCCGGACACACAACCTCAAGTAATCTTGGGGGTTAATCAGAGAGTGTGTACCGATGAGTAATCAGAAGAAACAGAACCACTATACATCAGAGTTTAAAGAGTCAGCGGTCAAGCTGGCAATA
>JAJRUV010000159.1 GCA_024277595.1 Gammaproteobacteria bacterium
CCTTACGGATGTCGATACTCATATCCTGCCCTATATAAAGTTGTGAGAGACCTTATATATCAACAGAGTACATGAGAATCGGCATCTTTTTTCACTCACACGACCGGAGAAGAGCCGAGGCGGTTCGACGACTACGCGCATGCGCAGCACTGGTGTCAGGACTATGTGCGCTGGTATAACGAAGAACATCACCACAGTGGGCTCAATGGCTTTACCCCGCAGCAGGTATTTACCGGGGCGTATCTGTCGCTTGCCAAACGACAGCAGGTTGTTCTGGATGAAGCCCACCAGCGTCATCCGGAACGTTTTGTCCAGGGGACGCCCGTGGTGAGGATGCCGCCGGAGCATGTGTATATCAATCCGATAATAGAAGAGGAAAACCCCGCACCGGAATCCGGGGTGAACTTTCCCACCCTGCCAAGGGAAAATGTACGCTAATTGTGAAAGAGCTGGTTCAAGTTAGGTTGACATGTTCCGGTTTATCACGAGGGGCGCAGGGTGGATAAGCGCCATCCACCGTTCGTTGTTTGCCGTAGAGTGATTACGTGATGTTATGGAAGGTCGTGTGCGGGAGCGGGAATAAAAAAACCCGCGTCATGGTGACGCGGGTTTGGTGGTTTGTCATGGAATGGCGGATGGTGCTTCGCCTGCTCGCCTTACGGGGTTACTCAGGGGTGAAAGTAGAACCTGGTAGTGCCTCACCCGGGTAATCAGCTGGGGCGGTACCTGCAACTGCTGTAGTATCGATGGTGATTAGTACACCTGCTGTTGGGCAGCCACCGGTGAGACCGGAAATACCGACTTGGCCAGCGGCTGCGGAGGCTCCACTTACATAGGCAGGAGAAGCAGCCGTCCCAACCGCCCGTTTGTTACCATCATTCAGTTGGGCGATGACGTCAGTGCAGTCGCCGCCAGCAACTATTTTGGCGGCTTCTGCCTTGACCAGGCTTTGTGCGCTAGCGCTGTTTTTTACCAATGCACTGACTTTGCTTTGTTTGATATACCCACTATAAGCCGGAATCGCAATCGCCGCCAAAATACCAATAATCGCAACCACAATCATCAATTCAATCAGTGTAAAACCCTGCTGTGTACGTTTCATGTCGGTTATTCCTCTATCAATAAACAAAATAAAAAATGTTTCTGCCAAATTGCTTCTGCATGATTCTTGTCGGCAGAAGTTGTCTCGCCTTGAGTTAAGCATATAGCGTGCCAGTTTTCCCAGTCAAGAATAATGGACTGGAAAGGACGTTTTTGCGTGGTTTTTATCGGTGCGGGGAGGTCGATGTATCGCTGGAGGCGGTTAATTCCCCCAAAGGTGCCGCGGATTGTCAGTCGGAAGTGCCAATTTTTGTCACTTCATGGTCCGTGATTTGTGTTCGTAACCTGCAGGGTGGACAAGTGAAGCGCCATCCACCACTCGGCGTTCGCCGTTTTTCCCGGAGTGCGGTGATTGGCGTGTATCGGCGTGTGTATGGTGGTGCCGGATGTGCCGGGGAGAAGAGAAAAGAAAACCCGCGTTGTGGTGACGCGGGTTTGGTGGTTGTTTGCGGGATGGCGGATGGCGCTTCGCTTATTCGCCCCCTTTACTTCTCCAGCCGGGAAACATCCCGCACCGCGCCACGCGCGGCGGAGGTAGCCATGGCCGCATAGGCGCGCAGCGCGGCGCTTACCTGACGCTGGCGGTTCTGCGGTTTCCAGGCTTGTGAGTCTTTTGATTCCATATCACGGCGGCGCTGCTCCAGTTCGGTATCGGAAATTGAAACCTGGATGCTGCGGGCGGGAATGTCGATCTCGATGCTGTCGCCCTCTTGCAGCAGGCCCATCGCACCCCCTTCGGCCGCTTCCGGAGAGACGTGACCAATCGACAGGCCGGATGTGCCGCCCGAAAAACGCCCGTCGGTGATCAGCGCGCACACTTTGCCCAGCCCCCTGGATTTGAGATAGCTGGTGGGGTAGAGCATCTCCTGCATCCCCGGCCCGCCACACGGCCCTTCATAACGAATCACCACAACATCGCCGGCCTTTATCTGATCGTTGAGAATTGCCTCCACCGCATCATCCTGGCTCTCGAAGATACGGGCGGGGCCGGAAAAGACCAGAATGCTCTCATCCACTCCGGCTGTTTTGACCACACACCCATCCACAGCGATATTGCCGTACAGTACGGCCAGCCCGCCATCCTTGCTGTAGGCATGTTCGATATCGCGGATGCAGCCACTGCTGCGATTCCGATCCAGCTCGGGCCAGCGCTTCTCCTGGCTGAAGGCTTGCCGGGTGGGAACATTGCCCGGCGCTGCGCGAAACAGGGTATGCACCTGGTCATCGCTGGTGCAGCAGATATCCCAGTGCTCGAGGGCGTTGCCCAGCGTGGAGCTGTGAATGGTGGGAATATCACGATGGAGCAGCCCGCCCCGATCCAGTTCGCCGAGAATCGCCATCACCCCGCCGGCGCGATGAACATCTTCCATGTGATATTTCTGGGTGGCAGGCGCTACCTTGCACAGATTGGGAACCCGGCGTGACAACCGGTCGATATCGGCCATGGTGAACGGGACTTTCGCCTCTTCGGCAGCCGCCAGCAGATGCAGGATGGTGTTGGTGGAGCCGCCCATGGCAATATCCAGCGACATGGCATTTTCGAATGCTTCAAAAGTAGCGACGGAGCGGGGCAGTACCGATGTATCGTCCTGCTCGTAGTAACGCTTTGCCAGCTCGACAATCAGCCGGCCAGCTTCCAGGAACAGGTTTTCGCGATCCACATGGGTGGCAAGCAGACTGCCGTTGCCCGGCAGGGAGAGGCCCAGCGCCTCAGTGAGGCAGTTCATTGAATTGGCGGTAAACATGCCGGAGCAGGAGCCGCAGGTGGGGCAGGCGGAGCGCTCCATTGTCAATACATTTTCGTCACTCTGTTGCGGATCGGCGGCGGAAACCATCGCATCCACCAGATCCAGATGCACCTCTGTTCCATCAATAACTGCCTTGCCGGCCTCCATTGGCCCGCCGGAGATGAATACTGTGGGAATATTGAGGCGCAAGGCGGCGTTGAGCATCCCCGGTGTGATCTTGTCGCAGTTGGAGATGCACACCAACGCATCGGCGCAGTGAGCATTGACCATGTACTCCACCGAGTCGGAGATCAGCTCCCGAGAGGGCAGCGAGTAGAGCATGCCGCTATGCCCCATGGCGATACCATCGTCGATGGCAATGGTATCGAACTCCTTGGCCACTCCGCCCGCTTGCTCGATTTGGTGCACCACCAGCTGGCCGAGATCTTTCAGATGGACATGGCCGGGAACAAACTGGGTAAAGGAGTTGGCCACAGCGATAATCGGCTTGTCGAAATCATCATCCTTCATGCCTGTGGCGCGCCACAGCGCGCGTGCGCCCGCCATATTGCGACCGTGAGTGGTAGTACGTGAGCGATATTCCGGCATGATTGCACCTGTAGCAGATTAAAAGGATAATTATAACTCATCTCCAGCGGTCAACTGCAGAACCCGAACGAAAACATGCCACCAGACAACTCTTCTTTTATCCACTGGTTCCGCGATTCTGCGCCTTATATCAACGCATTTCGCGGCCGGACGTTTGTTGTCTCCTTCAGTGGCGAGGCCATCGAAGGGGGTGAGTTTCCCCATCTGGTGCACGATTTGGCGCTGCTCAACAGTCTCGGTATCCGGCTGGTGCTGGTGTATGGGGCTCGCACGCGGATCGAGCGAATCCTCAAGGAGCAGAATATCGACAGCCGCTATCACCAGGGGTTGCGGATCACTGACCACGCAGCGCTGGAGTGCATCAAACAGGCGGTCGGCAGTTTGCGGCTGGAGATCGATGCATTGTTCTCCATGGGGCTGGCAAATTCACCTATGGCGGGGGCCGATATTCGAATCAGCTCGGGGAATTATGTGACTGCACAACCACTGGGAATCCGTGACGGTATCGACTACCGCCATACGGGTGAACTGCGCCGTGTCGATGCGGCAGCCATCTCGGCGCAACTGGATGGTGGCAACATCGTGCTGCTGCCTCCGCTGGGGTACTCTCCCACCGGTGAGATATTCAATCTGCGCGCCGAACAGGTAGCTTGCTCGGTGGGCCAGGCGCTGGCGGCAGAGAAGCTGATCTATCTGATTGAAGCCACCGGCCTGCACGACCCGCAGGGGAAACTGGTACGTGAACTGACTGTGACGGAAGCGGAGCAGCAACTGGCCGAGCGCGATGATATTCCCTCTGGCATCGTTCTAGCACTGGCCAGCGCCATCAGCGCCTGCCACGGTCAGGTGCACCGCGCCCATCTGCTTGACAGCCGGGTGGACGGGACGCTGTTGCAGGAGCTGTTTACCCGCGATGGCACCGGCACCCTGGTGGCGATGGAGCGGTTCGAGGGGATTCGCTCTGCCAGCATTGCGGATATGGGCGGCATCCTGGAGTTGATTACGCCGCTGGAGCAGGCTGGCATCCTGGTCCACCGCTCTCGCGAATGGCTGGAGATGGAGATTGAACAGTTCTGTGTGGTTGAGCGTGACGGGGCAATCATCGCCTGCGCCGCGTTGCATCCCTTTGCCGGAGAAAAGATTGCCGAGCTGGCGGGACTGGCGGTTCACCCCGGCTACCGGGGCGAACAGCGCGGCGGCCGGTTGCTGGAGTTTATCGAGCACCAGGCCAGACAGCAGGGCATTGAACGGTTGTTCGCACTCACTACCCACACCCTGCATTGGTTCCAGGAGCGGGGTTACCGGGTAGCGGTGATTGACGAACTGCCGGTTTCCCGTCAGGCGATGTATAATTATCAGCGCAACTCCAAGGTCTTTATCAAGGCGTTGTGAGTGATTCGGGACAGCCTCGTTTTGGCCGCCCCTTTCTGAAATGGGCGGGTAACAAATATCGCGTTTTGAAACATATCCTGCCGCAACTGCCGGTGGGCGAACAGTTGATAGAGCCGTTTGCCGGCTCCTGCGCCGTGTTTCTCAACACCGATTACCCCCGTTATCTGATCAGTGATGTCAATCCGGATCTGATTCGGTTGTTCAAAATTCTGCAGCGGGAGGGAGAGCTTTTTATCAACTATGCACAAAAATTTTTTACCCCGCAGAATAACAGCGAGCAGCGCTATTATCAGCTGCGCCAGCAGTTTAACAGCACCACCAACGACAGAAAAAAAGCCGCGCTGTTTCTCTATCTGAACCGCCACTGCTATAATGGTCTGTGCCGCTACAATAAATCCCACCAGTTCAATGTTCCTTTTGGTCGCTACAAACGCCCCTACTTTCCGGCGCGGGAGATGCACAGTTTTCATATCAAGGCGCAGCTGGCGGAGTTTGTCTGTCAGGATTTCGGAAAAACGGTCTCGCAGGCACAACGAAGCAGCGTCATTTATGCCGATCCTCCCTATATTCCCCTGAATACTACATCTCGCTTCACCGGCTACAGCAGCAACGGGTTTGACCTTAATGAGCAGGAGGAACTGGCCCGAACGGCGGAGCAGGCGACACAAAGAGGCGTTTCGGTGTTGATCTCCAATCATGACACCCCGTTTGCCCGCAAAATATACCGGAATGCCACCCTTATGCATTTCAACGTACGGCGCTCTATCAGCTGCAACGGACAACAGCGCAACGAGGTTGCGGAGCTGCTGGCTCTTTTCGAGTCCGGTTAATAGGCTATACTTCATACTATTTATCACAGATGGACATGAAGCTCCGGGCTGAATCCCCCCGTGAGCATCGTGGTAAAAAACGGCTACAAACCAATCGCTATATCAGAGGAGATTCGATACGTGGAACACAAACTGCCCGAACTGCCCTATGCCCGGGATGCCCTGGCCCCGAGAATTTCAGCGGAAACCCTCGAATACCACCACGGAAAACATCACGCGGCCTATGTCACCAACCTGAATAAACTGATCCCCGGTACCCGGTTTGAAAACCTGTCCTTGGAGGAGATCATCGAGACCGCACCTGCCGGCCCCATCTTCAATAATGCCGCCCAGGTATGGAACCACACGTTCTACTGGAACTGCCTGAACCCCGATGGCGGGGGCGAACCCGATGGCGCTCTGGCACAGGCAATCAACGAGAGCTTTGGCTCTTTCAGTAAATTCAAGCAGCAGTTCTCTACCTCGGCCACCACCAATTTTGGTTCCGGCTGGACCTGGCTGGTAAAAAACACCAACGGTTCGGTTGGTGTTATCAACACCAGCAACGCCGGCTGTCCACTGACCGAAGGAGTAACCCCGCTGCTGACCATCGATATATGGGAGCACGCCTATTACATCGATTACCGTAACGCCCGTCCCGGTTATATTGAATCTTTTTGGGAGCTGGTAAACTGGAGGTTTGCGGAAGAGAATATAGACCCAAACCATTTGGACATGCAGTTTTTTGAGCCCGTCTGAAACCACAATGCCGCGTTGCAGTTCTTGAAAAGGGCGAGCCATTCTCTGCGAACTGCGCCTTGCCTTGCGGTTTCAGTCAGGCTCAAAAATCCCGCACTTCCAGGTAGTTTGGAGTATAAACGGGTAAACCACGCCCTGTTTGCATCATCATGGTTTAATCGGTAGAATCGCTTTTTTTAATGGCGGTCCCTGGCAGGACTGCCTTTTTGTTTTGGGGAAGATGAATCCGATGTCCAACAAACTTATGGACACCTATACTTCTTTGCCGGTCTCTTTTGAGCGAGGGGAAGGTGCCTGGCTATGGGATACTGACGGAAACCGCTATCTGGATGCCCTGAGCGGCGTTGCGGTGTGCAATCTGGGACATGCCCATCCGGCGGTCAGCAAGGCGCTGTGCGAGCAGGCCGGCAAACTGCTGCATACTTCAAACGTTTATAATATTCCACTGCAACAAGAGCTTGCTGAAGTGCTGACCCGGCTGGCAGGAATGGAAAAGGCTTTTTTCTGCAACTCCGGCGCCGAGGCCAACGAGGCGGCCATCAAGCTGGCACGCCTGTATGGACACCAGAACGGGATCAAAAACCCGACTATCGTTGTCACCAGCGGCAGCTTTCATGGCCGCACCATGGCAACCCTGAGCGCCACTGGTAACCGCAAGATCCAGGCCGGGTTCGAACCGCTGGTGCGCGGTTTCGCAAGAGTGGAATACAGCGATCTCGATGCCATGCAGAATGTCGCCAAAAATGACCCCGATGTTGTTGCGGTACTGGTGGAGCCGGTGCAGGGTGAAGGTGGCGTTCGCATACCCGATGACAGTTACCTGCCTGGTCTGCGGACCCTGTGCGATGAGCAGGGGTGGCTGCTGATGCTGGATGAGGTGCAGACCGGCATGGGGCGCACCGGCAGGATGTTTGCCTTCCAGCACAGTGATATTACCCCTGACGTGATGACTCTGGCCAAGGGGTTGGGTAATGGCGTACCGGTCGGGGCATGTCTGGCCCGTGGCGCAGCCGCCGGGGTCTTTCAGCCGGGCAACCACGCAACCACCTTTGGTGGCAATCCACTGGTATGCAGTGCCGCCCTTGCCGTGATACAGACACTGGAGCAGCAGAAGCTTCCCGCTCAGGCAGCGATCCTGGGTACACGAATGTTGGAAAAATTTCGCGATACCCTGTCGGAATCCGCTTGCGTCAAGACAATCCGTGGCAAGGGGATGATGTTTGGTATCGAGCTGGATCGTCCCTGTGGCGAACTGGTCACCAGGGCGCTGGATGCCGGTCTGCTAATCAACGTGACCGCGACAAACGTTATTCGTCTGCTGCCACCGTTGATTTTGAACGACAAGGAAGCAGACGAGATCGTCGATCGGGTATGCATACTGGTCAACGAATTCGCGGCAATGGATGCAGCAGCGGCGTGATATGACAACTCCGGTACATTTCCTGACCCTGGCGGATTTATCCCCCGATCAGCTGCGCAGTCTGTTGAAAAGAGCGACTGAACTCAAGGCCATGCAGCGGAAGGGAGAGCGCTATGAACCCCTGCGAGGGAAGGTGCTGGGGATGGTGTTTGAAAAATCATCCACCCGCACCCGCGTTTCGTTCGAAACCGGCATGGCGCAGTTTGGCGGCCATGCCATCTTTCTCTCACCCCGCGATACTCAGCTGGGGCGGGGTGAACCCGTCGAGGACAGCGCCCGCGTACTGTCACGGATGGTTGATGCCATCATGATTCGCACCTTCGAGCATGAAAAGATCGAGCGCTTTGCCGCCTGTTCCCGGGTGCCTGTAATTAACGCCCTCACTGATCGTTACCATCCTTGCCAACTGCTTGCCGATATGCAGACCTATCTGGAGCACCGTGGTGATATCCAGGGACGAACGGTAACCTGGGTTGGCGATGGCAACAACATGTGTCATTCATATATCAATGCCGCCCGTCTGCTTGATTTCCAGCTTCGTATCGCCTGCCCTGATGGATACGAGCCGGAATCAATGGTAGTTGAATCCGACGCCAAAGCGCATGTCAGCATCATCCGCAATCCGCTAGAAGCGGCGGCTGACAGCGATCTGGTGGTTACCGATGTGTGGGCCAGCATGGGCCAGGAGGAAGAACAGGCTGGGCGGGTCAAGGCATTTGCCGATTACCAGGTCACCGAGGCGGTCATGGCTGCAGCAAAACCGGATGCCCTGTTCATGCACTGTCTGCCCGCCCATCGTGACGAAGAGGTGGCGGCAACGGTCATCGATGGTCCACAGAGCGTGGTATGGGATGAGGCGGAAAATCGGCTGCACAGCCAGAAAGCGCTACTCGAATTATTGCTGGTGCATGCTGGACGGCCATGACTCCCGGATAATGGCCAACACTTTTGGTGTTCCTGGTAGTTTGGGTATATATCGTGGCCGGGTTTAAACAATCAATGTTTTTTGCGAAAATGCTCGGCAGAAACTGAACCTTTCGATTTCCTGCCCGTTGCGAACAATTGCTCCCGGGCAGGAGTGCCAAGGTACACAAGGAGCTGAAAAAAACAAGATGAGTGTGTCTGCATTGGCAAGGTTGTTGTGTCTGTTGCTGTGTACGACGGTTCTCCATGGCTGTGCAACGAAAGGCGCGAGTGGGGGGCAGGGACAGAATGCAATAGCTGAATCTGAGGAGGTGTCAGAACCACCACCCGGTGGGGATTTCACCCTGCACTCCAAAAATGGACCTGTATCGTTGCATGATTTCAAGGGGCAGGTGGTGCTGCTGTTTTTTGGTTATGCCAATTGCCCGGATGTTTGCCCTACTTCGCTGGCTTTTTCCACCAAGGCGTTGAATACGCTGAATGAGGGCGAGCTGGTCCAGGTGCAACCGCTGTTTGTCAGCATTGATCCCCAACGGGACAGTGCAGATAAACTGGCTGAATTTGTCAGCTTTTTCCATTCCCGGTTTATCGGCCTCACCGGTTCGGAGGATGAGGTTAAACAGGTGGCCAGACGGTATGGGGTAAAATATTATCAGGTGGAACCGGAAGGCTCCTCTTCCGGTTATGCTGTCAACCACTCTGCCGCTGTTTATCTGATTACTCAGGATGGAACTTTGCGTTTTCTCTTTCCTCACGGAACCTCTCCCTCTCTCATTGTCAAGGCGATTCGCTACCTGTTGGCCGATACGCCGTAACGCCCTTTTTCACACGGGATACGGTACTCTCCACTATTGAACAAAAGCAACCGGTCTGCCGTAGCGGATGGAATAAGTTGTTCACTTCTTTGTGCCGGGCTGGCTCGGCGATCTCCAATAACCTTCTGAATTACAGGTGTAACTCTGTTTGCCCGCAGCTGGCTTGAATTATGCTGTAATGTATATCAGGACGCGGGGTTTGGAGTTGCGGGACAGATGTCCATGCCGGGCAGTTCCCGTCAAAGCGTCGAGTGTCTCTAACTAGATTCTGGAGGATGATAATGGGAGTACAACTTAGCAAACGGTGTAGTCTCCTCGCAGTCACGCTGGGCGTGGTGCTGGCTGCCCCGGCTGTTTTTGCCGCAGATATCGGCTCCCTGCCAGCGTTGAAATATGACAAGGCCAAGGCCGAGCTTGGCAAACGTCTGTTTTTTGATGTGCGTCTTTCCGGGGATGCGGCCATTGCCTGTTCCACCTGCCATGTTCCTGAAAATGGTTTTGCAAGTCCGACTGCGCTGTCTAAAGGTTATCCAGGCAATGGTCATTTTCGTAATGCATCCAGTGTAATCAACACCGCTCACAGGAAGGTATGGCTGCATGACGGACGTATCGGAACCAGCTTGAACGATGTGACTCGCGAGATGATTACCGAGGATTACATCATGAACATGGATATGCGCATCATGCAGGAGCGGCTCAAGCAGGATCCGGTCTATCTGAAAATGTTCGAGGATGCCGGTTACGGTGAACCCTCCAATGGCAAGGTGCGCAAGGCGATACCGGAGTATCTGAAGAGCCTGACCTCAAAAAACGTTCCCTTCGACAAGGGAGTCATGTCGGCGGCTGCCAAGCGGGGCATGAAGCTGTTTACCGGCAAGGCTGGCTGTGTCCAGTGCCACAACGGGCCGCTGTTTACCGATCAGAAGGCGCATAATACCGGGGTTCCGGAGAACTTTGATGTTTTTCTCGATCCGATGAATCATCAGGCTTTCATCGCCTTTGCCATGTTCCAGGGTATCGAGAATTACATGAATCTCAAACGCGATCCCGGATACTACAACGTGACCCTGGACAAGTCGGATATGGGTAAATTCATCACTCCGAGTCTGCGCGAGCTGAAGTACACCGCCCCATTTATGCACAACGGCATGCTAAAGACACTGGATGATGTGGTGGCGTTTTATAGCAATGGTGGCGGTGAGGACGGCAATAAAAGTCCGCTGTTGAAGCCGTTGGGTCTGAGCAAGAGTGAAAGGGGTGACCTGGTTGCTTTTCTGCTTTCGCTGTCCGGAGATCCGCTGACTGGCGCGGAGCATGTATGGCAGGAGCCGTATCCGGAGGAGTATGAAGCCATCGCCAACTGGCAGAAGGTTCGCAATTAGGGTTTGAGGAGACAGGAATGATCAACAACAAATCTCGTAACACGCAATCCACGCTTCATCGCGTACGCGGCGGGAAGGGGTCGCCGGGTTTTATGGTACTGCCCGTTCTCCTGTTGGCCGGAATAAGCACAGGCTGCGCAACACAGACCCAGGCGGATAGTGGTATGGCTGCTGGAACCAGGGTGGCAGCAGGATCTCCATCGCTGGCGCCGCTTGGGCCGCCGCCGATACCGCCGGACAACAAACAGAGTCCGGAGAAGATCGCTTTGGGAAAACTGCTGTTTTTTGATGTGCGTCTGGGCGGTGATGCTTCGACCGGCTGTTCTACCTGCCATGAACCGAACCAGGGATGGGCGTGGGCTGAAGATTTCTCTCGTGGTTACCCCGGTACGGTGCACTGGCGCAACAGCCAGACCATTATCAACTCTGCCTACAACCCGCGCCATTTTTGGGCCGGGTCGGCCAGTTCGCTTGAAAAACAGGCACGTTCGGCAGCACGCGGCGGGGTAGCTGGAAATGGTGAAAATGACATTATGGAGGCACGTCTGGCACTGATTCCGGATTATGTAACCCATTTCCGTGAGGTGTTTGGTACCGAATGGCCACTGATTCGTGATGCGTGGCGAGCGATTGCTGCCTATGAGCGGACATTGGTGCAGCGGGACACTCCACTGGATAAATATCTACAGGGGGATAAAGCTGCGCTGAGTGAACAGCAGGTGCGCGGTAAAAAACTGTTCGAAGGCAAGGCGGGTTGTATTCAGTGCCACAATGGCGCCATGGCGACTGACTTCAGTTACTACAATATTGGCATTCCACCCAACAAACGCTGGGAGGAGGAGGGTCTGGCCCAGATTACCTTCCGTTTTGAACAGTACGCAAAAGGCCAGACCGAAGAGGGATACCGTACTGCGAAGTCGGATTGGGGTTTCTACTATCGCACCAAAAACAAGTGGGATCGGGGCAAGTTCCGTACTCCTACGCTGCGTTATACCTTGTACACCGCTCCCTACATGCACAACGGTGTTTTCTACACCATGGAGGAGGTGGTGGACTTCTATAATCGTGGCGGAATGGATGAGGAGGGGCGTACCACATTTTTCCCCGAGAATAAAAGCCAGCTTATCAAGCCGCTGGGGTTGACGGATGAGGAGAAAGAGGATTTGCTCGCTTTCCTTGAGGCGTTTTCTGGTGAGGAGATACTCATTGATCCACCGGAGCTGCCTGACTATGCCCCCCTGTTTACCAAGCAAGAACTTATGGAGGCGAAGAAATGACAACGCCTGTTGAAATTGTCAAGAAAGATGAAGAGAGCGCAGCTGAGCACGATCTGTGCATGATGACCCGGCGCAGGTTTTTGATGACCGGCAGTGCCACCGTTGTTTCAGTCAGCACCATCTCCCTCTCGCTTTTTCCGGGGAGCAGTGTTCATGCGGAGGTGGTGAACTATCCGCGCAAGCATATTGCCAGACTGAGCGAGTTGAAGGATGACGAACCGGTGGATTTTAGCTACCCGGATAACGGTGCCCACAGTTCGGCCATGCTGGTCAAAATGGGTGGAGCAAAAGCAGGTGGTGCTATCGGCCCGCAGAGCGATGTGGTGGCTTTCAGCTACGTATGCACTCACCAGGGTGGACCTCTGCAGGGGCAGTACAAGGCGGTGGACAATCATCGGGTGTTGGGACAGTGTCCGATGCACCTCTCCACCTTTGACCTTACCCGGCATGGCATCGTCGCATCCGGTCAGGCCTATGAGAGTCTGCCGCAGGTTCTTCTGGAGCTTGATGGTGATGATATCTATGCCGTCGGTATCATGGGCCTGCTGTACGGTCGCAACCAGAACTTGATCAAATCCTAGGAGGATTGGTAATGTCTAAAGAATATACTCCAAGGGACAGTGTACCGTTGCCGCCAAAAAATGCGGAGAAACTGACCACCTGTTGCGACTACTGTATTGTTGCCTGTGGCTATAACGTGTATCGCTGGCCAACCAGTGCAGCGGATGGTGGCCCCAAGGCCGGTCAGAATGCTTTCGGGGAGGATTTTCCCACCGCCATGCTGAAATCATGGGTGGCTCCCACCCAACACAACGTAGTGATGCACAAGGGTAAGCCACACAATGTGGTTATTATCCCTGACCGGGAATCAAAGGTAGTTAACATTGGTGGTGATTCCAGCATCCGTGGCGGTACTATTGCACAGAAGTGCTTTAATCCGGATACACCGACCAGGGATCGACTGACCCAGCCATTGATACGTATTAACGGAACGCTGCAGCCGGTATCCTGGGAGCTTGCGCTTGATGTGGCTGCTGAGGTAGGCAAGCATGTGATCAAAGAGCATGGAGCTAATGCTTACTCGGTAAAACAGTTCTCCTATCAATTTGTTGAGAATACGTATGCCGTCTCCAAGTTTGCCAAGCGGCATATAAGGACGGCATCGTTTACTTTCCACGATACGCCTTCAGATGTAACCTCGACGCCGGGGTTTCGTGATGCCGGTTTTGACAACTTCGCTCCGTCCTACAAGGATTGGGGCGATGCCGATGTGTTAATGATCTGCGGTACTGATCCTTACGAAACCAAGACCATGATCTTCACCCAGTTCATCCGTCCGGCCATTGAGAAAGGGATGAAAACCATCTGGTTGAATCCGCGCGAGACCGCCGGTTTGGCCTATGCCAAATCCAGGGGCGCCTTGCATATCCAGCTCTATCCCGGTACCGACACCGTGGTACTGGGGGCCATCAGCCGGGTCATCCTGGAGAAGGGCTGGGAGGACAAGGAGTGGATAGACAAGTGGGTCAACAACATGTGGGAGTCGAGTTCCGGCTTTGGACAGGGAACGCGCAATACCCCCTGGCAGTGGCGCACCACCTGGGGCAAGTTCCAGACCGATGGCGTCTATGGCAAGAAGGGTTACAAGCAGTGGCTGCTGTCGCAGAAAGAGCATGAACCCAAAGCTGCGGCTGTACTTGCCGGTATTCCGGTGGAGCAGATCTATCAGGCAGCCGAGTGGTTGACCGGTGGTGGCAAGGGTGAGCGCCCCAAGGCATCCTTCGGCATAGAAAAAGGCTTTTACTGGTCCAACAATACCGGTAATACCAATGCCATCAGCTCCATCGCCACTATCTGCGGAGCTGGCGGGCGACCGGGTCAGATGGTGGGTCGCTTCGGTGGTCATCAGCGTGGCGGCACCGGTGGTGGCAAATACCCGCGCAACAAGTCACCGGAGAAGGTTCCGGGCCGCCGCCGCCGTGCCCTGGATACGGATCGCTGGCTGGTTTCCGGTCACACACGTCTGGCTCATGTGGTGGGTACGACCTGGATACAGGCTATGTGTGGTTCCGAGGGTTTGCAGGACAAGTTCGATGAGCTGGTAACCAACAATCCTCATCAGGTGCGTTCCAAGGATAAGGCATCCATCATCGGCACGCTAAAGAAACGCGCTGATTCCGGTGGAATGGTAGTGCTCGATCATGATATCTATCTGCGCAACCCCATTGGTACCAAATATGCTGATATCGTCTTTCCCGCAGCCACTTGGGGAGAGGAGGATTTTGTACGCTCCAATGGCGAACGCCGCATTCGGCTCTATTCAAAGTTCTATGATGCACCGGGAGAGGCCAGGCCGGACTGGTGGATTATTGCACAACTGGGCAAGCGGATGGGTTTCGACGGTTTTGACTGGAAAGACTCTAATGAAGTCTGTGAAGAGTCATCACGCTTCAGCCGGGGTAACCGCAAGGCCTATCACATGATCAAGGTGGCTGCTCACAAAGAGGGCAAAACCCTGCATCAAAAACTGCGCGAGATGGGCACAGAGGGGATCCAGGGACCGACTTTCTACAACTATGCAACCGGCGAATTACATGGGACGGTGCGCCTGCATGACACCACCTTGACCGAGGCAGATCTGCAGCGTAGGGGCGAATATGTTGGCGCTAATATGCTCAACAAGAAAACCACCCATTTCAATACTCAAACTGGCCGGATCAATATCCAGAAACACCCCTGGAGTCTGTTCTCTGATTACTGGTCCTGGATGAGTCCGAAGGATGATGAGTTGTGGCATACCAATGGTCGCATCAATGAGGTGTGGCAGTCGGGTTTTGATGATATGGAGCGCCGCCCGTACATTGCTCAGCGTTGGCCGGAGAACTTTGTAGAGATACATCCGGATGATGCCAAGGCGCGTGGCATTGAATCGGGTGACTGGGTTCTGATGCATTCGGATCGGGTGCCTTACCACGTCCATACCATCAAAGGGGTTGGGGGTGATGACTTCCAGTTTTCCGAACTGATGAAGAATGGTCATATCAAGCTTGACAAAGGGGCGGCCAAGGCGGTTGCCATGGTTACGCCGGCGGTGAAAAAAGGGGTGATGTACTCCTATTTTTTGAGTCCCGGCAAGGGGCAAGCCAGTAATGCGTTGCAGGGGCGCGTGGTGGACAATATCAGCGGCAACTACAATTTCAAAATGGGTGTTTCCAAGGTGAAGAAGATCGGTGAATCGAAGTACAAGAAGGAGTTTGTTCACATGTCTTTTGCGCCACGTAATATTGTATAGAAATTGCTCAGATGAAGAGCCCGGGGCGGCACCAGTAGTGTCGCCTTTTTTTTGGGGGGAGTGGCGGAACCGCAAGTAGAAACAGCGGTTGGCTGCTCTCACATTGTGTTAATCAGCTGATATGCAAGCTGTTGGTTTTTTCCTGCCTGTTCATCTGCTGAGGGAATCGCACTTTATTTTCCAGGACTTTGGTTAAAACCACTTGTCTTTAGACGGTAACTTTGACTTTGATGTTTTGACTCATGCGCGTTTATGACGGTGCAAGGTTGATGGCTTTAGTCATCAGCACCGAATGCGCCAACCCGCCTGCTTTGGCAGGCGGTAGTTTAGCGGATACCCTCAGCTGTCCGCATTCAGGGCAAATGTATTTCAAGGAGTTCCGCTCTAACAGGTTGTTGAAAAAGCCTCGGGCGAGTGCGAGGGTTTTTCAACAGCCTGCTAAAAAGCAAACGAGTAGCTCAACTGGATGATGGTAGCTTCCAGTATGGGAAACAGATCGTGTTTTTTTTGGTCACCAACAGCATCGTCAGGGTGGCTCTCTCCCTGTTGGCGCATCTGCTCTATCCGCATAGTCAATTCACCGTCCAGCAGTGGCATGCCATATTTGATTCCAAAGGTGGTGGAGGTGAATTCAGCGAGGCGCAAATCAGCACTGGCATAGCGGGGGGTACTTTCTCCACTAATCAGGCTGTAACGATAAAAGTCAGCGGCAGTTTGAGTGTAATAGCGTGCATGGGGTTGCAGGTAGTGACCACTACCCAGCTCGAAGCGGTATTTCAGATCTGCAGTATGGGCTCTGATGCCCCAGTCATCCCAAAAATATCGATAGGAAAAATGGATGCTGTCTTCATTGAACTGGTGCGCGGTATGCCAGTAGAGGCTGTTGCGCAGACGGTCGTTTGGGCGTTTCTCGTACAGATACCCGGCTGGAAGGCCGCTGGCCGCATTGACACGGCTGATAATTTTGTACGGGTCTGTAAGGTAGCCATTACTAAAACCCAACGTGTAATTAAGTTGGGAAATAGTGCGTTTGTTGACTACCTGGGTGATGCCGAATAGCAGATCGACAACGACCTTCTGCTCACCATCATCCCCGTCATTGTCATCATCGTCGTCGTCATCATCACTGGCAGCACTCATCAAGGCACCAGTGGTATTGGTCATGGTACCAAGCCCCTGGGGAATATTGCTGTCAGGCCGGATGAGATCATAGCTGACAGCAATGCCGCTCGCGAGAGTGGTAAGCCGGTTATTGATATCTTTCGCCAGTGTGGCCGAACCACCAACGGCGATATAATCGGACTCCACAGAACCATTAAGGCCCAGCACGGCCTTAACCATCCGGCTGATGGGCGTCTCCAGGCTGACACTGGCTGCAACGCGATTATCTTCAAAATCGCGCATGGGGTATTCGTTGGCCCGCACCGTGTAAGTCTCTTCACCGGATGGCGTAGTGAATGTTTGGGGTTGCGATGATGGCGCAGCACCATTGGGTGATGCCCCGGTCATGGTATCGAACACAGCACGTACGTTAAGAAAACGGTCTTCACCAATCTCCTTGCGTGCCAAAAGTACAGGTTTGATAACCCGTACGCGATCCTGCTCATCGTAATAAAGGACTGAGCTGTCAATCGCCCATGGCAGCTCCGGATCAATTCCTTCCGCAGCAACAGCCGGAGCAATCAGCAGGGAAGATGTTGCCATGGCCAGGGCCTTGCGGATAGCGACCGGGTTACTATTATCAGCGGATTTTTTTCTCATCAGTTGCAACCGCAGCCTCCGCCACCAATACTTTGTCCACCGCTGGCGGCCTCTTTGCTGAAATAGATATGTTCGTCGCTAAATGCCTCCAGTTCATCGGCAGGAATTTGCATCTTTTTTTGCGCCAGAACACCTCGCTCCCAAGGACGAACAGTCTCAAGGCTGCAGCCTGCCAACCACAATAAAACAAGGGCAATGACAAGGATTTGTGTAGAATAATTATTTTTCATTAAAAGCAGTTCAATAAGTTTGGTTGCGCCAAGCGTTGCTTGTCCTGTTGACAAAAATACGGTACAAGTCTAGTACTCCGTCAAGGTGATAAATCAGGATACAGTTGGCCTGTCAGCGTTCAGGGCAAGGCGCGCCTCGCAGCGAATGGCCATCGCCCTTTGCAAGAGGCGCAACGCCGCCATGGGCGCTGAC
>JAJRUV010000160.1 GCA_024277595.1 Gammaproteobacteria bacterium
AATTCTGGGGACACAATACTTAATTGCTGTTAAACTTTGTGTCATGGCAAGGCTGGCGAGAATCATATTACCGGGTTATCCGCATCACATCACGCAGCGAGGCAATCGTCGGCAGGATGTATTTTTTTGTGACGAGGATTACGAAGCCTACTTGTCGTTGTTGAAGACCTGGTGTGGAAAGGCGGGTATCGAGATATGGGCCTATTGTCTGATGACGAACCATGTTCATCTGATCGTCCGGCCGGACAAGGCTTCCAATCTGAGCCGGGCGATTGGGGAAACTCATCGACGCTACACCCGCATGATCAATTTCCGGGAGAAATGGCGAGGTTATCTCTGGCAGGGGCGGTTTGCTTCGTACCCGATGGATGAGAGCTGGTTACTGCGGGCGGTGGCTTATGTTGAACTGAATCCGGTCAAGGCAGGTATGGCGCAAAACGCTTGGGACTATCCATGGAGCAGTGTACATGCGCACCTGAAGGGGCGGGATGATAAAGGTATTGTGGCGGTGGAGCCGTTGTTGTCTTTGATTGGGGACTGGCGGGCCTACCTGCAGGAATTGCAGCCAAAGGATATACTGGATTTTGAACGGCACGAACGAACCGGGCGTCCATTGGGCGATAATGATTTTGTGCAATTGGCGGAAAAGCTGCTCGGACGAAATGATTTGAGGAAAAAGAAACCAGGTCCGAAGGGGAATTAAGTATTGTGTCCCCAGAATTCCTTTCTTATACAAATAAATCAGCTGCAGGATGTCGCATGCCTCAGACCACAATACCGTTTTTACCGCCTCAAACCGAGCTGGAAACCCGCGCGGTACTGAAAAAACTGGCTCCTGCGCACCGCTATCTGGCGGAACTCAAGGGTATGACTGCAACCATCCCCAATGAGCATATTTTAATCAATACCCTGGTCCTGCAGGAAGCCAGGGACAGCTCCGAAATCGAGAATGTCATCACCACGCAGGACGATCTCTACAAGGCCAACCTGTTCGCGGACTACATCAAGAACCCCGCAGCAAAGGAAGGGAGAGAGTTTTCATACTGCCACCATAAATCTGGTTGACCAGAATACCGACCGGTAATAGTCGCGTTCTGTACTGTATTAGTGTCGAATTGCTATTTTATGGGTGTCCTGTTTTGTTTTACGTTGTTCGAGTCCAGCCTTGCCACGGGCATTGGCGGCGATCAGAGCCAAAGCAACAGCACTCCCGCCAGCGGTGCGGTGTATCTCTACTGACTGAGCGGCGAGGCGGCCATGAATAAGCGCATTGCGATCCGGCTGGGGGCATTGACACCGGCGCTGGTGCTGGCGGCGGGGCGACGGCCCGCTCGATCTGCCCGCGCAGGTGTCGCTCGCCGGGGCGGGCCGTGAGCAGACGGTGCTGGTGCAGCGCCAGGCGGAGGTGCCGGTGCTGCGCAGAGATTTGCAGCTCTGTCCACTCGATCCAGGGAAGAGCCGATGAATCGATGGGTGACCCCTTTGAATCTCGGGCGTTAAAAATAGAGGCGTATCATGGCACCTATATGTCTCGCAGGAGCGATGGCACTGTTGTTCGGAAGATTTGTTCCGGACAGTTTCACGACCAGCGCCACCTGTCTGCGCAGCGCATAACTTCCCTGGAGGGAACCTCTCCAGATACCGGTGTTATTGGCAAGATCCTGCTGGTAGTCGATTTCGGCCAGCAGACGCCAGTGTCGTAACGGCTCCCACAGCATGCCGGCTCGAGCACCCATGGCCAGTCTGGTGCGTTTTTCCAGGGCACGGTAATCGATCACGGAGCCTTCCAGAAACAGATAACCCAGCGGGGCGGCGGAAGCGGGTCGCCAGGCCAGACCGGCTCCCCCCAGAGCGGTAAATTTCGTGGGCAGTTCAGCCCGGTATTTTTCCCATCCGATACGGGTGCGCCACGAGACAGGTTTGAAAAAGCTGTCTCTGGCCTCCAGGGACTGGATGTCCAGCAGTGTAAATGAACGAAGAAACAGCTCTTTACCCGCCTCATCCCAGCCTGCGGCAAGATTGAAAAAATCTATGGCTGAATGACTGCCGTAGCCATCACTGGGATCGAGCAGATCGTGGTAGGCAGGGCGGAATTGAAGCAAGGCGGCCGTAGCATCGTCCACAGTTTCCATACCGATAGCCACCCTTGCCGTACCATGCCCTTTTTCAGGAGAGACCCCGGGCATTGCAACCTCCGGTTCTTCCGTATTGACGGCAATCCTGCTGCGCAATCGAAGAGTCTCTTTCTCCGTGTCATCCAGCGAAGCACTGAATTCGCCAGCGCTGTTCAGCCTGCCGTAGCGCTGGTAATCACTCAGCAGATCGAGAATCTGCGCCTGAGTCTTCTCCGGTTGCTCGGAGAGTGGTTGCCGGATCGAGTCCAGTCCATCCCGATAGCCGCTGGCGGCCAACGATACCTGATCTGCAGTAAGCAACTGCTGGCGCTGCCTGATTATCCGTGTCATGGAGGGCACATATCGGGCCTCCCGAATCAGGCCGCGCTCTTCCAGGACACGGATGGTATCTATCGGAATCGTCCAGATCGGGAACTCGTCGATGAGCGGCTGCTCCGGAAACGCCACATCGAGAAGGGAGAGGAGATGGTAAGAGCAGTTCTCACTGAAGAAGTAGTAGTCATAGTAGGCGATCAGCATCTCGTAGGCGTGCCGCAGAATGATGTCGATCTGCTGCTTGTCCAGCCTGAGGCTGTACTCCCATATGTCCCGGTTGTCGATCTGGCGGTATTCTCGCAGCTTCATGTAGTAGGGCAGCATCCGGAATCTGCCCCTGAACCCTCCGGCCAGCCCCCCGACCACATAGCTGAACGAGTTCACATCGACCGGCACCTCGGCGGCGAAGTTGAGGCTCATGTTGAGCATCCGGGTTTCCGGTTTCTGGTCCCGGCGGTCGATGCGCAGCAGCGTATGCCCGAAGGCCGATGAGGGACTGTTGGGTTGGGCGGCGGGAAAAATGATTGTCAGTACCTCTGCGTCGAGAAACTTCCTATAGCGCTCAAACTCCTCGCAGCGGCGCTGTGGCAGCAGACTACCCAGCTCTCCGAGTTCCTGAACGATCCAATGCCGGCGCGCCACGAAACGGCAGTAGGGCGTCAGTCTCAGGGGTTTTTTCGGTTTTTCTGCATACAGTGCCGCCAGCGTGGCCATCAGCTCCTTTTCCGGGTTGCGTTTGCCGGCACGGGATAGAAAAAAATGCTCTGCATCCACCTGACTGGCGAGTTTTCCCGACAACCCCTTCCTGTAGTGAATCAGCGCCATCCACATGGGATGGCTTGCCAGTTGTCGCCGTATGGAGTAGTCGATCAGTTTTCCCAGTGGATGAGGTGAGTATCTGGCAGCCTCGGCTGCGGCATCGTAGTCACCCCGGGCAAGCAGTTCATCTATGGTTTGGGGTGCGGCCAGTGCCGTATGCCCGTAAAATAGAACGCAGCACAGAGATGCCGCAAGAGCGGAAGGGAGGGAGAATCGAACCATATCTGCAAGGGACGAGGGACGATTGTACAGCGTTCGGATCTGTCCCGGATGCAGCTGCGATCCGGCAGATACATGCACCCGTAAAGAAAGGCCTGCCACGCAGGCAGGCCTTTCAGCTACAGAAAAGAGCCGACTCGGTTATTGTGAGACATATTTCGCCAGATCGGAATGCCCCCCAAGCACCGAATTCAGAGATGCCAGCACAGTATCACTGGTTGCACCCTCGGCACCGAACAGATCCTCGTAGTGCACCCGGGTGAGCTGTTCAAAAGTGGTGATGTCCTGCTCCTGAATCCCCATGATGTGAGCCAGTGCAGTCAGATGAGCACCACCCCCCTGGGCGGTATCGGAAGAGAGATCGTTGAAGTTGGCGGCAACGAAAACCTTCTTGATCTTCTCACGCTCAACGGTTTTGGTTGGATCACAGCCCATCAAGCCATCTCCGGTGGTCATGAAGGTCGTATTGGGAATAACCAGGTTATTCAGCAGAGCCGCGGCAATATTGGCACCCTTGCCGGACTTCCCTTTCATCACCTCCGCGCCCAGGCCACAACCCGATCCGGTCTCTTCCGCCTGGATGGACATGGATACAACAAAGGCAGCCGCCGCAATCAATATGACAGGTTTCTTCACGTTATTCTCCTCGCAATTCCGCTATGTTAGTTGCTGGCATACTTGGCCAGATTCGGCTCGGTCTGCAGTGCTCGATCGAGCACCGTCAACCACTGTCCCGGTGTCGCAACGGAAGAGTCGGAGAACAGCGCCTCATAGCTGGACCGGGTCATGCTGAAGAATGCCGGTTTGTCCTGTTCGGCAATCTCCATCAGCTCAGCAAGGGACTGAAGATGATTCCCGCCACCCTTCGCCGCATCGCGGGCAATGTTGTCCAGATTGTTGGTCACATACAGTTTGCGCAGATACTGGGCAGTAATCATGCTCTCTCCGTCGCATCCCAAACTGTCGAATGACAGACCGAAGAGCTGGTTGGAGGATGTGCCGTTTGTCGTCGCCGCCATCACATGGGCGGCCAAACCGCTCTTGCCAGCCCAAATCTGCTGCCCCAGGCCACACCCCGGGCCACTGTCTGCCACGGAGGTGAGAGGAAAAGAGAGCAGGCCGGGCAGGATAACTGCCGCTAGTCGTCTATTCATAGGTCTTGTTCCTGTTTTTGTCATGGATGCAGTGCTCTATTATTAGCAAACCGGGTTTCGGAGTCAAGTTGCCGTCATTGGTCCGGCATTCCGTATCGGGGCACGAAACCCGGCATTAACTCACTGATTTACAAGGCACAACCAGGATGTGGATGGTTTTTCGTCATCTCATGTGGAATTCGCATGGTCGCCACCGCGTAGCGGCCAAGCCCTTGACAGGCTCTTCCCGGCCAAAGAGATGGGTCTTCCCCTGATCGTGTGGCCAAGGTTGCAAATCACCGCGCAGCGGCTGCGTCCTTGACAGAGAGAATGGCCGCCCGAGACTGGTCGGCATGAGGGGATTGGGGAGCTGTGGAGATGTTTCGTTCGGCTGTTTTTCCAACGCTGCAGGCATGTTGCAGCGCAAGAGCCGGACACCCCCAATCCCCTCCTGGCTGCCGATCGTGTGGCGGCCATTCTCTCTGTCAAGGATGATTTGCCCATTTCAGGGTTGTTTGACCCACACAATCCAGGGAAGAACCCTAAAAAATACATTAAGTGCCTGCAATATTGTTGATTTTCCAGATCCATTCGGCCCTGCCAAACGTGTATACTCGTCTAATAAAATGGTTTCGTCCTCAAAAGAACGAAAGTTTTTTATTCGTCTCGATTAAAGGTTAAAACCACCGCCTTTAGGCGGTCAGATTTATCTGCGATACTGGCCGCTGGCACTATTGAAGGTGGTAAGGTATGGAATATCGCTACGGTAGTCACACGGTTTACAAGATTC
>JAJRUV010000161.1 GCA_024277595.1 Gammaproteobacteria bacterium
GGCAGGTAGATGAAAAAATCGTGGATCTGCTCCTGGCCTCCGTGGACATTCTGCGGGAAATGGTGGACGGGTTAAAGGATGAGAGCAGCCCCGATGAAGCACGTGTAGCCGAGCTGAAAAAATCCCTGGAAGCCGCGCTGGAAAGCAATCCCGAAGCAACCACCGGAGAGCTTCCGGCAGCTGGGGAATCCCGGCTGTGGCAGATTCAGTTTTCCCCCTGCTTTGACCTGTTCCGTGATGACAATGATCCCCTGCATATTTTTGAGGCACTGGAGGAACTGGGGAGGCTGGAAGTCCAGACCGACGCATCCACCCTGCCCCCCCTTTCGGAGCTGGATCCAGCCGACTGCCACCTGCGCTGGGAAGCAACTCTTGAAGGCCCTGTTACCGAAGAACAGATTCGCGAAACCTTCAGCTGGGTAGAAGACAGCTGCGAGCTAAAGATCAGTCAGATCGAAAGCGCAAAAGAGCAGCCCCGGGAAGCCAGAGTTGAGTCAGCAGACCAGCCAGAGCCGGAAACACTTTCCCCCACTCCAAAATCTCTGGTGGCAACCAAGGCAAAACCACCCCGCTCTGCTGCCAACCGGGAAAGTGGCTCCATCCGTGTGGCGATCAAAAAAGTGGATCTTCTGATCAATCTGATGGGCGAACTGGTAATTACCCAGTCCATGCTCAATCAAGTAGGGCTGAACTTGGCTCAGGAAGGCGGGCAAAAAGCGGAGGCTCTGCTCAATGGCCTGGCGCTACTGGAACGCAACACCCGGGAGCTGCAGGAAAACATGCTGCAGATACGCATGCTGCCCATCAGCGTCGCTTTCAACCGCTTCCCGCGCCTGGTGCGCGACCTGTGCGGAAAAATGGGCAAGAAGGTAGACCTGGTACTCAGCGGCGAACAAACCGAGGTGGACAAGACGGTGCTGGAAAAGATCGGCGACCCCCTGGTGCATCTGGTGCGCAACTCCCTGGATCACGGCCTGGAAACCCCCGAAGTGCGCGCCGCAAGCGGCAAGCCGGAACAGGGACGTCTGGAGCTCAGCGCCCAGCACGAAAGCGGCAACATCGTGATCCGCATTACCGATGATGGCGCCGGGCTGGATCAGGAAAAAATCCTCAACAAAGCAGTCGAACAGGGGTTGGTCAGCGACAAGGAAGAATTGTCCGACGAGCGCATCAACAACCTTATCTTCCAGCCCGGTTTTTCCACCGCAGAGAAAGTCAGCGATCTGTCCGGCCGCGGCGTGGGCATGGACGTAGTGAAACGCAACATCAGTGATCTGGGCGGCACCGTCAGTATCCAGTCCCGCCAGGGCAAGGGCAGCACCGTGGTGATTCGCCTGCCCCTCACCCTGGCGATCCTCGACGGACAGCTTGCCAATATCGGTAAGGACACCTACATCTTGCCCCTCATCTCCATCATCGAATCATTGCAAATCCGCCCTGAAAATCTCAAGCGCGTTACCGGATCAGCAGAGCTGTACCGTTTCCGCGAAGAATACATCCCCGTCATCCGCCTCAACAGACTGCTCGGCAGCCAGTATGGCACCGACAACCTGAACCAGGGATTGCTGGTAGTAGTGGAATCGGAAGGACAGCATGCAGGCCTGTTCATAGACAGACTGCAGGGACAGCAACAAGTGGTAATCAAGAGCCTGGAAACCAACTTCCAGCAGCTCGAAGGCGTATCCGGAGCAACCATTCTGGGCGATGGCAGGGTGGCTCTGATTCTGGATATTCCGGGGCTGGTTCAGCTCTTCCACAAAACCAGAAACACCAACCCGGCACCAGCACTGGCTGCCGCTTCATGACCGAGGTCGAATGATCCATGAACAATAACGCAGCGCAAAAAATCGATATCGATCTACAGGCCGAGGAAGGGGTGGATCAGTATCTCACCTTCTACCTGGCTGAAGAAGAATACGGCATCAACATTCTCAAGGTGCAAGAGATCAGAGGCTGGAGCGAGGTGACGCCCATGCCCAACACGCCGGATGCCATTCTCGGCGTGATCAACCTGCGCGGCACGGTGGTTCCCATCGTCGAACTGCGCAGCCATTTCAACCTGCCTGAAACTTCCCCCGGCCCCTCCACGGTAATCATCGTAGTCAAGGCAGTGGATCCCGGCGGCAACCAGCGCACCATGGGCATGGTGGTGGATGCTGTTTCTGAAGTGCACAACATCGCCACTGAAGAAATCCAGCCGGCTCCGCAGATTGGTGATACGGGAGACCAATGCACCATCGCCGGCCTCGCCACCCTGGAACAACATATGATCATCCTCCTCGACGTGGATGACCTGATGATAAACGGCGTACTCGGCCTGCTCGGCGACGAGCCCGGCGCCTGATCAACAAACCATTTCGCTCGACGGAGAACAGCAGCATGAAAATCAATGAACCAGTAACAGACAAGGAGGTCGTGATGGCGGAGGGGCAGTTTATCGTCTCCACCACTGACCTTAAGGGCATTATCAAATCCATCAACCGTGACTTCGCGAAAGTCAGCGGCTTCACATCCGAAGAGCTGATCGGCAGAAATCACAATATTGTGCGCCACCCAGACATGCCGCCGGAAGCATTCGAGGATCTGTGGCGCACGGTCAAGGCGGACAGACCCTGGATCGGGATGGTAAAGAACCGTTGCAAAAA
>JAJRUV010000162.1 GCA_024277595.1 Gammaproteobacteria bacterium
CGGCAGGGAATACCCAAAACGGCAGGGCAAATCCGCAAAGGACTCGTATATCTTTTTCGGCATGTGGCTGTAAGAGAATGGTGGAACCGCAAATGCAAAAAATTCGAGCCCCCGGACAGGGAAGAAAACGGAAGATTCGGGAATGAACTGTGTAAATCCACGTAATACAAGACGTAACGACAAAGCAACCAACCTTTTCGGGCAGACAAGATTAGCTCGATGGGGGTTGGTTTGCTCTAAACTCTAGTTTTAATAAGTTAACGTTTTTTTATTATGCAGTTTTCTGCGGGCGTGTGAGGCGAATCCCGGATACCGGAGCTGCTCAGGTTATAACGGACGGGTTGACGCGGCCGGTTCGACTGTCGATCTGCCCTAGCTCAACGGCAATATCAATGAGCGGGGCGAGCGCCTGCTGGGGATCCAGGTGCTGACGAACAGGGTTGGGCTCGTAGGATTCGATGTAGACTCGCAGTGTGGCCCCCACAGTACCAGTGCCGGAGAGGCGATAGACGATGCGAGAACCCCCTTTGAACAGGATGCGAATCCCTTGACCGGAACTGGTGCTGCCGTCAACCGGATCGCTATAGCTGAAGCTGTCACACAACTCCATACCGTAGCTGCCCAGGCGGCGCCCCTCCAGCGTGGAAAACTGTCGCTCCAGATGCTCGATGATGCCCTGAGCCTCTTCCATATCCAGCTCTTCATAATCGTGGCGGGTATAAAAATTTCGCCCGTACTCTGCCCAGTGCTGCTGTACGATCTCGGTTACAGACTGCTTGCGAGTGGCCAGAATGTTCAGCCAGAACAGGACTGCCCACAGACCATCCTTTTCCCGGATATGGCTGGAGCCGGTGCCGAAGCTCTCTTCGCCACACAGCGTGACCTTGCCAGCATCCATCAGGTTGCCGAAAAATTTCCAGCCGGTAGGCGTTTCATAACAGTCGATTCCCTGTCGCTCGGCGACTCGATCCACTGCCAGACTGGTAGGCATGGAGCGGGCAACGCCGGTGAGTCCTTCGCGATAACCGGGTATCAGGTGGGCATTGGCGGTCAGCAAGGCCAGGCTGTCTGATGGGGTGACGTAGAAGTTGCGCCCCAAAATCATGTTGCGATCACCATCCCCGTCGGAGGCGGCGCCGAAATCCGGTCCGTTGTCGCTGAACAGTTGTTCTACCAGCTCCCTGGCATGGGCAAGATTAGGATCCGGATGGTGGCCGCCAAAATCCGGCAGCGGGGTGCCGTTGATGACTGTGCCGGTGGCAGCACCCAGGCGGTTCTCCAGGATCTCGTGGGCATAAGGGCCGGTAATGGCATGCATGGCGTCGAAGCGCAAGGTGAATCCGCTTGCCAGCAGTTCGCGGATGGCCGGGAAGTCGAACAGCTGTTCCATCAACTCGGCATAGTCATCGACCGGATCGATTACCTCCACCTCCATGTCGCCGACAGGATGGCTGCCGCACTGTTCCAGGGGAACATTGGCGGTGTCCAGAATCAAATAACGGTCGATCTTCCTGCTGCATTGATAGATGGCCTCAGTAATATTTTCCGGCGCAGGACCACCATTGGCGGTGTTGTACTTGATGCCGAAATCGCCATCCGGCCCACCGGGGTTGTGGCTGGCGGAGAGAATAATGCCGCCGTGGGTTTGGTATTTTCGGATTACCGTTGATGCTGCCGGGGTGGACAGCAGTCCGGCGCGACCGACCATTATTTTGCCAATGCCGTTGGCCGCTGCCATACGGATGATTATCTGGATCGCCTGCTCATTGTAATAACGACCATCGCCGCCCACTACGAGGGTTTTCCCTTGAATACTCCCTACACTGTCAAAAATGGACTGGACGAAATTTTCCAGATAGTGCGGCTGCTGGAACCGGGTAACCTTCTTGCGTAGCCCCGATGTACCAGGGCGTTGATCAGAAAAGGGCTGGGTAACTAGCTGTTGTATTGTCATGTCATGCGGCCTGATTTTTTTGGTTTCCCAGTATTTGCCCGTGCGGCGGTCCGGGTCAAGAACATTTTATCCTTGAAGTCGTTAAATGGTATCCTTATATGTTATCTAGGAGTCTGTCGGGTTTGGGTAATCGTAGCGAGCTGGTGGGAGAACGAGTCAAAATGTTTCCGGTTTTGAGGCAAATAGTGGGGCTATTTAACGAAAAACCGGGGATATTTTGGCCGCTCTCCCATCAGCGCAGTAGATTATTCCCAAATCCGACAGACTCCCAAGAACTGTCTTTTTAGTGTTTAAGGAGTCCAACAGAACATGACAACAGTAGAAGCACGCAAGGAGACCCTGGGTTTTCAGACCGAGGCAAAGCAGCTGCTGCAGCTGATGATCCACTCTCTGTACAGTAATAAAGAAATTTTCCTGCGGGAGCTGATTTCCAACGCAGCCGACGCCGTGGACAAGCTGCGTTTCGAGGCGCTCAGTGACAGTGCTTTGTATGAGGATGACAGCGAACTGAAAATTCATGCCAGTTATGACAAGGACGCCCGAACCATTACCCTTCGCGACAACGGCATCGGTATGTCCCGCGATGAGGTGGTCGAGAATATCGGTACTATTGCCAAGTCGGGCACCCAGCAGTTTTTACAGAGTCTGACCGGGGATCAGGCCAGGGATGCCAAGCTTATCGGTCAGTTCGGGGTGGGGTTCTACTCCGCTTTTATCGTTGCCGACAAGGTAACCCTTACCACCCGCCGTGCGGGAATGGGTGCTGAACACGGGGTGTGCTGGGAGTCCGGCGGGGAAGGGGATTTCACTGTTGAGACAGTGGAAAAATCCGATCGCGGCACGAAGGTGGTTCTGCATCTGCGCGAAGGGGAGGATGAGTTCCTCGATGGTTTTCGCCTGCGTAACATCATCCACAAATATTCCGACCATATTGACATTCCGATCCTGATGCCCAATGAGGCGGCGGGCGACGAGAAGTCCGAGGGTGAGGAGCAGGTCAATAAGGCATCCGCGCTGTGGAGCCGCCCGCGTAACGAGATCAGCGATGATGAGTACAATGAGTTCTACAAGCACATTGCGCACGATTTTGAAGATCCGCTCACCTGGAGCCATAACCGCATCGAGGGTAATCTGGAGTATACCTCACTACTTTACATTCCCAAACGGGCGCCTTTCGATCTGTGGGATCGGGAGCGCCGCCATGGCATCAAGCTCTACGTGCGCAAGGTGTTCATCATGGATGATGCCGATCAGTTGATGCCCAACTATCTGCGTTTCGTGCGCGGCGTGATCGACTCCAATGATCTGCCGCTCAACGTCTCCCGTGAAATTCTGCAACAGAGCAAGATCATCGACTCCATGCGTTCCGGTTCGGTGCGCAAAGTGCTGGATCTGCTGGAAAGCATGGCCAAAAACGAGCCGGAGAAATACACTACCTTCTGGTCCGAATTTGGCCGGGTGATGAAAGAGGGACCAGCGGAGGATTACGCCAACCGTGAGCGCATCGCCGACCTGCTGCGGTTTGCCTCCACGCACAACGGCGATGATAGCCAAAGCGTCTCTCTGGCCGACTATATCGGCCGCATGAAGGACGGACAGGAAGCGATCTATTTTATCACCGCTGACAGCTTCAATGCTGCCCGTCACAGTCCGCATCTGGAAGTTTTCCGCAAGAAAGAAATTGAAGTTCTGCTGCTGTTTGACAGAGTGGATGAGTGGCTAATCTCCTCGCTCACTGCGTTCGATGGCAAACCGCTGAAATCTATCGCCAAGGGTGAACTGGATCTGGGCGAGCTGGAAGACAAGGAGGAGAAGCAGCAGCAGAAAAAGATAGCTGAAGAGTTCCAGGATTTGGTAGAAGGGGTGACGAAGGTGCTGGGAGACCGGATCAAGGAGGTGCGATTGACTCACCGTCTGACAGAGTCCCCCGCCTGCCTGGTAAGCGAGGCCCACGATATGGGCGGCAACCTGGAACGTATTCTCAAGGAAGCAGGGCAGGAGATTCCCGGAAGCAAACCAATTCTGGAGTTGAATCCGGAACATTTGCTGGTGCTCAAGCTGCGGGACGAGCAGCCAGGCAAACGTTTCGATGACTGGGTCGAGGTGCTGTTCGACCAGGCGCTGCTGGCGGAAGGGGGGCAGCTCGACGATCCTGCTACCTTTGTGGGCCGGTTAAATTCGTTGTTGCTGGAGTTGAGTAAACAATCTTGATAAATTGGTAGCTATTCAGGTTACCCCTGAAATTCGCCACTTCTGCGTTCAAAAATGATCATTTACGCCGAACAGGATGTTCCAATGCCGTGTAGCACATGGATGTGCGGGGACGGCCCGTGTAAACTCACATTTTTCGCCTTGAACTGACGAATTTCAGGGGCAATCTGAACAGTTACATACTCATTTTCAACTATGCTGAATAGTTACATAAATTGTTGGGAACCCGTCTCTTCAGGGAAGCGGCAGCTTGATAAAGGTCAGTCGCGATAGTTGTTTTTGCTGGCGCAAACCACTATAGCGGGATAGGATACGAGATAACACTCGATTAAGGGATGGAGCGGATATGAAACGCATTATTTTCCTGTTGTTTTTCCTGCTGGTACTGGTGGTGGGATTGAGCTTCGCCGTTATTAATATTGATCCGGTAAAAGTGAATTACTATCTTGGCAGTATTGAGATGCCGCTGGCGTTGTTGATTGTACTGTCAATCGCCGTAGGGGGCGCGCTTGGCGTGCTGGCCACGATGGGCAAAATAGTCGGCGCCAAGGGTGAGGCTGTACGTTTGCGCAGGACACTTAACGGTGCCGAAAAAGAGTTGGAACAGTTGCGTACTTCGCCCCGGTCTGACAGCTGATAACATGAATGTCGAGACGGTTCTGTTCCTGTTGCTTCCCGTTGCCGCGGCCTCCGGCTGGTTGCTGGCGCGCCGCCAGGAGAGTCACAGCAACAGCGAAACCAGCCGTTTGCCGCCGGACTATTTTCGGGGATTGAGTTATCTGCTTGATGACCAGCACGACAAGGCCATCGACATCTTTATCCGTATGCTTGAAGAGGATAGTGAAACGGTGGAACTCCATCTGGCAGTGGGTAACCTGTTCCGCAACCGGGGGGAGGTGGATCGCGCTATCCGGATTCATCAGAACCTGGTTAACCGAACCGCTCTGAGTGACAAGCAGCGGATTCGGGCCAAGTTTGAGCTGGGAGAGGACTATATGCGCGCCGGCCTGCTGGATGGCGCCGAGGATCTGTTTCAGGAGATGGTGGAGAAAGGGGAGTATCTGGCTGAATCCCTGCATCATCTAATCGATATTTTCCAGCAGGAAAAAGATTGGCGGAAGGCTATCGAGGCGGGTTTCAAACTGGAACAGTCTGGTGTTGGCAACGTCCGGCCAATGATCGCCCAGCACTACTGCGAATTGACTGAAGAAGCCCGCCGGAAGGGGGATCTCAAACAGGCACAGCAGATACTCAAGCATGCCCGGGCTACTTGGCCGCAGTGTGTACGCGCTAGTCTTGTCGAAGGTTCGATGGCGATGGAAGCAGGCCGGTATGAAGAGGCGCTGCTGGCCTTCCAGCGTGTTGAGCAACAGGATGCCGACTACCTCCCGGAAGTAATCCCGGTGTTGCATGAATGCTACCAACAGCTGGGTGTCCCGCAACAGATGCAGGATTACCTGCAAACCATGGTGGAACGTTATGGAGGTCTTGGCACCATGCTGGCGCTGGCCGCGATGATCTGTGAGCAGCAGGGTGGTGAGCAGGCGGCGACCGCTTTGCTTGGTTATCTGGATAAATATCCATCACTGCGCGGGCTGGATCAGTTTGTTGAACTTGTTTCCCGCTGTGGAGATGTTCCTGAACAACAGATGTTTGCCGGAATCGGTGGCGTTACCAGTCGCCTGGTGGAAGGTGATCCTGATTATCTGTGCAATAATTGCGGTTTCCAAGGCAAGGTACTGCACTGGCAGTGTCCGAGCTGCAAGAGCTGGGGAACTGTAAAACCGCTGCACGGTATTCAACAGAATCAGCAATCGAATCGGATTCTATCGTTAGTGGTGCCATGAGCAGATATGCGGGATAGCTGTTTTACTCCCCCCCATATTATTGTCGCCTTGGATTTTTCCGATCAGCAACTGGCGTTGCAGTTTGCACGGCAACTTGATCCGCAACGTTGCCGACTCAAGGTTGGAAAAGAGCTATTTACCCGCGCAGGATCGCAGGTGGTTGAGCAGTTGGTTGGCTCTGGTTTTGATCTGTTTCTGGATCTTAAATTTCACGATATTCCCAATACCGTTGCGAGCGCCTGTGCTGCCGCTGCTGAACTGGGGGTGTGGATGATCAACGTCCATGCACTGGGTGGTCGTCGTATGATGGAGACGGCGCGCAGCGCCATTGAACAGAGCGATCATCAACCTTTGTTAACGGCAGTAACTATTCTTACCAGCATGGGTGAAAGTGAGCTGCATGAGATCGGTTTGATGGGTACGCCAAAGGAAAACGTAATGCGTCTTGCTGCGTTGGCCAGAGAATCCGGCATGGATGGTGTGGTGTGTTCCCCACGTGAGGCAACTGATTTGTGGCACCAGCATGGCGATGAGTTTTGTCTGGTGACTCCCGGCGTGCGGCCATCCTGGGCGGCCAGGGGTGATCAGATCCGAACCATGACACCGGGCGAGGCATGTCAGGCAGGTGCCAGCTACCTGGTTATCGGCCGACCAATCATCGAAGCTCCCGAGCCGCTGGAAGCGCTTGTTGCAATAGAAGAGGAGATTAGGGGTTGAGATGTTAGGGCGAGTTCGGCATGATCGAATTAAAATAACTGGCTATGCACTTTGCTCAACCAGCCACAAAACATAGTATGTGGGCATGGAAGGGTTAAGTCCCATTTGTGCTGTAAATTCACCTCTGCAGGATTGATATTGCTCCCGGTTTAGTGGTCGATGCTAACCACGTTCTACTCCTGCTGGTCGGTCGGCTGTTGCGCCTCCCACCATTCATGGAAATCGGCCATATCCAGATACCGTCGGCCTTGCCACTCCTCGTGGATCTCGGCCACCAATGTTCCCATCAGCCGGTACGCGGATTCCTCATTGGGGAAGATCCGGATCACCCGCTCCCGCCGCCGCACCTCCTGAATCAGGCGCTCCTGCCTGTTGGTCGATTTCAGCCGCCGACGGTATTTCTCCGGCAGCGCAAGCACCGCCAGGGCATCCTCCAG
>JAJRUV010000163.1 GCA_024277595.1 Gammaproteobacteria bacterium
CATTCCGGCATGATTTTAGCCGGAATCCAGTAGCTTGAACTATAGATTCCGGCCAGGAGCATACCGGAATGACGGTATCCACAGTTTCTCTTTCTTTAATTTTGTCATGTTAGGCCTTAACCCGAGTTCAGGTTGATTAGCCATGAAACCCAGCCAGCTTACGTCTATACTCAATCCGCTTCAAAACGCAGATACGGCTGGTTCCGGTTTTTGAAAATTGTCATTGATATTGCTGTTTAATGAATCAGCAATATCCGGGAGTGTTGTTTTGAAAAATCGGTCGATTCGTTCCCTTTGACTATTCGAGTTTGTTGCCTGGAGCCTTACGTAGCGCTCCCACTCGTTAACGGTCCCTCAATTGAGGAGCCATGCAAATTACGAGTTACTGCATAAGGGAGCTTTAGTTGCAGCTAAAACACAGGGCTCACTTTACTCGGAAACAGCTATGATTATCCATACAATGCAGGATGGTGCAACCCCTGCGCAGATTGGTCTGCAGGTGAAACAGATCGTCATCCGGGTGGCCAATTTTCTCAAGCCAGAATGGTCTGATCTTTATCAAATCCCGTGCGCCAACGCGGGAGATTGTCCGGCGGTCGAAGGTGCTTTCCACCGGGATAACTGTCAATATCAGTTCGGATTGTCTTACTGTGTACCCTGTGTATACCCCCGAATTACTTGGAAATGCAGGATTTTTGGGTCTGACTGAAACCACAATGCCGCGTTGCAGTTCTTGAAGAGGGCGAGCCATTCTCTGCAAACTGCGCCTTGCCTTGCAATCTCAGTCAGACCTCGGCGGTAAATCGGTCGTTGAAGCTATCACTCTCCCGGACTGCTTGAAGCAATCGGCTGCGCAGCTCAGGATCTACGGCTATAGGCTGTCGCGGTACTTTGCGGCAGCAGGCCAATGATGAGTGCCGTGGTGAGCCGAAAAAGTGTCATCCAGGAGGCTATTTTATTCTCCGCTTGATGAAATCAACAATATTTTTTAGCGCAATCTGCTGGCTGTCACTGCTGTGACGCCCTTTATACTCCACTATATCGGCATCGAGGCCTCGCTCCCCAAGCACCAGCCGGTGTGGAATGCCGATCAGCTCCATGTCGGCAAACATGACGCCGGCACGTTCCTTGCGATCATCGAACAGCACCTCGATGCCCGCGGTTGTCAGTTCGGTATAGAGCTGTTCTGCGGCACTGCCTAGCCGTTGGGATTTATGCATATTCATCGGCAGTAGCGCCACCTGAAACGGGGCAAGCAAACCCGGCCAGATGATTCCGCGATCATCATGATTCTGTTCGATGGCCGCAGCTACCAGACGGGATACACCGATTCCGTAGCAACCCATCTCCAGCGTCCTTTGCTTGCCATTTTCATCCAGCGCGGTTGCTTTTAGCGCCGCGCTGTATTTGTTCCCCAACTGGACAATATGGCCTACCTCGATGCCTCGTTTGATAACTAGGGTGCCTTTTCCGTCCGGGCTGGGATCACCCTCTACTACGTTGCGCAGATCAATGCTCTTTGGCTCAGAAAGATCACGCCCCCAGTTGACCCCGGTCAGATGTTTGCCGTCCTGGTTGGCGCCGCAGATAAAATCCGCAAGCTGTGCTGCACTGTGATCGGCAATCACCGGAATGGAGAGCCCCACCGGACCCACCGATCCCGGCCCGGCCCCGGTTGTGGCATGTACATCCGTTTCGTCGGCAAAGGTGAGGGGAGAGTGAACCTGCGGCAGTTTTTCCGCCTTGATAACATTCAGTTCGTGATCACCCCGCAGCACTAGGGCGACAGTGCTCTCCTGTTCACCTTTGACCAGCAGTGTTTTGAGCGTCCGGGATGGTGCTACTTCGAGAAAATCACAGATCTCCTCGATGGTGCGCTGTGATGGTGTATCTACCTGCTGCATGGGCTGTTCGGGGGTTGGACGGGGTTGTTGGGGTGGCACTGCTTCCGCCAGTTCCACATTGGCGGCGTAATCGCTGCTGTCACTGAATGCGATGACATCCTCACCGGAAGATGCCAGTACGTGAAATTCGTGCGAAGCTCTGCCGCCGATGGAGCCGGTATCCGCCAGCACGGCACGAAAATCCAGCTCCAAACGGCTAAAAATCCGGGTATAGGTGTCGTACATTGTCTGGTAGGTCTGTTCCAGCGAGTCAGTATCCAGGTGGAATGAATAGGCATCTTTCATCAAAAACTCACGGGCACGCATCACCCCGAAGCGAGGGCGAACCTCGTCACGGAACTTGGTCTGAATCTGATAGAAGTTGGCGGGAAGCTGTTTGTAACTCTGGATCTCGTGACGCACCAGATCGGTGATCACCTCTTCATGGGTAGGTCCAAAACAGAATTCTCGCTGGTGGCGATCGGTCAGTCGCAGCAGCTCTGGCCCGTACTGTTCCCAGCGTCCCGACTCCAGCCACAGCTCTGCGGGTTGCACGGCAGGCATCAACAGCTCCTGCGCCCCGGCCCGATCCATCTCCTTGCGGACGATGTTTTCAACCTTGCGCAGCACCCGCAGTCCAATCGGCAGCCAGGTATACAGTCCGGATGCCAGACGCCGGATCATACCGGCTCGCAGCATCAGCTGATGGCTGGTTACCTCGGCATCAGCGGGAGTCTCTTTCAGGGTGGAGAGTAACAACTGGGAGGTGCGCATGAGTAGATATATTCCTTCAACCTTTAGAGTATTATAGATACCCTAATAGGGAACACGAAATACACGAAAATAGCAATACAAATAATGCTGTATCAGCAGTTCCCGCCAATAATCCCGGCCCTATGATATGGAGTGTGCACGAAACAATTTCCGGTTTTAATGGCCTGGAACCGGCTTTATTCGTCTCGGTTGAAGGTTAAAACCACCGCCTTTAGGCGGTCAGATTTATCTGCGATACTGGCCGTTAGCATTATTGAAGGTGGCAAGGTATGGAATATCGCTACGGTAGTAGTCACACGGTTTACAAGATTCAGTA
>JAJRUV010000164.1 GCA_024277595.1 Gammaproteobacteria bacterium
AGCCTGGGTGGAGGATCGCAACCAGAAGACGTGGCCTGCAGACTGGCGCTTTACTACCGAGGACGCCCGCATCAAGCTGAAGCGCCTTTATCCTAAATTATCTGATTGATAGACTACTAGCGGCAGTCAATTTCTTCGTGGCCCGGTGGTTGTTCGCAAACCGGATTATTGAAGTAACTTCTCGTACATCTTGACCACCTTGCTCATCTCGACCAACAACGGAGTGTTGAGCCTGGCAGCTTTCTTCAAGCCAGCAGGGGAGGTGTCCGCCTTGTCCAGCACCGGTTTGTAGTCAGCCCACAATTTCTGCACCCTGTCCAGCCGGATCCGGGTAGCAACATCCCGGGTTCCTGGCAGGCCAAGTTCACCATCACCGTCAAGCAGAGCATTCAATGTACGTTCAAACAGGGCAACGCTCTTTTGCAGACTGGCTTTGTTGGCATCAACACCAATATCATTGGCAATCAGCAGCAGCTCCTTGGTCATCTTCTGTGTCAACATCCGCTGCTTGCCAGCCAGGTTGACGGTGGCAACCATAACTGGAGAAAGATCGGAACCGCTCATTCTCGCATACATCTGCACAGCCTCATTCATGCTTTTCAGCAACGGCAGATTTTGCGCAGCCACCTTTTCCAGCACAGTTTTATCAACCTTTCCGCTCAGTGCCGCATCAACATTCGGCCTGAATTCCACCCATAGCCCGGAAACCTCCTCCAGTTGCGCACGAATGGCAACATCACTGGTTTTTGCCAGCCCCAAATCCTTGTCACCGTTGATCAACCCCTTCAGTGCTTTATCAAACAGGTCAGCAGTTTCTTCCAAACCAGCCTTGTTGCCATTCACACCAATACCCTTGGCAATCAACAGAATCTCCTTGCTCATCTTCTGGGTCAACATGCGCTGCTTGCCGGCCAGATTGATAACAGTTCCCATCTCCTGTTTGCTGAGCGCAAAAACATTACCGGAAAAAGATACAGCAAGAGCAGTGAACAGGATTAAATGAAAACCGGTTGGTTTATCCATAAAATGTTCCTTTATTGATGAATGATAAAATTCCTGTTTAACGTTCTGAAAATAATGCGGGGCAGCCCGATTTCCTTGATACCGGACGAGTACGCTGCTATCTATTCACATCAAATAAGGTGCGAACAGGTGACAATGTTACAGGTCTGAACACGTACCCGGCCAACATCAACCACTGGCCGGGTACTGAAGAAGTGAATCCTAATCTAATCCGCCTGACGGCGCAGAAAAGCAGGAATATCCAGGTAGTCCATTGAATTTTCCTCTGCTGCGGTACCGAAACGACCAGGTGCAGCCACCGTGGATTTGTTGCGAATGACCGTCGGACGCTCCAGTTTGCTGTAATCCATCTCGCCGGTTTTGGCGTTTTGCACCAGCTTGACCTTCTTGTCCAGCTCCTGCTCGGCAATTTGCTGCTGCCCCAGTCCGGTGGCAACAACCGTGACTCGCATCTCGCCTTCCATTTCAGGCTCAAGGACCGTACCCACAACCACGGTAGCATTGTCAGAGGCAAACTCCTTGACTGTATTACCCACCTCTTCAAACTCACCGATAGACATATCCATTCCAGCGGTAACATTGACCAGAATGCCACATGCCCCCAGCAGATTGACATCCTCCAGCAGTGGGCTGGAAACGGCTGCTTCTGCCGCCAACCGGGCACGATCTTCTCCTGAAGCAACGCCGGAACCCATCATCGCCATGCCCATTTCTGACATCACAGTACGCACGTCAGCAAAGTCGACGTTGATCAGGCCGGGCCGGGTAATCAGTTCGGAAATACCCTGTACCGCACCCAGCAGGACATCATTGGCCGACTTGAAGGCATCCAGCAGAGTCATGGTTTTGCCCAGCACCTGAACCAGTTTTTCATTGGGAATGGTAATCAGCGAATCCACATACTCTCGCAGCTCCTCAGTCCCGGCGCTGGCAATCTCGGCACGCTTTTTACCCTCAAACGGAAATGGCTTGGTTACTACGGCAACGGTCAGTATCCCCATCTCCTTGGCAATCTGCGCCACTACCGGCGCACCACCGGTACCGGTACCACCACCCATCCCGGCGGTAATGAATAGCATGTCTGCGCCATCGATCACCTCCATGATGCGTTCCCGATCCTCCAGTGCGGACTCGCGTCCGATAACCGGATTGGCCCCTGCGCCAAGTCCCTTGGTGATATTATTGCCAAGCTGCAGTACGGTACGCGCCGATGAACCGCGCAAAGCCTGAGCATCAGTGTTCGCGCAGATAAAATCCACACCCTCAAGGTTCTGCTGCACCATATGTTCAACGGCATTGCCGCCACCGCCACCCACGCCCAGTACCTTGATCACTGCACTCTGACTGAAAGAGTCCATTAATTCAAACATGATGTTTCTCCTCTTCTGAAAATAAAAACCAATAAATCTGATCGACTAGAAATTACCCGTGAACCAACTTTTCATTCGCTGCCATACTCCCTTCACCCCTGTATCCAATGGTTGTTCTCCCCGACCGCTATTCCAGTGCCCATGCCCGAACAGCAGCAACCCGACGCCAGTGGCATGAATCGGATTTCGCACCACATCAGCCAGACCGGTGGTTGCCTGCGGTACGCCCAGCCGCACCGGCATGTGAAAAATTTCTTCCGCCAGTTCGACCGCTCCCTCTATTTTTGAACAGCCACCCGTGAGCACAACTCCCGAAGCGCAAATAGCCTCAAAACCGCTACGCCGCAGTTCCGCCTGGATAAGCATGAACAGCTCCTCATAGCGGGGCTCCACCACTTCGGCCAAAACCTTGCGCGCCAACCGCCGTGACTCACGCTCACCTACGCCAGGAACTTCAATAGTCTCCTCCGAAGTGGCCAACTGGGTAAGGGCACAGGCATATTTGAGTTTAATCTCTTCGGCATACTGGGTTGGAGTACGCAACGCCACCGCAATATCGTTAGTGACCTGATCACCGGCGATGGGAATCACTGCGGTATGACGTATTGCGCCTTCGGTGAAAATAGCAATATCAGTGGTTCCGCCACCGATATCCACCAGACACACCCCCAGTTCTTTCTCATCTTCAGTCAGAACCGCATAGCTGGAGGCTAACTGCTCAAGAATGACGTCATCCACTTCCAGCCCACAACGGCGTACGCATTTAACGATATTCTGCGCCGCGCTAACTGCGCCGGTAACCATGTGAACCTTGGCCTCCAGACGCACGCCGGACATGCCGATGGGCTCCCGGATCCCTTCCTGATTATCAATAATGAACTCCTGCGGCAGGGTATGCAGCACCTTCTGATCCGCCGGAATAGCCACCGCCCGCGCTGCATCAAGCACCCGGTCGATATCCCCCTGACCCACCTCCTTGTCCCGGATAGCAACAATCCCGTGGGAGTTGAGACTGCGAATATGGCTGCCTGCAATACCGGCGTAAACCGAATGAATCTGGCAACCGGCCATCAGTTCCGCCTCTTCCACAGCACGCTGAATAGACTGCACAGTGGACTCAATATTGACCACCGTACCCTTCTTCAGTCCGCGGGATGGATGGGAACCGATGCCGATAATCTCCACACCCCCTTCCGGATTGATCTCTCCCACGATTGCCACCACCTTGGAGGTTCCGATATCCAGACCGACAATCATTTTTTTTTCAGTTTTTTTAGACATTGTTCATTTCCTTAACCACCTCCCCAACCAGCTTCCAGCGCACCGCAAATCCATTGGTATAACGTAAATCGATCTGCTCAATCTGCTCTGCTCTGGCAGCCAGCACTCCGTTGTAGATCCGCACAAAGCGCAGCAACCGCTCATGACTTACCTCCTGATGACCCAGCACCAATACCATTCCATTGTCGAGCGCCAACCGCCACGCATGGCGTGGATCCATCTCCAGACGGACCACGGAAAAGTGCAGTGGCGCCAGAATGCGTTGCATCTCCCGGTAGCGCCGCACCATGCTGCCCTGCATCGCTTCCGGCCCCTCAAATAACGGCAAATCCAGCGGATAACTGGCCAGCGCGGGAGCAAACAGCCCACCAGCCGGATTCACCAGGCCGCCTTTTCCCCAGCGGGCTACTGCCTGCTGTTCCATTACTGTGACACGCAGCATGTCTGGCCACACCCGGTAAACATCTGCTCGCTTTATCCATGGCAACGACTCGATTTTTTCCCTCACCGCTTCGGTATTCACAGATACGAAGCCCTGGTCAGCAAACGTTGTCATCGCCGCCCGGATCTCCGCAGGGGTGATATGAACAAACTTCCCCTCAACCTGTACCGCCCGCAGCGGCAGAATATCCGGTTGCGCCACTTTTTCAGTGGCCCAGCTTACAGCCAACAACGCTCCGGCAATCACGGCCAATCCAGCGAACAGCCGGAAGTTGATCGACCGCGACCATCGTTCCGTCAGAGCGCGGCTGGCCTGGCGCTTGTTACTGCTACGCTTGATGAACATCCATCTGCTCCGCCGGACGATATTCCCGGCTCTCCGCCAGAATCCGCCACACCAACTGATCAAAACCGATACCAGCCGCCTGAGCTGCCATCGGCACCAGACTGTGATCGGTCATTCCCGGCAGGGTATTGTTCTCCATCAGCCAGGCCTTGCCCTGCTTATCCAGCAGGAAATCAACCCGCCCCCAACCAGTCGCACCCACGGCACGAAACGCCTGCAGTGCAATCTGCCGAATCTCCTGCTCACACCCTGCCGGGAGACCACAGGGGCAGCGGTAACGGGTATCCTGCGCCTGGTACTTGGCGCGGTAGTCATAAAACTCACCCGCCACCTCGATCCGTATAACGGGCAGCAGTTCATCGCCCAGAATGGCTACCGTGTATTCGCCACCTTCCAGCCACGGCTCCACGATGACCTGCGCATCGTAGCGGGCCGCCCCCTCCCACGCCGACAGCAGCTGTCTGGCCTGCGTCACCCTGCTGATGCCGATGCTGGACCCTTCCCGAGCCGGCTTGACCGCCAGTGGCAGACCCAGACGCTCCACCACGGTGGCCGGATCGCTGTCCACCTGCAACAGCTCGAACGGGAGTGACGGCAACCCGGCCGCCTGCCAGATCTGCTTGCTGTGCACCTTGTCCATGCTCAGCGCCGAACCCAGCACCCCACTGCCGGTGTAGGGAATCCCCAGCGCCTCCAGCACCCCCTGGATGACACCATCCTCACCACCCCGCCCATGCAACATGACGAAGGCGCACTGGTAGCCACCCTCACACAACCGCTGCGCGATGTCCGGGCCGACATCAATACCGTGGGCATCCACCTGCTGGCGCCGAAGCGCCCCCAGCACCGCCGCACCGCTGTTCAGCGAAACAGCTCGCTCGCTGGACCAGCCGCCCATCAGTACCGCCACCTTGCCGAACTCTGCTGCGTTCATATTGCCCGCTCTCCCACGATATGCACCTCCCGCTGCAATCGTATACCCTGTTTCTCCAGAACTGTGGCGACCACCCGCTCGATCAACGCTTCGATATCCGCCGCCGTGGCACTGCCGGTATTGATAATGAAGTTGGCATGTTTCTCCGATACACAGGCTCCACCGATACAGGCTCCTTTCAGACCCGATGCCTCGATCAACCTTGCCGCATGGTCACCGGGAGGATTGCGAAATACCGAACCGGCGGTGGCCTGACCGGTGGGCTGGGTCGCTCCGCGCCGCTCCAGCAGCGCCCGGATACGACACTGGCCCTGCTCCGGATCACCGCTCTGCAGCTGCAGGGTGACTGCGGTAAACCATTCACCCTCTGGCCCCGTCACACTCCGGTAACCGATCCGGTAGTCGGCCGGCTTGCGCCGCCGCAGCACGCCGCACCGGTCAACGCTCTCCACCTCAACCACCAGTGGCCAGGTCTCTCCATCGAAGGCACCGGCATTCATCTTCAGTGCTCCTCCCATGGTGCCGGGAATACCGGCCAGGAACTCGGCTCCGGTCAACCGCTCCCGTGCACAGAACCGGGCCACCTTGGCGCACGGCACTCCGGCCTCGACCCGGGTGCGGTTGCCATTCAGCCGCTCCAGTGCGGCAAGCCGGTTGGTGGCGTGGATCACGGTGCCACGGATCCCGCCATCGCGCACCAGCAGATTGCTTCCCATCCCCAGCCAAAACAGCGGTTCGTCCCCCGGCAACGTCTGCAGCAGCACAGCAAGATCACGGCTGTCCGCCGGCTCATAGAAACGCTGCGCCGGACCGCCCACCCGCCAGGTGGTATGTCGTGCCATCAGCTCCTCCTCACGCAGGGTACCGCGCAGTGCCGGTTGTGAGGCCAGAGCCGTCATACCGGCTGCTCCGCAAGCTGCTGCGGCAGCCGGGCAGTAGCGGCGCCGATGCTTCCGGCGCCCAGCGTGAGCAGAATGTCACCATCCTGCAGAATCTCCTTGAGCACCGGAGCCAGATCATCAATCTGCTCAACAAACACCGGCTCCACATGACTGCGGCTGCGGATGGCCCGGCACAGACTGCGTCCGTCCGCGCCGGTGATGGCTTTTTCCCCGGCAGGATAGACCTCGAGTACCAGCAAGGCATCAACGGCGGATAGTACCTGAGCAAAATCGTCCAGCAGATCCCGGGTACGGGTATAGCGGTGGGGCTGAAAGGCGATCACCAGGCGGCATTGCGGCCAGCCACAGCGGATGGCATCAACGGTCGCCTCAATCTCCCGGGGGTGATGGCCGTAGTCATCCACCAGCATAATGCTGCCACTCGGAATGGCGACATCTTCCCGAATGACGAAACGCCGCCCAATCCCCTGGAAGGCAGCTAGAGCCTTGCTGATGGCCACGTCACCCACGCCCAGTTCACTGGCCACGGCGATGGCCGCCAGCGCATTCAATACATTGTGGCGACCGGGCATGTTGAGGGTAATTTCCAGCGGTCGCCGCCGACCCGGCAGGATCACCTGGAAGTGACTGCGCGCACCTTCCTGTTTCAGATCGAACGCATGGACATCCGCTGCCTCGTCAAAACCATAGGTCAACACCGGCTTGGCCACCTCCGGCAGCACTCTGTTCACCACCGGATCGTCGATGCACAGCACCGCCAGCCCGTAAAAGGGCAGATGGTGCAAAAACTCGATGAAGGTCTGGCGCAGGCGCTCAAAATCACCGCCGTAGGTCTCCATGTGATCCGCATCGATATTGGTTACCACCGCCATCATCGGCTGTAGATGCAGGAACGAGGCATCGCTCTCATCCGCCTCCGCCACCAGGTAGCGGCTGGCTCCGAGACGCGCGTTGACCCCGGAGCTGTTGAGCTGACCACCAATGACATAGGTGGGATCCAGCCCCCCCTCCGCCAGCACACTGGCAATCAGGCTGGTGGTGGTAGTCTTGCCATGAGTGCCCGCCACCGCGATCCCGAACCGGAAGCGCATCAGCTCCGCCAGCATCTCCGCCCGGCGCACCACCGGAATACGCAACTCACGGGCCTCTGCCACCTCGGGGTTGTCCGCCGCCACGGCGGTGGAGGCTACCACCACATCGGCACCGCGCACATTGGCGGCTGCATGGCCCAGATCGATCCGTATCTCCTGCTCCACCAGACGTTTTACCGTGGTGTTCTCCCGCAGGTCGGAACCGGAAACCTTGTAACCCAGGTTCTGCAGCACCTCGGCGATACCGCTCATGCCAACGCCACCAATCCCGACAAAATGGATCCGCCGGATGCGTCCCATGCCGGTCTCGGCCTCATGCACTATGTCCATCATCTCAACCACGGGCCACCTCCAGACACTGCTCCACCACCTGCTGCGTCGCATCAGGCTTGGCCAGACGATGCGCAGCGACCGCCATCCCGACAAGCCGTTGCCGGCCCTGTGCGGCATCCTCCACAAACTCCAGCAGCAGCTCCCCCAACGCCTGTGGCGTCAAGCGGGATTGGGGAATCAGCAGCGCAGCACCATTGACCTCCAGATACATTGCGTTATGGCTCTGATGGTCGTCCACCGCATGGGGATAGGGCACCAGCAGCGAGCCAACACCAACGGCCGCCAACTCCGACACGGTCAGCGCGCCCGCCCGGCAGATCACCAGATCAGCCCAGCCGTAAGCCTCAGCCATGTCGCCGATAAAAGGGTTAACCTGCGCTTCCACCCCGGCCTGCCGGTATGCCGTGCGGGTCGCCTCATCCTTGCCCTTCCCCGCCTGATGTCGGATATGGGGACGGTGCTGATCCGGCAGCCGGGCCACCGCTTGCGGCACTGTTTAGTTGAGCACCTGGGCACCCAGGCTGCCGCCAATCACCAGAATCCGCAGTTGCTGCTCCTGCCGCCGTTCAAAACGCTGCTCCGGAACAGCAATATCGGCGATCTCCTGCCGTATCGGGTTGCCGGTATGCACCGCATGGAATCGGGTCAGACAAGCATCGGGGAAAGCCTCCAGCACCCGTGTAGCGAAACGCGCCAGCAGTTGATTGGTCATCCCCGGAATGGCATTTTGTTCATGAATCACCAACGGCCTGCGCAACAGCCAGCTCGCCACTCCACCCGGCCCGGTGACAAAACCACCCATACCCAGCACAACGGCTGGACGGCGCTGAAGCAGAATGCGTATCACCTGAATCATTGCCACCGACAGTTTGAATGGCGCCAGCAGCCAACCCTGCAGCCGCTTGCCGCGCACTCCGCTGATGGAAACAAAGTCGATCTCAAATCCGGCGGCGGGCACCACCTCGGCCTCCAGACCACGCCGGGTTCCCATCCAGCTGACTTCGATTCCCCGCTCACGCAGGACATCCGCCACCGCCAGGGCAGGAAATACATGTCCGCCGGTTCCACCCGCCATAATCAGCACCCGCTCTACCATGGCTCACCCCCGCGGGGTTTGCCGTTTTCATCAAAACGGTTTTCATGTTCAACGCGCAGCAACAGCGCCACCGCTATACAGGTGGCAACGATGCTGCTGCCACCGTAACTCATCAGCGGCAGAGTCAACCCCTTGGTGGGCAGGATTCCCATATTCACGCCAATATTGATAAATACCTGCAGACAGATCCCCAGGCCGACGCCGTAGGCCAGGTACGCCGCAAAAGGACGACCACCCTGCCAGGCTGCCTGGCCAACCAGCAACGCCCGCCAAATCAGCAGGGTGAACAGGGCGATTACCACGATCACCGCCACCAGACCAAGCTCTTCCGCCATCACCGCGAACAGGAAGTCGGTATGGGCCTCTGGCAGATAGAACAGTTTCTGCACGCTGCCCCCCAAGCCAACGCCAAACCACTCGCCACGCCCGAACGCGATCAGCGCCTGGGTCAGCTGAAACCCGCTGTCGTAGGGATCCGCCCATGGATTCAAAAAAGCGGTCATGCGCGCCATGCGGTAGGGTGCCGAGATGGCCAGCGAAGCGGCCAAACCACACACCACGAATACCAGCACACCGAACAACCACCAGCGAACACCGGCGAGAAACAGCATTCCCAGCACAGTCACCGTCAATACCGCGGCGGCGCCAAAATCCGGCTCCAGCAACAGCAGCAGACAGGCCGCGCCCAGCAGCACCATCGGCTTCAGGAAGCCGATGGTGCTGGCACGAACCTGTTCCTCATGGCGCTGAATATAACCGGCAACGTAGATCACCATGAACAACTTGAAGAACTCAGACACCTGCAGGTTAAACGGCCCCAGCGATATCCAGCGGGTGCTGCCGTTGACCGTCCGGCCAATCACCAGCACCAGTACCAGTAGCAGAAAACCAAACAACAGCAGCACCGGCCCGGCCTGCTCCCATACCTTCAGTGGAATTTGCGTTACCAGCCATGCCGCAACGAGTCCGGCCAGCACGAACAGGCTCTGGCGCATCAGATAGTGGAATGGCACCCCGAAATCCCGATCCGCAATACCGATGGAGGAGGAGCCAACCATTACCAGCCCCACTCCCAGCAGCGCCAGTGCCACCGTCAGCATGAATACATCATATTTTGGCTCTGGCCGCGGCCGGACAGTGCGCCCGGCAATAACCCGGTTTGGAGCGGAAGATCTGTTGATTGTCGGCGCCATCACTGCTTCCGCCGGGCCAAACCGGTCACTGCCGTGACAAATGCCCGGCCCCGCTCTTCGAAACCGCCGTACATATCGAAACTGGCGCAAGCGGGAGAGAGCAGCACACTGTCACCCGGCTCGGCCCAATGCAGCGCCCGAGCCACAGCATCATCCATACTGCTGGCATACTCTATCGGCGCCATGCCATCCAGTACCCGCGCCATCAGCGAAGCATCACGCCCCATCAGGATCACTGCCCGGGCCTTGACCGCGATGGTCTGGCACAGGGTGGAAAAATCGGCACCCTTGCCCTCGCCACCGGCAATCAGCACAACTTGCCCGTCCAGCCCGCTGAGTGCGGCCAGTGTAGCGCCGATATTGGTGGCCTTGGAGTCGTTGTACCAGTTCGCCCCCCCAAGTTCTGCCACCCATTCAGTGCGGTGCATCAGTCCCCGGAAACTGCGCAGTGCGTCAACCATGGCTGCCAGCGGCAGCTCCATTGATTCACCGAGCGCCAGCGCCGCCAGCGCGTTAAATTGATTGTGCCGACCGGGAATACGCAGCTCACGCACCGGCAGAATCAATTCATCTCCCCTGGCCAACCACGTTTCACTATTGGCACTGCGCAGACCAAAATCACCTGTCTCCGGTTTACCGGCACCAAACCGCACCACCGGCCGACCACGATGCACCATATCCTCCACCCGCGCATCATCGGCATTGACAACCATCACGCCGTCACCCCGATAGACTCGCTGCTTGGCGCTGCTGTACTCATCCAGACTGGTATAGCGATCCTGGTGATCGGCGCTGATATTGAGCACCACCGCAGCATGAGCATTCAGACTACTGGTGGTTTCCAACTGGAAACTGGACAGCTCCAGCACATAGAAATCAGGGGCATCCTGTTGCAGCAGATCCAGCGCCGGGATACCGAGATTCCCCCCCAGCTGCACCTTTATACCAGCGTGACGAGCCATTTCTCCCACCAGTTCGGTAACGGTACTCTTGCCATTGGAACCGGTAATTGCAATGATGGGGGCATCAGCATATTGGGAAAACAGCTCAATATCTCCCATCACAGGAACCCCACGGTCGATAGCCGCGGCAATGGCCGGTTCACGCAGCGCAACACCGGGACTGACCACCAGCCTGGTTGCATGGCTCAGCAACTCCGGGTCGAAACCACCGGTTATCACCTCCACGCCAGGAAGCTCCTCACGCAGCTGTTGCAGGGAGGGAGGTTGACTACGGCTGTCCATCACCGTCACTGCTTCACCACGACGGGTGAGAAAGCGGGCACACGCCAGACCGGTCTTGCCAAGGCCGATAACGAGTGTCTGCTGCGGCAGGGGTTGTGACTGTTGGCGATTTTCCAGTGTCATTCCATTCACCGAATCTTCAGACTGGCCAGCCCGACCAGCACCAGAATGATAGTGACAATCCAGAACCGCACAATCACCCTGGGTTCAGGCCATCCCTTTAATTCAAAATGGTGGTGTAGCGGCGCCATGCGGAAGATGCGCCGCCCGGTAAGCTTGTAGGAGGCTACTTGCAAGATCACTGAGACCGTCTCCATGACAAATACGCCACCCATAATCATCAGTGCCAGCTCCTGGCGCACCAGTACCGCAATCACCCCCAACGCTGCACCCAATGCCAGCGCACCGACATCCCCCATGAACACCTGGGCTGGATAGGTGTTGAACCAGAGAAACCCGAGACCGGCTCCCATCAGGGATCCACACAGCACCACCATCTCTCCCACTCCGGGGACAAAAGGAATGCCCAGGTACTTGGCAAATACGGCATTGCCCGCAAGATAAGCAAAAATCCCCAGCCCACCGGCCACCATCACTGACGGCAGGATTGCCAGACCATCCAGACCATCGGTAAGATTGACCGAATTACTGGCTCCCACGATCACGAAATAGGTCAACAAAACATAGCCAAACCCCAGTTCGATAACCACATCCTTGACAAACGGGATAATGAGCTGGGTCTCCACCGGGTTCTCCGCCGTATAGTACAGAAACAGCGCTGCCGACAGCCCCACCACCGATTGCCACAAGTACTTATAGCGAGCAATCAGGCCGCGTGGATTCTGTTGTACCAGTTTTTTATAATCATCGACGAAACCAATCGCACCAAAGGCGAAGGTCACCAACAGGGCTACCCAGACATAACGGTTGCCCAGATCCGACCACAGCAGGGTGCTTATACCGATGGCCACCAGGATCAGCGCCCCCCCCATGGTTGGTGTTCCAGCCTTGCAGAGATGACTTTCTGGACCATCGTCACGCACCGTCTGCCCAATCTGATAGTGGTTCAGGCGGCGAATCATCAGCGGACCCACTACAAAAGAGATAACCAGAGCAGTCAGCACCCCCAGGATCGCACGCAGGGTAAGGTACTGGAACACATTGAATCCGCTATGGAACTGGGCCAGATATTCGGTCAAATAGAGCAGCATCTAGCCGTTCTCCCCTGTTCTCAGCAGAGCGGCCACCACTCGCTCCATCCGCATAGTGCGCGAACCCTTTACCAGCAGCGTCATTTCAGCTTTCAGCTCCTGCTGCAGAGCGGTGATCAGCTGTTCATGAGTGCTAAAATGATAGCCTTTGGAACCAAACACCCGGACTGCGGCCCGGCTCAGTTCACCCACGGCATAGAGCCGATCGACACCCCCGACTTGCGCCATGCGCCCAATCTGCTCATGCAGCGGCACCGCATCGCTACCCAGCTCACTCATGTCACCCAGTACCAGACAACGCGTACCCTCCGCCATCGACAGCACCTTCAGGGCAGCCTCCAGAGATGCCGGGTTGGCATTGTAACTGTCATCGATGATACGGATACCGGAAGCGCCCTGTTTGCTCTCCAGCCGCCCCGGCACCGGAACCACGCGCTCCAGACCAGCCCGGATGGTGTTCAGATCCACCCCCAGCGCCACGGCCGCAGCCGTTGCCGCCAGGGCATTCATAGCGTTGTGTTGTCCGGACAGGCGCAGATTCAACTCGATACCGCCCTGTGGAGCCTTCAGCGCCAGGCGGCTGCCATTCGCATCACCTGTCCACTGCGCGGTCACATCGGCATCCCGTTCCAGGCCGAAGGTAATAACCTCCCTCTCCCGATTCATGCTGTGCCACAGTTCAGCAAAAGCATCATCTGCGTTGATAACCGCCGTACCCCCGCTACCCAGCCCGCTGTAGATCTCTCCTTTGGCTTGCGCCACGCCCTCAAGCGAGCCGAAGCCTTCCAGATGCGCGGCCGCAGCATTGGTTATCAGCGCCACTGCGGGTTGGGCCAGCCCGGTCAGCCAGGCAATCTCCCCCGCATGGTTGGCGCCCATCTCGATCACGGCCGCGCAGTGTTCTGGGCGCAGCCGCAGCAAGGTCAGCGGGACGCCGATGTCGTTATTGAGATTACCACGAGTTGCCAGAACCGGCCCCTGCTGCCCCAGGATCGCCGCCAGCATCTCTTTGACCGTAGTCTTGCCGTTGCTGCCGGTCACCGCCACCAGCGGCAGCTTGAACTGACTGCGCCATGCGGCGGAGAACCGCCCCAGCCCGATCCGGGTATCCTCCACCTCAATGCGAGGCAGGGCGATGTCCACGGGGTGATCCACCATCAGTGCGCCCGCACCCATTGCCAGCACCTGCCCGGCAAAGGCGTGACCGTCAAAACTGGGACCACGCAAGGCGACGAACAGATCTCCCGGTTGCAGCGACCGACTGTCGGCACTGATCCCCCGGAAGGGAAGATCCTTGCCCCGGAACCGGGCACCGATCCGTTCCGCCAGAGCTGCCAGCGTCATCATCTCAGTCATTGCGAACACCCCAGCCTGCCAGCGCACACTGCACTACATCCCGGTCACAGAACGGGCGTTTCTGATTACCGATCTGCTGGTACTGCTCATGTCCCTTGCCAGCCACCAGCACCACATCCCCGGCGGATGCCTGCCGGATGGTTCCGGTAATCGCTCCGGCCCGATCGTGACAAACCTCGACATCAATGTAACCGGGGACTCCGGCCAGGATATCGTTGACAATTCCGCCAGGATCCTCGTTACGCGGATTGTCATCAGTGATCACGACCTGATCAGCATGCTGCCTGGCAACGGCACCCATCAGCGCACGCTTGCCCTGATCCCGATCTCCACCGCAACCAAATACGCACCACAGCCGCCTGCCATGATCCCGCAGCGCAACCAGCACCTGCTCCAGCGCATCAGGGGTATGGGCGTAGTCCACCACCACTAGCGGTACGCTGCCGCCACCGAAAGACTCCATCCGTCCAGGTACCGGGGCCAACTGCGCCAGCCTGGCTACCGCACGTTCCAGTGGCACATCCAGCATCAACAGCGTAGCGAGGACGGCCAGCAGGTTGCTGGCATTGAAACGGCCCAGCAGGGGACTTGTTACCGTGCTATTCCCCCACGGTGTCTGTACCTTCATCCGCAAGCCCGCGGGACTCAGGCACAGCTCTTTTCCGACCACCATTAAAGCTGCGCACTCCCTCTCGTTCAGGGTATAACCGCACATCTCTATACTTTTCGGCAAACTGTCGAGCAGTTCACGGCCAAATTTATCGTCAGCATTGACTATCGCACTACGCAGACCCGGCATGCGGAACAGCTTGCGTTTGGCCGCCCCGTAGCTGGCCATGCTGCCGTGGTAATCCAGATGATCACGGCTCAGGTTGGTAAACAGCGCGGTGGTGAAGCTGACACCCTGCACCCGTCCCTGCGCCAGGGCATGGGAAGAGACCTCCATCACCACATGGCGGACGTCCTGATCACGAAACCCCGCCAGCAGAGATTGCAGGCTCACCGGATCCGGAGTGGTATTGGCGCTCTCCCGTAGATTGCCGAGCAGGCCATTGCCGAGTGTACCGATTACCCCGGCGGGAGAAACACCACCCAGCGCCTGGGCAAGAAAGTGGCTGCAAGAGGTCTTGCCATTGGTTCCGGTTATCCCGATCACCTGCGTGGCGGCAGAAGGATCACCATGAAAACGAGCCGCGATTTCTCCCGCACGTTGGCGAAGATCCGGTACCGGAATCAACGGGATCCGTTGGCAAACCTCAATCTTTGCGTCGACTGGCGACTCCCACGCCACCGCTACGGCACCTTTTTCAATCGCCGCGCCAATGAACTCCCTTCCGTCGGTAAGGCTACCGTGCAGCGCCAAAAACAGGTCGCCAGACTGAACTTTACGACTATCCAGGACAACACCGGTAATAACAGGATCGCACTGCACCGGCAGCACCACACCATTGGCAAGCAGACTGCTCAAACGGAGTTCCGGCTGAAACTGCTGTGCCGCCATCATAGCCCCTTCTCCACGAGGGCAGCCATCCGATCCTCTGAAGGAAGGGCATCAGGAGAAACAGCCAATAGCCGCAACGCACCTGCCATCACCTTGGCGAATACCGGTGCCGCCACCAACCCGCCATAGAACTCATCACTGTCGGGCTCATCGATTACCACCACCATCACCAGACGCGGATCGCTGGCTGGCGCCATGCCCGCAAACAGGGCCAGATAACGATCTTCTGAGTAGCCACCAGCCACCGATTTTCGCACCGTGCCGGTTTTCCCGGCCACGCGATAGCCCGGCACGGCAGCTTTGACTGCCGTTCCATCACGGGAAACCACCCGCTCCATCATGTTTCGTATCTGGGCGAGAACACGGTGACTGAAAATCTGTGGACCGGTTTCTGCGAGTGCTCCCTGTTCGTTCATCACCACAGACGCCGGCCGCAGACGCCCATCCCCGGCCAGCGCGGCATAAGCACGCACCAGTTGCAAAGGCGTCACCGCCACCCCGTAACCGAATGAAAGCGTGGCGCGCTCCAGTTCACTCCAAGTATCAAAATCTGTGAAGACACCACTGGACTCTCCTGGAAAACCGACACCCGCCGACTCACCAAAGCCGACTTGATGAAAAATCTGCCAGATCTGCTCCGGCGGCAGGGTAAGTGCAATCTTGCTGGCTCCCACATTGCTTGATTTCTGAATCACGGTTGAGACATCAATCAGACCGTAGTTGCGATTGTCCCGCACCGTATGCCCACCCACCTTGTAATAACCCGGTGCGGTATCAATCAACGTATCAGGGGCATATCGGCCGGATTGCAGAGCGGCGGCAATGGTAAATGGCTTCATGGTGGAGCCAGGCTCAAACATGTCGGCCACAGCACGATTGCGGTAGCGCTCACCGCTCAATTTTCGCCGGTTATTCGGATTGAAAGCAGGCTGGTTAACCATCGCCAGTACCTCGGAAGTACGGGCATCCAGAACCACAACGGAACCTGAGCGCGCTTTGTGCTTTTTCACTGTGGCCAGCAGTTCCCGGTAGGCCAGATACTGGATGCGCCGATCAATGGTGAGTCGCAGGTCGCGGCCTGGCTGCGGGCGGCGGATACGTTCCACATCCTCTACAATATGCCCCAGCCGATCCTTTATTACCCGCTTGCTGCCAGGCAACCCCCGCAGCCACTTGTCATAAGCAAGCTCCATCCCTTCCAGACCAATATCATCCACATTGGTGAAACCCAGCAGATGGCCGGTAACCTCACCAGCCGGATAGTAACGCCGGTATTCACGCTGCAACGATACCCCTGAAATCTCCAGTGCCATAACCTGTGCCGCCAGTGCCGGAGCAATGCGCCGTTTTATATAGACAAACCCCCGCTTTTCACGCCCCTTTATGGTTTCGCGAAGCTTCTTTAATGGCATATCCAGCAACCTGGCCAGTTGCGGCCAGCGTGATTCCGCAGTCAGAAACTCGCTGGGCTCAACCCAGACTGAATCCACCGGCGTACTGACTGCCAGCGGTTCACCATTGCGGTCAAGAATGCTTCCGCGGTGAGCGGCAATGGATACCACCCGAAGATGGCGGGCCGTTCCTTCCTCTTGGAGAAAATCCTTGTCAAGCACCTGAAGCTCTACACCACGCGCCACCAGAGCAATCATGGCACATCCCACCACGCCCATCACAAACAGGATCCGCCCCCTAAACAGTGTATTTGTCCGGGTAATATTCATGGTTTCACAAACACCACTGCACCCACAGGCGGCATTATCATATCCAGTTTGCTTCGAGCTATCCCTTCCACCCGGGCATTGGTGCCCCAAGTGCTCTGTTCCAGCTGCAGTTGCCCCCATTCCACATTCAGCTCATCACGAATCTTTTGCAGGGTTTGCAGCTCCACGAACAGCTTTCGTGTCTGGTATTTGGCGTAAACCACACCCAATGCACTGCCCATTACCGCCACCGCCAATAACAACATCACCAGGCTGCGGCCACTCACACCAAACGCTCCGCAACGCGCAGCACGGCACTCCGGGCCCGGGGGTTATCCACCAATTCGGCTGAACCTGCCCGATGCGCTTTCCCAATCAGGCGCATACGGGGCCGCAGCTGAGCCTGGGTAACCGGCAGATCCGGTGGGAACTCATCTCCACGCGCCTGTTCACGCATAAACCGCTTTACAATCCGGTCTTCCAGCGAATGAAAACTAATCGCCGCCAGACGCCCACCGGGAGCAAGCACCTCTAACGCTTGAGGAAGCACCTTGCACAGATCACTCAGCTCCTGATTAAGATGGATCCGGATAGCCTGAAAACTCCGTGTTGCCGGATCCTTGCCCGGCTCCCGGCGCGGTACGCTATCGGCAATAAGCCTGGCCAGTTGCATCGTACGAACCAAGGGCGACTGAACCCGCGCCGCAACGATATTGCGCGCAATACGCCGGGAAAAGCGCTCTTCGCCGTATTCCCGCAACACACTGGCAATCTCCTTTTCGTCTGCCGTTGCCAGCCACTGGGCAGCCGTCATACCCGTTGCTGGATCCATACGCATATCCAGTGGCCCATCCTGACGAAAACTGAAACCACGACAGGCATCATCCAGTTGCGGCGAAGAGACGCCCAGATCCAGCAAAATACCGCTGACCCTGCCGAGCCATCCCCGCCGCCGGGTTAGCTCCTGAAGCATCGCAAAAGAGCCTTGCTCAATGGAAAAACACCGCTCTCCCTTGAACCGCTCATGCGCTGCCCGAATCGCCGCCGGATCCTTGTCGATAGCCAGCAAATGCCCTTCCGGACCCAGCCGTTGCAAAATCATGCCCGCATGTCCCCCCCGACCGAACGTGGCATCAATGTAATAACCATTTGCCTGGATATTCAATCCATCCAGCGCTTCATCCAGCAGCACTGGATGGTGTTTGAAGCTATCTGTCATTCGTCTTATAGAGACAGTGATTCCAGATCTGCAGCCAGTTCACCGTCATCTTCCGCCAGCCACTGCTCGCGGCAATCACTCCAGCGTTGTTCATCCCACAATTCAAATTTGTTGCCCTGACCGACCAGCATTACCCGCCTCTCCAGACCGACAAACTCACGCAGCAATGGTTGCAGCAGGATACGCCCTGCCCCATCCATCTCTACTTCAGTCGCATGCCCCAGCAGCAACCGCTGGAGTTTACGGGTCTGCTTGTTAAGAGCAGGCAGACGCACCAGCTTGCGCTCTATCACTTCCCATTCAGGCTGGGGATACAACAGCAGACACGGGTCGTTCGGATCCACCGTAACGATCAGCAGCTTGTCGCCATTTTCCTGGAGCTGCTCACGATACTTGGTGGGAACAGCCATGCGGCCCTTGCCATCCAGCGTGAGTGCGTTCAGTCCCCGTAACAAATTCTGCTCCCCATGTCAGTTAAAGAAGAGGATCCATTTATACCCACTTTGATCCACTTTATTACTCTTTTGTCACACTATAGGAGTACAAATCAATCAGGTCAAGAGAAATTAACCATGAAAAGCAAAAATTCTTGCTTTGCACACAAAGACTTAGCTAATCAGCCGGTTTACAGAACCAGGCAACAAATGCGCAAAAAAACGGGGTGTTTAAAAACAGAAAGTTAGTGATAAAAGGTGTAGTAGAATCTAGAATAGAGGGGGAAAGGAGAGAGTCGGCCGGTAAGCCGGGTTCTGTCGTGGACAGTCATTCATCTGGGATGCACGTCACCATGCACCTCAAGCAACCTACCCGGGAACTGCGCGGGCCACGCATCGCAAAAGCTTGTTCCCCTATTTGGTCTTGCTCCAGGCGGGGTTTACCCTGCCACCAGTGTTACCACTGGCGCGGTGCGCTCTTACCGCACCATTTCACCCTTACCGGCACCGAATGGCGCTTAGGCGGTATCTTTTCTGCGGCACTCTCCGTAGGCTCGCACCCCCCAGGCGTTACCTGGCGCCTTGCCCTGTGGAGCCCGGACTTTCCTCCGTATCCAATGGATACAGCGACTGCCTGGCCGACTCTCCGCCCTATTATACTGCAGAAAAGCGAGGATTGATCATCCGAGGATCATCAATGTCTTTCTGTTCGCGGACTACGCCCGATCATATAACGATACAGCCGGTTCTTCTTCTCACCGGTTATTGTTGCAGCCAGTTCCGCGGCCTGTCTGGAAGACAGTTCAGCTGACAATATCTCAGCTATCCTCCTGGCTTCAGGATTGAGCACGCTGGAGGCTGCCTCTTTCTCAGCACCCTTCACCAGCAGCACAAATTCACCCCGTTGCCGGTTGCTATCAGCAGCTACCCAGGCAGACAGTTTTTCCAGATTGTCACTGTGGATGGTCTCAAAGGTTTTGGTCAGCTCCCTGGCGATAACAGCCTGTCGTGTGCCACCAAAAATCTCGCTCATCTGCTGGAGGGTAGCATTGATGCGGTGAGGTGACTCATAAAAAATCAGCGTTCGCATCTCATCGCGCAAAGCCTGCAGACGCTTCCGGCGCGCACCTGTCTTGGCTGGCAAAAATCCTTCAAAACAAAATCTGTCGACAGGTAACCCGGCTACTGACAGCGCAGCAAGGGCAGCACTCGCCCCCGGTATGGGGACCACCTGTAAACCCTGCTCATGAACCCTATTCACTAGATGAAAACCGGGATCGCTGATTAACGGTGTTCCTGCATCAGAGATCAGCGCAATCGATATACCTCCTTCCAGCCGTTCGACCAGTTTTTTTGCCTGCTGCTGTTCATTGTGTTCATGCAAGGCAATACAAGGGGTGTTGATGCCATAGTGTTGTAACAAGCGGATGCTGTGGCGGGTGTCCTCCGCAGCGATCAATTGTACCGTGCCCAATACAGTAACAGCCCGGTAAGTGATATCTGCCAGATTGCCAATGGGTGTTGCCACCACATAGAGCGTTCCAGGCAAGGAGGTGGTCTTAAAGGTCATTCTTGTTACAATATATACACTAACAAATCACTGACATCAATCTAACAAATTATTGCAATCCAGTCATGCCAAGATATTTTGTTGCTCTCTCGCTTTTTCTTGTTGTGCTCGGCCTGAGTTCCTGCGCCACAACGCCACAACCGCCATTACAACCGGGCTTCACTGATCCGGTTACCCCGGCCAAAACAGCAGCGGAACGGCAACGTTATCTCGATATGGCTCGAGAATACACCCAGCTTGCCACCGACTCATCCTCACCAGAGCGACAGAATTACCAGTTAAGGGCCGCCAACATCCTGGCGTTGGGAAATTTCACCTGGCATGCCCGACAAATTATTGAAGCCATCCATGAACCGGTATTGAACGGCTCGCAACGCCAACGTAAACGCCTGTTAAGTGCCTATATCGCAATTCTTGAACACAAACCAAGGGAGGCGCTACAACAACTCAACACCCCTCTTCCCTCAGACTCTTCATCAGACCACAAAACTGATTATTACCGTTTGCGAGCCACCGCCTTTAGCATGGAAGGAAAGCATTTGCATAGCGCCCGTGAACGGATAGCGCTGGAACGTCTGTTGACCGAACCCGGCGCCATCGACAATAACCATCAGGTAATCTGGCAATCGTTGTCCAGAGCCGACAAACAGACTCTGGAGAACACCAAAACCCTGCCGCTACCACGTGAGCTAAAAGGCTGGATTGATCTGATGCTACTCTCCAAATCCGTCCGGCATAACTCACACCAGATGCGCAAACAACTGGAGCAGTGGCGGGCAAGCTACCCCGCTCACCCGGCAGCGGGCGCCATTCTGGCCGCTCTGTACGAACAGAGCGAACAGGCGGTCTCCCTGCACCCGGAAAATATCGCACTGCTTTTACCGTTGAATGGAAACCTGAAGCCGGCGGGAGAAGCCATACGAGACGGCTTTATTTCAGCCTATTACGCCGAGCGGCAAAATCAGGATAACCGGCAGACAATCCGTATCTATGACACAAACAGCAAAGTGGATATCCGCGAGGTATACCAGCAAGCGGTGGCTGAAGGCTCTGATCTGGTTATTGGCCCGCTGAGTAAAAGCCACCTTGCCTTGCTGGTAAATTCTGGCACATTGACAATACCGACGCTGGCGCTGAACTATCTGGATCCAGACAATAACAGTCTGCCGCCGGGTAATCTGTTTCAGTTGGGCCTGGCTCCTGAAGATGAGGCACGTCAGACAGCAAGACGTATCTGGGCCGATGGGCACAGTCAGGTCGGCATTATCTATCCCGACACGCCATGGGGACAACGGGTAGCCAATGCCTTCATTTCCGAGTGGGAAGAAAACGGCAGCCAGATTGTGGCTTCCCAGACCTATGACAACAGCAGTCTGGATTTTTCAACTCCCGTTGCCCGTATGCTCAAGGCGGCTGAAAGCAATGCGCCAGCCATTGATGACGCCCCGGAAATGGCGGCGCCGGAAGATGAGGATTTGATGGCAAAACCTCTGATCAGAGTAGATGCCGTTTTCATGCTGGGCTACCCTGCCCAATTACGCCAGCTTCGTCCACAAATGCGTTTTCATGATGCGGGAGAGGTTCCCATCTATGCCACATCACAAGCCTTCACAGGCAAACCGGATCGGGCGACAGACAGCGACCTGAATGGAATCCTGTTCTGCGATATGCCGTGGATTCTGGACACCAGCAGCGGCAACAGAAAACTGCGCAGAAATATCAAGAAAAATCTTTCCATCGCCCCGGGATCCCAGATTAACCGCCTGTACGCACTCGGGGTCGATGCCTACAATGTAATCCCGGCACTGGCATCACTGCAAAGCCAGTCCTACGAACGCTTTGACGGAGAGACCGGCACACTGATGATGGATGACAGCGGACGCCTTCAGCGCGAACTCTCATGGGCTGTATTTGAACGCGGTATCCCGCGCCTCCTGCCATCGGCAGCGGCCACGCCCGAATGATCCTGACAACCAGAGAACGGGGACAACAAGCCGAGGATATCGCCTGCAACTACCTGCAGGCGAAGGGGTTGGAACTGTACGTCAGAAACTACCACTGCCGACGTGGTGAAATCGATCTGATAATGGGTGACGGCAGCACACTCGTGTTCGTCGAAGTCCGCTACCGCTCATCCAGCCGCTTTGGCTCTGGAGCAGAAACTGTTGATTCCCGCAAACAGCGCAGGATCATTACCGCTGCAACTCACTATCTGCAAACAAGTCCGGTGCAGACACGCCGCCCGGCCCGGTTTGATGTCATATTCATGCAGTCGGCTGACACCATCCACTGGATAAAAGATGCCTTTCAGAGCTGACGGCACCAATCGGCCATTATCTTCAGTTTTTATTGAACAACTGAACCGGATCGTTCACCAAGACAACCTGCTGACCGACCCCGCCGACACCTGGGTTTATGGCTATGACAACAGCCGCCGCCAGGTTCCCCCTTCTGCTGTGGTTCTTCCCGCCAGCCACCAACAGGTTAGGGATATCGTCAGATTATGCAACCGGTTTTCCGTCCCGCTCACACCAAGAGGCCGGGCAACGGGTACGCCAGGAGGCGCTGTTCCCCTGCATCACGGAGTTGTGCTCTCCTGCGAACGGATGAATCGCATCTTGCGCAGTGCGCCAGAAGATCGCTACATGATTGTGGAACCCGGCATCATCAACTCCGCCGTGCAGAAAAAAGCCAGGGAAGACGGGTTTTTCTGGGCCCCGGATCCGACCAGTGCCGCCTTTTGCACGGTAGGTGGAAACCTTGCCTACAACTCCGCCGGACCACGCGCCGTCAAATATGGAACACCGCGTGAAAATGTTCTTGGCCTGCGCGCTGTTACCGGGGCCGGTGAAGAGATCCGCACCGGCGTCTGGACTAGCAAAGGGGTGGTGGGCTATGATCTGACCCGCCTCATCATCGGCTCCGAGGGCACGCTGGCAATTATTACCGAAGCCACGCTCAAACTGATTCCACTGGCGCAAAGCAAACGTACCTTGCGCGCCATTTACCTGGATATTCAATCCGCCGCCGCTGCCGTATCCCGCATTATGGCGCAACCAGTTACGCCCTCAGCCCTGGAGTTTATCGACGCCAATGCCATTAAGATGATTCGTGGCTATACCGATGTCACGATTCCGTCAGAAGCGGGAGCTCTGTTGATGATCGAGATAGATGACATTGAGGCAGGCATCGATGCGGCCGCCACTATAGTAACCAACGCAGCCAGCGGAGCCGGGCTTGTTGAACTGAAAACGGCACGCAACCAACAAGAAGTTGCATCACTATGGGCAATGCGCAAGGCGCTCTCCCCAGCCCTGCGCACTGTTGCGCCAAAAAAAATAAATGAAGATGTAGTCGTGCCTGTATCACGAATGGCAGAACTTGTTGCCGGACTTGATCAACTCGCACAGAAACACGATATCATCATTATAAATTTCGGACATGCGGGAAATGGGAATATCCATGTCAATTTGCTAATTGACCCGACAGAAACCCGGCAACTTGTCCGTGCGGAACAATGCCTCGATGAAGTATTTGAACTCGTGCTCAGGCTTAACGGTACGTTATCGGGTGAACATGGCATCGGAATTGATAAAAAGGAGTTTGTCAGCAGAGAAATTACACCACCAACCCTAGTGTTGATGAAGCACATCAAGGAACAGTTTGATCCAAACAGGATTCTCAATCCCGGCAAGATATTTCCATAACCACGCAATAGGCCAAAACAGCCTATTTGAGTAACTGTTCAGCTCACCCCTGAAATCTGCCATTTCTGCGTTAAAAAATGATCATTTATCCGTGTAAACTCACATTTTTCGCCTTGAACTGACAAATTTCAGGGGCAATCTAAACGGTTATATGCTTATTTTCAACTATACTGAATAGCCACCTATTTGATTACTTTAAGATGAGGCCGGGAAGAGCCGCCGCGATTGCCCGGCAATGCCTCGTCCCCCACACCACCGTTTTCATTTTCGTTAAACATCATGCCCTGCCCGTTCTCACGCGCATAAATAGCCAATACCGCAGATATTGGTATAACCAGCTCTGTCGGCACCCCGCCAAAGCGGGCGCCAAACTCGATATAGTCATTTCCCAGGGAAAGTGCACCAACCGCCCCGGAGGCGATATTCAAAACTATTTTTCCATTCTCTATATGTTGCTGCGGAACATTCACCCCATCTACAGTGGCGTTCACCAATAAATAGGGTGTCATACCATTATCTGCAACCCAGTCATAAATCGCACGGATCAAGTAAGGACGGCTCGATTTCATCTATCCCGCTCCCCGCATATCCCGTTCTGCTTCCGTCAGGCTCCGCTGAAAACTCTCCCGGGCGAAAAGTTTGTCCGCATAATCCAGTAGAGGTTTAGCCTGTGGGGGAAGTGAAACACCGATGAAAGGAAGACGCCATAGCAGTGGAGCAATAGCACAATCGACCAGTGAATACTCTTCACTGAGGAAAAAGGGCTGCCGGTTAAACAGCGGCGCAATGGCCGTCAGGCTGTCCCGCAACTCATTGCGCTTTTTAGCTGCGGATTTATCATTTTCGGCAGACAGCCGCTCAACTGCTTCGTCCCAATCATTTCTGATACGATAAAACATCAGCCGGCTTTGGGCGCGTGACACGGGGTCCACAGCCATCAACGGAGGGTGAGGGAAACGCTCATCCAAGTATTCCACAATAACCGCTGACTCAAACAGCACCAACTCCCGATCAACCAGTGTCGGCACCGAACTGTACGGGTTCAGATCGATCAGATCCTCCGGCAAGTTATCCGAAGTTACCTCGGTAATATCGACGTTAATACCCTTCTCCGCCAATACGATACGCACTCGATGACTATCGATATCCGTACCACCAGAAAACAGGGTCATTATCGTGCGCCTATTGGCAATCACCGCCATATTAATGATTTTCCTTGTACCCGTCGCAGACAACTATCCCGGTAAACAACATCATCAATTTTATCCCGTAATTTTTCACAACAACGAAGACCACAATCAGCCAACGTCTAGCTCGATTTTTCCGTCTGGAAAACAAGGGGGGGAGAGAAACCCCTTCAGAGCAAAACCAAGTCCAGCGACTGTTCGCGATTTTCAGGCTGCCACACGGAGCGCAGACAGAGTCAGTGGACATCCTTCCAGTACTCCCTCTTCAGCAGATAAGCCAACACGAAAAACACCGCCAGAAACAGCAACACCTTGACTCCCAGACGCTGCCGATCAAGTTTGTAGGGCTCACCAACATAGTCAAGAAAGTTGACCAGATCGCGTATTGACCCATCAAACTGCTCTGGTGTCATGGAGCCGGGCTGGATCAGTTCAAAGCCTTCAAATACAGGGTCTCCACCATGTTCATCCTTTTTGAATACGGCCTTCTGCAAACCCTGCAGATCCAGCATGACATGTGGCATGCCGACATCCTTGAATACCACATTGTTTACCCCAAACGGGCGTGACTCATCCATATAGAAGCCGCGCAGATAAGTATAAAGCCAGTCAACACCGCGCGAACGGGCGATCATACTGAGATCCGGTGGGGTGGTGCCGAAAAATCCGTTCGCATCGACAGGAGTCATGGCGATATCCATGGTGTTGCCAATCTTGTCAGTAGTAAACATCAGGTTGGCCTTTACCTGCTCCTCGGTCAACCCAATATCCTGCGCCATCCGGTTGTACCGCTGATATTTGGCCGAATGACAACCCAGGCAGTAGTTGACAAAGAATTTTGCGCCCCGCTGCAGTGAAGTCTGATCGGTTGAATCAATATCCGCGTGTTCCAGAGGAACACCACCACCAGCAGCCAGCCCGAGAGCAGGCGCTATAGCAAATAAAAACAGCGTAATCAGCTTCTTCATTTGGTCACCCTCTCCGGAACCGGTTTGGTTTTATCCATCTTGCTGTAAATTGGCATCAGCAGGAAGAACGCGAAATACAGCGCCGTGCAGATCTGGGCAAGTAGCGTCTTGGCCGGGGTTGATGGCTGTACGCCCAGATAACCCAGCACGAAAAATACCACCACAAAGATACCAATCCATACCTTGAAGACAAGACCTTTATAACGAATCGATTTCACCGGACTGCGATCCAGCCACGGCAGGAAAAAGAACACTACGATAGCGGCACCCATCGCCACCACGCCGGGGAAAGCTGAACCGCCAATGGACGGTATCGCTCGCAGAATGGCGTAGAACGGAGTGAAATACCACACCGGGGCTATATGCTCAGGTGTCTTCATCGGGTTGGCTGGTTCGAAGTTCGGAGCCTCCAGGAAGTAGCCTCCCATCTCTGGCGCAAAAAACATGGCCAGAGCAAACAGGAACAGAAAACCAACTACACCGGCAATATCCTTCACTGAGTAGTAAGGATGGAAAGGAATGCCATCAGCAGGGGCGGTATCACTCCACTTGTTCCCTTTCGGTCCTTTTTTGATCTCAATGCCATCAGGGTTGTTAGAACCAACCTTATGCAAAGCTACTATGTGAATAAACACCACCGCGACCAGCAGAAACGGCAGCAGGAAGTGCAGGGCGAAAAAGCGATTCAGGGTGACATCGGAGATAACATAGTCGCCGCGAATCCAGATCCCCAGCTCCTCACCGACAAAAGGAACAGCACTAAACAGGTTAACAATAACCTGGGCGCCCCAGAAGGACATCTGTCCCCAAGGCAGCAGATAGCCCATAAAAGCAGTTGCCATCATCAACACATAGATAATAACACCGATGATCCACAGCAGCTCCCGTGGTTGACGGTAGGAGCCGTAGATCAGGCCACGGAACATATGCAGATAGATCACGATGAAAAAGGCCGAGGCACCGGTAGAGTGCATGTAACGGATCAACCAGCCCCAATTCACATCGCGCATAATATACTCAACAGAACCAAAAGCCAGCTCAGCGTCCGGCTTATAGTTCATCGCCAACCAGACTCCGGTAAGGATCTGACTGACCAGCACCAGCATGGCCAGGGAGCCAAAGAAGTACCAGAAGTTGAAATTTTTTGGTGCATAGTACTGAGCCAGATGCTCATTCCACACCTTGGTTGCAGGAAAACGTTCATCAATCCAGGATAGTAAGCTCATTTTCAGGCAGCCTCCCCGTCTTCACCAACCAGCACCCTGGTATCAGACAGATAATAGTAGGGCGGGATCACCAGATTCGTCGGTGCAGGAAACCCCTGGAAAACCCGAGTAGCAAGATCGAAACGGGAACCGTGACAAGCGCAGAAGAATCCCCCTTTCCAATCTGCACCCAAATCAGCAGGAGCCATCTCCGGGCGATAGGCTGGAGAACAACCAAGGTGTGTACAAATCCCAACGGCAACCAGATATTCCGGCTTGCGTGAGCGATACTCATTCTTGCAATACTCCGGCTGCTGAGGCACATCAGAATCAGGATCCGCCAATTGGTCATTGAGTGTCGGCAGATCTTTCAAATTTTGCTCAGTACGGCGGACAATCCAGATCGGTTTGCCGCGCCACTCGACGGTCATCATCTGACCCGGCTCCAGTTTGCTGATATCGGCTTCTACCGGAGCACCAGCGGCCTTAGCCTTGGCGCTGGGGTTCCACGCAGATAGAAAGGGAACCAGAACAAAGGCGGTTCCGATGCCACCCACCACAGCCGTGGCGGCAGTCAGAAACCGGCGTTTGCTGGTATCAACAGCGTCTGCACTCATAGTCATCGTCTCCCGGTTTTGCCTGGGTATATCGTTATCCAAAAAAATGACCGATCATTTGTGACACGCAGAAAAACTCCCGCATCGACGCCAGGCACGCCTCGTCACCCAAAAACCAGATTTCCCGTTTATTTAAGTGGGCTAGTTTCGTACAAAGCTTTAACAAGGTCAAGTTCTAACCTGCTCTTCAGACAATATCTGTTTGTTTAAGCGGAAGAAATGATTATTTAACCCGGCTACGATAGATGTCGTATTCCTCAAACATCCCCTCATTTTCAAACCACCGAAAAACATTTTCTGAACGTTGGTTATCTTGGCAGTATCTCGGAGAAACGCTCGATGAGGGGTCGCAATCGCTTCTCTGGCATGTTTGGAATCAGCTCATAGATCATGCATCCCTGCCGAAACAGGGAGTGGGTCCACTTCTTGACGAGTTATTGTCAAATCTGGTGTTTGGCCAGTTGAATCAAGCGGCGGCCTGCTCGTCAGTTGTTACCTCGACACCATCTTTGAATTTGATTCCGGTTACCACTTTCGCCAGGTAATCGAAACCGCGTAATCGTCTCCATCGC
>JAJRUV010000165.1 GCA_024277595.1 Gammaproteobacteria bacterium
AGGGTCGGTTTTTACGCCATACACCCGGCAGTTTCTTGAGCGCGGCCAGCGCATCGGCCTTGTTGCTATACGAGTTATAGACAAGCGCATACCACTCCCTGCCACCCCGTTGGGTGTGAAAATAGACGGCTGCATCCGCCAGACCATGCTGATAAACAAAATCCTTGATGGGGGCTTTGTCTCTACCCGCAAGCAGTTGCAAGGTAAAGTGCCGGGGATTCTGCCGATGTAACCACTCAACATCCTCCGCCCCTGCCGGCATGGGATTAACAACCGGCTTCTGCTCTGGAGTTTCGGCCTGATGATCCGTTAGCTGGGCGTGAATATTCCCAATGCGCCTTACCCAAGGATAGCTGCCACCCAGTTTTTGAGACAACCAGGCAGCAGCTTCATTGGCGAATTTGAGGTCGGGATAGACGCCATAAACCAGCGAGTACCACTCTTTTCCCTGGCTCAAGCCGTGGAAATAGGCCAGTTCGCCTTTAAGCTGGTGGCGCTGCACATAGCCGGTGATATCAGCCTCTCGCCCGGAACCCATCAGTTGAACCGTATAGTGATTCGGGTTTTGTGTCATCAGCCACTTTTCCCGATACATTGTGCCATGCTCAGCAGCTATCGCGTCCGATGCAGAATCCGGCATCTCGTTCTGCCCCGCAACCGGTGACTCGACACGAAATGTGACCGCCCTGGAACTACCACCGGCGGCATTGGTAACCCGTATAGTCCAGGTATCCTCTGCCATACCTGTGGTAATAAATACGGCAATCTCTTGTGAATTCTTTACCAAAACCTGATCCGCGTTCAGTTCTTTGAGCTGCCCGGTCCACCCTACCGTAACCCGACTGGCAGCATCATAGCCGGAGCCGCGCAAGATGAGTTCCTGTCGTTCACGCGAGGCCGTAACCGGATTGGGTATCACGGCATCCAGGATCGGAACCGTCCCCGTAACGGGTTCGGAACCCTGCTCCTGTTTCGCAACAGCAGGAATTTCCACAACAGGCTCCAATGAAAGACCGGCTTCGGCCTGCTGTCCAGCAGGCCAGCCCTTGAGGTGAGGAGCAGGGTTCAGTTCAAATTCACCCCCCGTATCGGAGAAAGCCTGTCCTGTAACTGCCTGTTCACTCTCATTGTCCGGCGCTGGATAATCCAGCAATAACTCATCCGGCGCCGTCTCTTGCAGCAACACAACGGTCTCTTCTCCATCTTCTCCCGCGAGCGACACAACGGGTAGAGCAGGATCTTCAAGTTCCAGCTCAGCCAGCGTAGACTGCTCATCCCCGCCACCCAGCATCATTACCAGGGTAGTCAACACAACCACCACTCCCGCGGCAAGGGCCAGTGGCAGCCACTGCTCTCTGGGTGAAAGTAGAGCCAGCGGGCTGCGCTGCGGCTCCTCACCACTTATTTCCATCAGTGCTTGATCAGCAAGCTCATTGATACGGGCTGGATTGCCACGCGCGTTCCTGTGGATTAACTTTACCAGTTTTGAGGAAAATGGCAGTGTGATTTGCAGGCCCGCTGTCTTCATCCTGTGGCGAATATAGGCCTCGGTCTGCTCCTCGGTGAACAGCGGCATCTCCATGGTCTGGGTAATGCGATCACGCAACGATGTGACAGAGGGTTCAGCCAGCAGCTCATTGATGGCTGGCTCACAAAACAGGACGATACGCAACAACTTGCCATCATGGCCATCGGGTTCAGCCAGCTTCAACAACAACGCCAGAGCCTCGGCACTCACCCGGTGCGCATCATCTATCAGCAGCAAAGCCTGACGATTAGCGGACATCCGGCTCAGCTCTTCTGCCAGCCCATCCGCATCATCCACGACAGGTGAGAACCCAAACCCGGTAGCGATACTCTCGAGCAGACGCCCGGCATCCATACCGTATTCTGCATCTACCTTGCAGACTCGCATCTGTTCCCGGACAGAAACAGAAAATTGTTGCAACAGACTGGTCTTGCCACTGCCCTGCTCTCCAGTGACAACCAGTAACAGGTCGCTGAACTGAACGAGGTGACGCAACATGTCCAGCCGCTGACTGACAGCAGGATCAGCAAAGAAAAAAGCATCATCCACCGCTGGAGTAAATGGCGCCCGCTGCAAGTTAAAATAGTTGAGATAGGGACAATTACTGGAGCCAATGGTCATATTTTCCTCCATTGCCACATTCTAATACAGAACACCCAGAGGTGTGTACGGCGTACTCCATTTTTTGCGGCTCCAAGGGTCGGATCAGGTAATACGCGGATTAAAAAGCCGCTCATATTCTGCGATAGCGAATCGATCAGTCATCCCTGCGATATAGTCCGCCACGCTCCGCGCCCTGCCAATGCTGCCACCTTCTTGCTCACTCTGCTGCAGGGTGGCCTGCGTCTCAGCGGGTAGCAGTGCGGGATCGCCCATAAATTCGTCGAACAAGGCCCGGATAATACGCCTCGCCTTGGCTGTCATACGGTGTACCCGGTAGTGGCGGTACATGTTCTGCCGCAAAAATCGTTTCAATTGACGATTTTTTTCTTTCATCCCACCGCTGAACCGAACTAACGGCTCAGGACTGGCGCGCACCGCTGCAACATCCACGGGTTCATACTCTGCCAGCTGCATCTGGCTGGTTTCAACCAGATCCACAACCAAAGAGTTAATCATACGCCGAACCACTTCGTAACTCGTCCGCCGGCCATTCAGCTGAGGAAACAGATCCTGCACCTGTCGATGATGCTCAAGAAACAACGCAACCTCATCCAGCTGTTCCAGCGTAATAAGTCCGGCACGCAAGCCATCATCAACATCATGGTTATTATAGGCGATTTCATCAGCCACATTCGCTACCTGAGCCTCCAGTGAGGGCTGTTGCTGGTGCAAAAAACGCTCCCCCAGTTCACCCAGCTCCCCGGCATGTTTCAGCGTGCAATGCTTGAGGATTCCCTCGCGGGTTTCAAAGGTCAGGTTCAGTCCGGGAAACTCCGCATAACGCTGCTCCAGTTCATTCACCACCCGCAGTGATTGTAAATTGTGTTCGAAACCACCATGGTCCCGCATGCACTCGTTAAGCGCATCCTGCCCGGCGTGGCCAAAAGGAGTATGGCCCAGGTCATGGGCCAGAGAAATTGCCTCGACCAGATCTTCATTAATTCCCAGTACCCTGGCAATTGAGCGACCTATCTGCGCCACTTCGATGGAGTGAGTCAGCCGGGTGCGGAACATATCTCCTTCGTGGTTTACAAACACCTGGGTTTTGTACTCCAGGCGACGGAAGGCGGAACAGTGGACTATCCGATCACGATCACGCTGGAATTCACCCCGGTAGCGGGGCGTAGCTTCAGGGTAGCAGCGGCCCCGTGATTCCGCATCACTCACGGCGTAGGGTGCCAACACTATTGCACTCCGCCGCCAACTGCCAGATGAGCCTCCAGCGTCTGTTTCAACATCGCCGGATCATAATCGGCACAGACCACTGATTCACCAATGGCCCGGGGTAGAACCAGATGTATCTTGCCACCGGATGCCTTTTTATCCACCGCCATTAGTTCCAGAAATTGATCACACTGCAGATCAGCAGGTGCGCGGGTCGGCAGACAGGCTTTATCAATCAGGTTGTCGATGCGGGCAACATCCCCGGCGGTGAGCCAACCAAGACGCTGAGAGAGATCGGCCGCCATCAACATGCCGGTTGCCACAGCTTCACCATGCAGCCAGCGGCCATAGCCGACTCCCGTCTCGATAGCGTGCCCGAAAGTATGGCCCATATTCAGAATGGCGCGGATACCGCTCTCTTTCTCATCGATCGCCACCACTTCGACCTTGTCCTGACAGGAGCGATGGATAGCATGGATCAACGCCTCCGGTTCCCGCGCCAGCAGCCGATCCATATTATCTTCCAGCCAGCAGAAAAAATCGGCATCCTGAATCAGACCATACTTGATCACCTCGGCGAGTACGGCGCTGAGCTGGCGGTCATCCAGCGTTTCAAGTACCGAAATATCGGCAATAACACAGCGTGGCTGGTGAAACGCACCGATCATGTTTTTCCCCAATGGATGGTTGACTCCGGTCTTGCCGCCAACCGACGAGTCTACCTGCGCCAGCAGAGTCGTAGGGATCTGGATAAAATCCACACCTCGCTGATAGCAAGCCGCAGCGAAACCGGTGATATCTCCCACCACACCACCACCCAGTGCTACCAGTGTGCATTTACGATCGAAGCGCAGCTCCAGCAACGCGTCGAAGATGGTATTCAGTACCTGCGGGGTTTTGTACTGCTCTCCGTCAGGCAGAATGATCGACTCACAGCGGTAGCCATCAAATGCCTCCAGAGCCTGTTTCAGATAGAGGGGAGCAACCGTTTCATTGCTGACTATCAGCACCTGTTGTCCTCTGATATACGGTGCCACCAGCTCCGCCCTGCCAAGCAAATCCGCGCCGATGAAGATGGGATAACTGTGCTCACCCAGTTCAAGGTGGATGGTTTTCATAATGAAATCACATTATATCTGTTTGATGGCTATCTATAATAGCTCTAATCACGAATCTGATCAGCTTTTTATACAGCATCACATTCAGCGCCGGGAACCGTCGATCCGCCCAGCTCTCTTTGAAGCAACACAGCTCTCCATGCTGTTTTGAAAAAACATAGCAACTATTCAGCTACTAGCAGTTTATCAATCAGATAATTTAGGATAAAGACGCTTCAGCTTGATGCGGGCGTCCTCGGTAGTAAAGCGCCAGTCTGCAGGCCACGTCTTCTGGTTGCGATCCTCCACCCAGGCTGCTATTTCTGTTGTGACTGTCTGCCTATCA
>JAJRUV010000166.1 GCA_024277595.1 Gammaproteobacteria bacterium
AGCCGTTTACTTTGATTTCTAACCGGCTGTTGAAAAACCCTCATGCGGCACGATCCTGCGTTGGAATCCGGCATCAAAATGCTCATTTACTCCGTCTAAACTGCGCTTTTTCGCCGGATTCCGCCTTGTCTTGCGCTCGCCCGAGGCTTTTTCAACAGCCTGTTAGTGAACCGCTGCTGGGTTCTTAGGCGCAGATTGAAAAGGTCTGCCGGCAACTGAACTGCCCCAGTGAGCGCTTTCCGATCATTGACGTGGCACCTGCTTCGGCGGGCGTGCAACTGGTGCTGGAGAGTAAGGTGGCAGCCCTGGTCAAGGGATGGATACACACCGATGAGTTGATGCGCCCGGTACTGCGCAAGTTGCGCACGACACGGCGCGTCAGTCATGTTTTTGTTGCCGATCTGCCCGGTTATTACAAGCTGCTGTTTATTACCAATGCGGCGATTAATATTGCACCGGATCTCGCAATCAAGGCGGCCATTTTGCAAAACGCTGTTGCGTCTGTAGCCGTTGCGCTGATTATCGGCCTCAGATTGCTCGTGGCGCGCAAAGATGCAAAACATCACCACATGGCTTTCGTCATGCTGGTCGCGTTTTTCTATGCCAAGCAAACCTTCGCAGTACAGATACTCTTGTTCAGCGACTTGAGCTTGGTCGCGCTGGCCTATATATTACCGTGTCGGCGATTTACGGTCGAAGCGCCGACTACCCATATTGACAAGCATCACGACTTGCGGCGAAAAAAGAGGCAATCTTGCGCCGGTGCTATCATATAGCGATGGAACAATCTGAAAAAAATAAAACTGATCTGCTATTTTTGAACAAATACTTCCCGAATCAATGCAATAAGGCGCAAGGTTCGTGGATCATCTATATGGTAGAATACCCGGTTCGCATCTTTGCGTGAGGCGAGGATCCCCTTGTCACGCAGTATTGCAAGATGTTGGGAAATATTACTTTGTGATGTGCCAACTTGTTCAACAATATCCTGGACGCTGATCTCATGCTCTCCCAGTGTACAGAGTATTTTCAAACGCAACGGGTGAGACATTGCCTTCACTGCGCGTGCAGCCCGCTCTATATCCTCATCGGAGGAGATCAATCTTGAAGAGACTATGGTATCTAGTTTGTTTGCATTTATCATGAAAGGGTTTCCCATGTGTTTAGCCGATTGATATCGTGCTTTATCTACGGGTATCCCCCTGTACCCATGCTTATAAATTAACCGTTATACAATTATAAACAATGCTTTTTGCTCCTCTTTTACATTGTTTTCACACGGAGAATCCAGGATATTTCTCTCAAAAACGGGATGTGGTGACACAAAAACATCCCTGTTTCTGTTATCCTAAGCACTCCTTAGCCTAACTGTTATACGGCTCTTGGCTCCATTTTAGAATAAGTCCAGTATTGCATAAACCATGCTGGGGCGTAAAGAAATAAACGAGTAAAAGAGAGCGATGTCGCGAGATAGCAATCACCGCCCCATTCTTCTGGTCATATTGGATGGCTGGGGTTATAGCGAGACAACCCGGGACAATGCCATAGCTCAGGCGAAAAAGCCGGTGTGGGATCAATTGTGGCAGGATTACCCGCATACCCTGATTCGGGCTTCAGGTGCCGAGGTGGGGTTGCCTGCCGGTCAGATGGGAAACTCCGAGGTCGGTCACCTGAATCTTGGTGCAGGACGGGTGGTTTACCAGGAATACACACGGGTTGATCGTGCAATACAAACTGGTTCCTTCTTTACCAACCGGACGCTGACCGAGCCTGTTGATCTGGCGAAAAAGAAAGGGACTGCAGTTCATATCATCGGGCTGCTTTCTCCTGGTGGTGTGCATAGCCATGAAAAACACATTCATGCCATGGTGGAGCTGGCAATCAAACGGGGTGCCCCAAGAGTTTATTTGCATGCATTTCTGGATGGGCGGGACACGGCGCCCAAAAGTGCTGCAGACTCTATTCGACGCATGGAAGAGAAGTTCCAGGAGTTGCGCAATGGCCGTATTGCCTCTGTTGTTGGTCGTTACTACGCCATGGATCGGGATCACCGCTGGCCGCGTATTCAGGCGGCCTATGAGTTGATGACCGAAGGGAAGTCGGAATATGAGGCGCTTAATGCCAGTGAAGGACTGGCAATGGCTTATGCACGGGGTGAAACAGATGAGTTTGTTAAAACCACCTGTATCATTCCGCCAGGGGAAGAGAAGGTCAAAATTGAAAAGGGTGACATTGTTTTTTTCATGAACTATCGCTCCGATCGGGCGCGGCAGATTACACGACCGTTCATTGAGAAGAAATTTGATTGTTTCCCCCGTCCCAGACGTATCAAGTTGGGTGCCTTCATAACTTTGACTGAATACAGTGCTGGTTTTAATGTTCCGGTAGCTTTTCCCCCGGAGCGGTTGCGCAACACTTTTGGTGAGTATATTGCCAAACATGGATTGCGGCAGTTGCGGATTGCAGAGACTGAGAAATATGCCCATGTCACTTTCTTTTTCAACGGAGGTGAAGAGGAGCCTTATGAGGGTGAGGAGAGAATACTGATTCCCTCTCCGGATGTAAGTACCTACGACCTGCAGCCAGAGATGAATGCGTTTGAACTGACTGACCGTCTGGTCGAGGCTATCGAGAGCCGCAAATTTGATACCATCATTTGCAATTATGCCAACCCTGATATGGTGGGACATACTGGCAAGCTGGAGCCAACGATCAAGGCAATCGAGGCGCTGGATAGCTGTCTGCAGCGGGTTGTTGATGCAATCCGGAAAGCGGGCGGTGAGGCGTTGATTACTGCGGATCATGGTAATGCAGAGCTGATACGTAATGAAGAAACCGGTCAGCCGCATACTGCGCATACCTATAACCCGGTGCCTTTTATCTACGTGGGACGTCCTGCAGAGATGGAAGCCAATAGCGCCCTGTGCGATGTTGCCCCCACGATGCTATATCTGCTGGGTCTGGAGCAGCCACCCGAAATGACGGGTCGGTTGCTGCTTAGTTTACAGACTAACTGAATTCTGATAAGTCTGGATCCAGCGTTCCGGTGGTGTTTCATTGCTGCGGTGTTTTCGTGATGCGTTGTGCTCAAATATATCTGTTTGCTGGAACGGGGCTTGCCCTATTATTGTTTGTTGCCGCCGTAAACGTGATTGCCGCAGATAATCCGGATCAAAAACTGAAGCAGTTACACAGAAAGATTGATGAATTGCAGAGCGATCTGGGCGGGCTGCGGGGTCGGAGAGATGCGGAACAAGAAAGACTCCGTGTAACGGAAAAAAAGATAGGCCGATTGACTCGCACCCTGCAGGATTTAAAGCTGAAGCAGCAAAAGAAAAAAGCACGTTTGCGGGATCTGGAACAGCAGCATCAACAACAGAAACTGGAGTTAAAGCAGCAAGATCAGGCTTTGGCGCTTCAGCTGCGCATCGCTTACAGGACTGGCCGTCAAGAGCATCTGAAAATGTTTCTGAGTCAGCAGGAGCCGCAAAAAATTGGCCGGATCCTCACATACTATAGTTACTTCAACCAGGCGCGGATTAATCATATTGAGCAACTCCGCGCCAGATTGGCGGAGATTGCCCAATTTTCTGCCAAAATAGAACAAGAACGACATGAAATAGTCGCGTTAGCCGAGCAACAGAACCGACAGAAACAGGCTCTTGAAAAGAGTCGGCAAGCGAGAACCAGGGTGTTGTCGGCATTGAAACAGGATATTGGCAAAGGCAACTACAGGCTGGGGCAATTGCGGCAGGATGAACGGCAGTTGAAGAGGCTGTTATCCCGATTGGAAAAAGCAAAAGCAGCCGATATACCCGATAAATCATCTTTCCCCTTTGGCCGTGCCGGCAATCACCTTCCATGGCCCGTTGAAGGGGTGATAAAAGCTCGTTTTGGTTCTGTGCGGACGTCGAAATTGCGTTGGAAGGGGGTGCTGATTGATGCAGCAGAAGGCCGTCCGGTTCAGGCGATTTCGGAAGGGAAAGTGGTTTTTGCTGACTGGCTCCGTGGTTATGGTTTGTTAATTATCGTTGACCACGGTTCCGGATATATGAGTCTCTACGGCCACAATCAGAGTCTCCATAAAGAGGCGGGCTCCCGAGTAAATGCCGGAGAGATGATCTCTACGGTGGGCGACAGCGGCGGCCATGAGCATGTCGGTTTGTACTTTGAAATTCGTCACAATGGTCGGCCGGTTGATCCGGCCCGATGGTGTGTGGCGCGAAAATAGAAAACTGCAGTATAATAACGGGTTCTGATGGCGGGAGAGTAGTGAAGCATGGTATTTAAACGAAACATCCTTATTCTGATATCCGGAATTACGGTCGGTGTAATGCTTTCGTTGGGGCATGGAGTCTTGGCTGATCGCAACGAAAATCAGACTTCACCTTCCTTGCCACTGGCAGAGTTGCGAACTTTTTCCGAGGTGTTTGGCAAGATTAAAAGCGATTATGTCAAAGAGGTAGATGACAAGACGCTGCTTGAAGGAGCGATTCGCGGCATGCTGGCGGATCTTGATCCCCATTCTGCCTATATGGACGCTGATTCTTTTAAAGAACTGCAAGTTGGTACTACCGGTGAGTTTGGCGGGTTAGGCATTGAGGTTGGAATGGAGGATGGTTTCGTCAAGGTTATTGCGCCCATTGATGATACCCCGGCCCAGAAAGCGGGAGTGCAGGCCGGTGATCTGATTATCCGGCTCGATTCCGCACCGGTGAAAGGCATGAGCCTGGGTGATGCGGTAAAGATCATGCGTGGAAAACCGGGTACTGATATTGTGCTTACTGTTGTACGTGAGGGGGAAGAAAAACCGCTTACCATCACTATCACCCGCGCCATTATCAAGGTCAAAAGCATCAAAAACAGGATGCTTGACGACGGGTTTGGCTATGTTCGTGTCACCCAGTTTCAGGCGCGTAGCGGCAAGGATCTTGCCAAGGCGCTAAAAAAACTTAATAAGGAAAGTGGTGGTCAACTCAACGGGTTGGTGCTGGATCTGCGTAATAATCCCGGTGGTGTATTGAATGCAGCCGTTGATGTATCAAATGCTTTTCTCAACAAGGGAACAATCGTCTATACTGAAGGCCGGGTTAAAAACTCCGAAATGCGATTCAATGCCAGTTCGGGTGATTTGTTGAAAGGCGCGCCTATTGTGGTACTGATTAATGGTGGATCTGCATCGGCTTCAGAGATTGTAGCTGGCGCGTTACAGGATCATAAACGGGCTGTGATTGTGGGGCAGCCCAGCTTTGGTAAGGGCTCGGTGCAGACCATCTTGCCAATGCAGGGGGGGACCGCTCTTAAACTCACCACAGCCCTTTACTACACGCCATCGGGACGCTCCATCCAGGCTGAGGGTATTATCCCGGACATAGAGCTCAAGAGCATTAAGCTGGCGAAGATGGAGCATAGCCTGAAGATGCTCAAAGAGGCGGACTTGTCGGGACATCTGGAAAACGGCAGTCGCGATATAGACCAGGCTGATGAGACCGGCTCGTTGGACAAGGATGCCGGGCAGGATAAACCTCTGGAGGAAACTGACTACCCGCTGTTCGAGGCGCTCAATTTGTTGAAGGGGCTTTATATCCTGCGGGATTACAACAAATAAAGCAGATGATCCGTGTTCTCATTCCTTTGGCGGAGGGCTTTGAAGAGCTGGAAGCCGTTACCATCATCGACCTGTTGCGCCGGGCACAGTTTGATGTTATTGCAGCGGGGCTGACCGGTGAGCCGGTAATTGGCAGTCGCGGCGTTGTGATTCTTCCCGATACTGACTTGGAAAGTGTTCTGAAGCAGGAGTTTGATCTGGTTGTGCTGCCGGGCGGTCTCTCCGGCAGCGACAATCTGGATAGTGATACCCGCATTCACCAATTGCTGGGCAGAATGGCTGCGACAGGCAAATATACAGCGGCTATTTGCGCTGCTCCAAAGGTGCTGGCTAGTGCCGGTCTTCTGGTTGGCAAGAGGGTAACAGGTTTCCCTGGGGTGTTGGATGGAATGTCAGTGCCGGATGTTGAGATTTGTACTGATGCAGTCGTTCGTGATGGTAACGTGATTACTTCACGCGGGCCGGGTACAGCTATGGACTTTTCCCTGGAACTGATAGAAATACTGGCTGGAAAAATTTGCCGCGAACAGGTTGAAATTTCACTGCAGCGGCGTTCTGAATGGTTGTAGACATGTCCAGGATAGTTACTGCATGATTTATCCATTGACCCCACGCTCAGTAGTACTTATACTTCGCGCCGAAAGAGTAAAAAGCCTGTTTGAATAGCTGCATTCAGTTGAGCGGATTTTTTTACACCTGAGGCGCGCAATAGACATAAATGAGTTACGCAGCTAAAGTGATGCGTGCTACGGTTCGCAGGGTGTTGGTTATCCAGTTGCTGATAGTGCTGGCTGTGACCGCAGCATATATGGCACTGCAGGGACTGTATGCGGCGCAGGCGGCATTTTACGGTGGTTTGATCGCCCTGTTTGCAACCTGGTTGATGGGTTGGCGTATAACCAAAGCGGCGGAAACTGCAACACAAAATACAAGCCAAGGGGCGTTTGTCATATATGCAGGGGCTGTTCAACGTTTTCTGCTTACCTTGGTGCTGATGGCGTTGGGAATGGGTACGCTGAAGCTGTCCCCGGTTGCCATCCTGGTGTGTTACGCGCTGGCTCAACTTGCTTATGCGTTTAACAAGGTAGATACACAACTAAGAACATAACCCTCGGAGCAAAACAGTGAGTGGAGAAGCACAAAGTTCTGCGGAATATATCCAGCATCACCTGGTCAACTGGTGCGCTGGAAATTGTGATCCGGTAACCCATCAAGCCGCTGGCTTCTGGGCCTTTCATGTCGATACGCTGCTGTTTGGCTGGTTGCTGGCTGGTCTGATGGCCTGGATCAGCTTTGCCGTTGGGCGCGTTCTGACAACGGGTACACCCGGAACCCTTCAGAATGTTGTCGAATCCGTAGTTGAGTTTGTTCAAACCCAGGTCAGGGATATCTTTCCCGGCAGCAACCCCCTGATTGGCCCCTTGGCCATTACTATCTTCATCTGGGTATTCTTGATGAATGCCATGGATCTGATTCCGGTTGATCTGCTGCCTTTAATTGGCAGAATGTTCGGTTTCGAGTATCTGAAAGTCGTACCAACAACCGACCTTGGAACCACCTTTGCTCTTGCGCTGAGTGTGTTTGCCCTGATCATTTACTACAACATCAAGATCAAGGGGCCGATAGGCTATCTGAAGCAGTTCCTGTTCCATCCGTTCGGCAAATATCTGATTCCGGTCAATATCATCATGACCACCATCGAAGAGGTGGCCAAGCCAGTCAGCCTTGGCTTGCGCCTGTTTGGCAATATGTTTGCCGGCGAGCTGATCTTCATGTTGATTGCGCTACTCTCTTTGGCCTCTATCTTTTTGCTTCCGTTCCAGGTTGTATTGGGAAGCCTGTGGGCTATCTTCCACATCCTGATTATTACGCTGCAGGCATTTATTTTTATGTTGCTGACTATTGTCTATCTGGGCATGGCACATACGTCTGAAGAAGAGCACTGAATTTTTTGCTGAATTTTTTCGTTTTACACTAAGGAGACCTCTAGATGAACGCTGAAGTACTTGCTTCTGTTTACGGTATGACCGCCATTAGCGTCGGTATCATTCTTGCTGCTGCCGGCCTGGGTTCAGCCCTTGGCTGGGGCCTTATCTGCTCCAAATTTCTGGAAGGCATCGCCCGCCAGCCGGAAATGCGTCCCCAGCTGATGGGGCAAATGCTTTTTACCGGTGGTTTGATGGAAGCCTTCCCGATGATTATTCTCGGTATGGCTATGTGGTTCGTGTTTGCCAATCCCTTCGCTGATGCCGTCAAGGCGGTAATGGGTGGTTGATAGCACAACCAGCATTCACTAAACACGAACCGTAAGGAGTTACAAGGTGAATATTACTGCCACATTACTCGGCCAGATCCTTACCTTTGCGGTACTGGTGTGGTTTATTCAACACTATTTATGGGAGCCGTTGACAACCGCTCTGGCTGATCGCCAAAAAAAGATTGCTGACGGTCTGGCTGCCGCCGAAAGAGGGGAGCACGAGCAGGAATTGGCTCGTAAACGCGCTGCGGAAAAAATTGGTGAAGCCAAGCAGCAAGCTGCGGAGATCGTCGCTCAGGCACAGAAACGCGCCAGCGAAATTGTGGAAGAGGCCAAAGACAACGCCCGTTCCGAGGGCGAGCGGCTGTTGGCCGCAGCTAATGTCGAGATTGAACAGGAGGCCAATCGCGCCAAGGAACAGCTACGGGGGCAGGTCGTTTCGCTCGCCGTTGCCGGAGCTGGGCGGGTTCTCAAGAAAGAGGTCGATCCGAAGGCTCACCAGAAATTGTTGGCCGATCTGGTCGCCCAAATATAGGGTGGTTGAACACTAATGGCTGAAAAAACCACGATTGCCCGTCCATATGCTGAAGCAGTATTCAAGCTGGCGCAGCAACAGGGGAAGTTGAAGGATTGGTCTGACAGATTGCAGCTGTGTGCTGCAATTGTTAGCGATCCGCAGATGGCGTCGCTGATTGGTAATCCGAAAATCAGCAATGAGCAGCTAGCCGGATTGTTTGGTGAGTTGTGCGGCGACAAGCTGGATCAACACGGGAAGAATTTCATCGCTACTCTAATAGAGAATGATCGGCTTGGCCTGTTACCCGAGATTGCCGGGCTCTATGAGCAAGCGCGCGCAGAAGCCGAGGGAGTCATTACCGCAGAGGTCATTTCCGCACTCCCCCTTGATGATACTCAGCAAAAAAAGATTGCTGCATCATTGAAGAAGCGACTGGGTCGTGAGGTAGTGCTAGAGTGCGAAGTCGATGAGAGTTTACTGGGAGGCGCGGTGATTCGTGCCGGAGACCTGGTTATTGATGGCTCGGCCAAAGGGCAGGTAGAACGTTTGGCCCATGTGCTGTTGCGCTAGGGCGTGCCAAATAGAGGATAATTGAAATGCAACTGAATCCCGCAGAGATCAGCGAGTTAATTAAAAAACGCATCGAGGGTTTTGAAACAACCACCGAAGCACGTACCGAGGGTACGGTAGTCAGTTTATCGGACGGTATTGCCCGTATTCACGGTCTGTCTGATGTTATGTCCGGTGAGATGATTGAGTTCCCGGGAGATACTTACGGAATGGCGTTGAATCTGGAGCGCGACTCGGTCGGCGCCGTTATTCTGGGTTCCTATGAGCATATTTCGGAAGGCGACAGTGTTAAGTGTACTGGTCGCATCCTGGAGGTTCCCGTAGGTAAAGCACTGCTCGGACGGGTGGTGGATTCGCTTGGTAACCCTCTCGATGGCAAAGGTTCTGTCGAAGCCGAAAAGACCTCGCCAATCGAGAAGATAGCACCGGGTGTTATCGAACGCCAGTCGGTTGACCAGCCAGTACAGACTGGTCTTAAGGCTATCGACGCCATGGTGCCAATCGGTCGCGGACAGCGCGAGCTGATTATCGGCGATCGCCAAACCGGCAAGACTGCTGTTGCCATTGATGCCATCATCAACCAAAAAGGCACTGGCATCAAATGTATCTATGTGGCTATCGGCCAGAAAAATTCTTCTGTTGCCAGCGTGGTTCGCAAGCTAGAAGAGCATGGTGCCATGGATCATACCATCGTCGTTGCAGCGACAGCTTCCGAGTCTGCTGCCATGCAGTACATTGCACCGTATTCCGGCTGTGCAATGGGGGAATATTTCCTTGAGAAAGGCGAAGATGCACTGATTATCTATGATGATTTGACCAAGCAAGCCTGGGCTTATCGCCAGGTATCCTTGCTGCTACGCCGTCCACCGGGTCGTGAAGCGTATCCCGGCGATGTGTTCTATCTCCACTCCCGCTTGCTGGAGCGTGCCGCGCGTATCAATGCAGAGCATGTTGAAAAGCTGACCGGTGGAAAGGTCAAGGGCAAAACCGGTTCGCTGACTGCACTGCCGATCATCGAGACGCAGGCCGGTGACGTATCCGCCTTTGTTCCTACTAACGTTATTTCTATCACCGATGGTCAGATCTTCCTTGAGACCGATCTTTTTAATGCTGGTATCCGGCCCGCGATCAATGCAGGTCTCTCGGTGTCACGAGTCGGCGGCGCAGCCCAGACAAAAATCATTAAAAAACTTGGTGGCAGCGTTCGGTTGTCATTGGCGCAGTATCGCGAGTTGGCGGCTTTCGCACAGTTTGCATCCGATCTGGATGAGGCAACGCGCAAGCAGTTGGAGCGTGGGCAGCGCGTTACCGAGCTGATGAAACAGAAGCAGTATTCCCCGCTCTCTATTGCAGAGATGGGTTTTTCACTGTTTGCCGCGGAAGAGGGCTACCTGGATGATGTCGATGTAAATAAAATTGTCGATTTTGAGCAGGCACTGCATGGCTACTTGCATTCTTCACAAAGTGAACTGTTGGACAAGATTGATTCCAGCGGTGATTACAATGACGATATTGCCGGTGCCATGCGCAAGGCGATGGATGACTTCAAAGCCAACAATACCTGGTAAGCGAGGCGTAGCCGATGGCTGGTGCAAAGGAAATACGTACTCAGATAAAGAGTATTCAGAACACACAGAAGATAACCAAAGCCATGGAGATGGTGGCGGCGAGCAAGATGCGTCGCGCACAGGATCGCATGTTCGCTTCACGTCCTTATGCCGAAAAGATTCGCAACGTCATAGGGCACTTGGCGAACGCGCATCCTGAGTATCAGCACCCGTTTCTCTTTGAGAGAGAAGCGGTGAAGCGAGTCGGTTTTATCATGGTCTCCAGCGATCGCGGTTTGTGTGGGGGACTAAATGTCAACCTGTTCCGCGCCTCTGTGAAGGTGATGAAAGAGTGGAGTGATAACGGTGCGGAGCTTGATGTCTGTGTGATTGGCAACAAGGGTTTGAGTTTCGTCAAACGACTGGGAGTAAACATCGTCAGCGAGGTTACACAGCTGGGTGACAAACCTAAACTGGCCGATTTGATTGGGCCGGTAAAGGTGATGCTCGATGCTTATTATGAAGGCCGAATCGATCGGCTGATCCTGTTGCAGAACAACTTCGTAAACACCATGACCCAGAAGCCCGAGGTGCAGCAACTGCTCCCCATTGAAGCTGTAGATGACGAGGAGCTCAAGCACCATTGGGATTACATTTATGAGCCGGACGCGAAAGCGGTGCTGGATGGTCTGCTGATGCGCTTCATCGAGTCTCAGGTGTATCAAGGCGTAGTGGAGAATATTGCTTGTGAGATGGCCGCCCGAATGGTTGCGATGAAGAGCGCTTCGGACAATGCAGGCGATCTCATCAAAGATCTTCAGCTGGTGTACAACAAGGCGCGTCAGGCTGCGATTACCCAGGAGCTGTCTGAAATCGTCAGCGGTGCAGCCGCAGTATAGGTTATCGAGAATCAGGGTGCGCTGAGACGCGTTACATAAAGAGATTATACATTCAAGGGGTACCGACAAATGAGTTCTGGAAAGATCGTACAAATCATCGGCGCTGTGGTAGACGTGGAGTATCCACGCGATTCCGTGCCCAAGATTTATGATGCGCTGGTAAACAAGGAGTTAGATCTGACCTTGGAAGTACAGCAGCAGCTGGGTGATGGTGTGGTGCGCACCATAGCACTGGGCAGCACCGACGGCATGAAGCGCGGCATGGTGATGGATAACAGCGGTGAGGCTATTAAGGTGCCGGTGGGTACCGGTACTTTGGGTCGCATCATGAACGTGCTTGGCACCCCGATTGATGATGCCGGCGAGGTCAAGTGCGACACCACTTGGCCGATTCACCGTAAGGCTCCCAGTTATGATGAACAGGCGGGTGGGGCGGAGCTGCTGGAGACCGGGATCAAGGTTATCGACCTGCTATGCCCGTTTGCCAAAGGTGGCAAGGTCGGCCTGTTCGGCGGCGCTGGCGTTGGCAAGACCGTCAACATGATGGAGCTTATCCGGAATATCGCCATCGAACACAGTGGTTATTCGGTGTTTGCTGGAGTGGGAGAACGTACCCGTGAAGGTAACGATTTTTACCATGAAATGAAAGATTCCAACGTGCTGGACAAGGTTTCTCTGGTCTATGGACAGATGAACGAGCCTCCAGGCAACCGACTACGTGTTGCGCTTACCGGTCTCACTATGGCTGAATACTTTCGCGATGAAGGGCGTGACGTGTTGATGTTTATCGACAATATCTATCGTTACACGCTGGCTGGAACCGAAGTATCTGCGCTGCTTGGCCGTATGCCTTCCGCAGTGGGTTATCAACCAACTCTCGCAGAAGAAATGGGTGTGTTGCAGGAGCGTATCACCTCCACCAAGACTGGCTCCATCACCTCCATCCAGGCCGTATATGTGCCCGCCGATGACTTGACCGACCCCTCGCCAGCGACCACTTTTGCTCACTTGGACGCCACCGTGGTGCTGTCCCGACAAATTGCCGAGCTGGGTATCTATCCGGCGGTGGATCCGCTGGATTCCACCAGCCGCCAGCTTGATCCGCTGGTTATCGGTCAGGAACACTATGATATAGCTCGGGCGGTGCAGAATACTCTGCAACGCTACAAGGAGCTGAAGGATATTATCGCCATTTTGGGCATGGATGAGCTGTCTGAGGAAGATAAACAGGTGGTCGCACGCGCTCGTAAGATTCAGCGCTTCCTGTCACAGCCTTTCTTCGTGGCCGAGGTGTTTACTGGCTCACCGGGTAAATATGTCTCACTGAAAGATACTATCACCGGCTTCAAGGCTATCATTGATGGTGAGTACGACCACTTGCCAGAGCAGGCGTTCTATATGGTTGGTGGCATCGAAGAAGCGGTCGAGAAAGCCAAGAGCATCTAATCAGCAGGAGTAGTATATGGCTATGACCATGCATGTTGACATCGTCAGTGCCGAGCAGGAGATCTTTTCCGGTCCTGCCGAGTTCCTTCTTGCGCCTGCTGAAATGGGAGAGGTAGGTGTTATGCCGCGCCATACTCCTTTTTTGTCCACACTTCAGGCGGGTGAAGTGAAGGTTACCACTACCGAGGGAGAGGACCAGTATTTTTATGTCTCCGGTGGGATGCTGGAAGTTCAGCCTCACACGGTCACCATCCTGTCAGACACCGCGTTGCGTGCCAAAGACCTGGATGAGGCCGCTGCGCAGGAAGCAAAGAACCGTGCAGAGCAGGCATTGAAAGACAAGAAGAGCAATATTGATTATGCCAAGGCACAGGCGGAGTTGGCCGAGGCAGCAGCGCAGTTACAAACCATCCAACGGTTGCGAAAACGCATGGGTGGCTGACTGCAGTAATTTGGCTCGGTTTTAAATAATATTAACCCGGCAACAATATATATTTGTCGCCGGGTTAATAATTGCTACCTTGTTGACCGAGAGGCTCCTAGCGCATATTCAGTTTGCTGTGGCTGTCTTCTCATCATCTTCTGGAAGCGCTATATTGAGTTCCAGAATTTCACAATCACCATGCCGTTCCAGGTTTACCTTGATATCTTTCCGCTGAATATGGACGTACTTGGCTATTACCTCCATTAACTCACGTTTCAGGGCCGGCAGATAATCAGGCCCGTTTGCAACCCGGTGCTCATGAGCCATGACAATATGTAACCGCTCTTTTGCGATTGCTGCTGTCGCTTTCGTTGGCTTTCGTTTGAAATAATCAAAAATTGACATGAACCTAAGCTCCAAAAATACGTTTCAGGAACCCCTTTTTCTCTGCATCGAGAAAGCGCATGGGGATATCTTCGCCCAGAAAGCGGGAAACCATATCCTGATAGGCCTGCCCACTCTTGCTCTGCTCATCGCGAATTACCGGAACCCCGGAATTTGATGCCTGCAAAACCGCCTTGGACTCAGGGATAACACCGACCAGATCAATGCCTAAAAGCTCCTGAATATCATCCAGACTGAGCATTTCACCGGTCTCGGCGCGGGCGGGAGAGTAACGGGTGACCACAAGATGCTCCTTGATAGGTTCTTCCCCTTCAATTGCTCGCTGAGACTTGGCAGACAACATTCCGAGAATACGATCTGAATCCCGCACCGACGAGATCTCGGGATTGGTGACGATCAGTGCTTCATCCGCATAAAAGAGCGCCATCAGTGCTCCCTTTTCAATTCCGGCAGGCGAGTCGCATACGATATAGTCAAAACTGTCCCGCAGTTCATTAATAACGTTGCCTACTTTCTCTTCTGTAAACGCATCTTTATCTCTTGTCTGAGAGGCAGGCAAAATGTGGAGGTTGTTATCGTTCTTGTCACGAATCAATGCTTGTTTCAGAGTTGCTTCTTCATTAATCACATTGACAAAGTCATAAACAACCCGTCGTTCGCAACCCATAAGCAGATCCAGGTTGCGCAATCCAATATCAAAATCGATGACAACCGTGCGGTGTCCCCGGTTGGCCAGACCTGCGGCAAAGCTTGCGCTGGTGGTCGTCTTGCCAACCCCGCCCTTGCCTGATGTCACAACAATCACTCTAGACAAAACAATCTCCTTTCTGAACTGAATATCGAAATTTTGCTATAAAGGGGCGATAACAAGCTGGTTGTCATCCAGATAGATCTGGGCAGCTTTACCGTATAATCTGGAGGCGTTTGGTTCATCAAACACCTGATAATTACCTGCAATTGCTGCCAGTTCCGGCTCCATCACCTGGGCAAAAATGCGCGCCTTTGTATTTTCAGACACACCCGCAAGTGCTCGGCCGCGCAGAGATCCATATATATGAATATTACCATCGGCGATAACCTCTGCTCCCACATTGACTGAAGAGAGCACAATCAGGTCACAGTTCTTCGCGTAAATTTGTTGTCCGGAGCGTACTGGTTGATAAATAATTTTGGTATGTCCGGAAAAGGGTATATTTGTTGTGGCAACGGGGAGTTCTGCGTTAGCGGGTTTTTCAGCAGCACCCTCCTGCTGCGTTACTCCACCCTTCAACACTGCCAGTCCAGCGGTTACAGCGCGCTCTGCCTGTTGGGGATTGGCGTTGCGCACACCAACTATAAATAACTTCATATCGTGCATGGTACTGACGAGCGAGGGCAAATCCAGCTCTTCCCCTTGTTGTTCCTTGATTAGCTCCAAGTCAATAACGAGAGGAGCGTGCTTAAAGAAACTCAATCCACGTGCCAGGTGAACCTTGAGTTCATGCTCAATTGCATCGAGATCAGTGCAGTGCAATTTCAGCACTGGAAGTGTGAACACAGCCCCCTTTAACTCAACAGCTCCGATACCCTCGTGCTGAGTTAGACGTTCCCCCGTTGTTTTTGTATTCGTTCGCAATCTACTTATCCTCTGATAATCGGCGGAATGATAGCATGTAACATGAATCGCCGTCTGCAACTGCACCCAAAGGCGAACTGACGTATTCCATACGATCATTTGCCTGAATGGCAGCCATGGGCACTATATGGGATCAAGGCAAGTTCATTATAGCAAGGAACTCATTCATAATTCACAGTTCAGAATTGTAAAACATCGAGAAAATGTGAATGATCACCGGCTAAAAGTCGGTCATTTCGCCTAAAGGCGATTTACAGCACAGCAGCGTGATTTACCCGTCAGGTGAACAGGCAGGTAAAAATCAACAGGTTGCATATTGCCGTAGTGATGCCTGGATTGTGCGAGAATGACCGAAGGGAATGCACCATTCAATTGCTGCGGACACATTCCGGGATTGATTGCCTGCTGGATTTTGTATATCCACCTTCTTGAGGGTATCTCAAAAAATTGCATTTCCAGGTAGTTTGGGTATAGGTGCAGCGAGTGTGGCTCATTCAGTTACTGCACACTGAAAAGCCGAACAAGTTTTCAATGTAATCGATGCCATCATCAGCAATCACTGGCAAGTGGAACGACTTTATGAGGCAACAAAACTTCCTTTAACCAAGTGGTTTTTGGCCATTCATCTACTCACTCAAGCCAGGACAGGATTATCTGCACTCGCACTAAAAAGCAGATAGGTGTTTCATACAATACGGCGTGGAGCGTCAAGCAGAAACGGATGCAAGTGATGAAAGAACGTGACGATAGCAAGCGACTGAGTAGCATCGTTCAATTGGACGATGTGTACCGGAGTGGTGAGCTTCGCGGAGGAAAGCGGGGTTGTGGTTCGGAAAACAAAATACCCTTTGTTGCCGCGGTTTCTATTGAGGCTCAAGGCCCCCCTGTCGCGATGAACATGAATGTGGTTGAGGGATTCAAATCGAAAGAGATTGCACGCTGGGCCAGGAAGTACCTCACATCAAACTGCCTTGTTGTTTCCGATGAGCTTGCATGCTTCAAGGCGGTGACAGCCGCAGGATGCCGACATGAGTCCATTGTGAAAAGTGTGCAATTAATGGTGTGTACCACG
>JAJRUV010000167.1 GCA_024277595.1 Gammaproteobacteria bacterium
TATCTTGCTGAGTTCTGCTATCGATTTAATCGTAGATTTCAACTTGAAAATATGCTGCCACGTTTTGTATATGTTGCGGCACGAACTCCGCCAATGCCGAATAGGCTGCTGAAGGTGGCTGAGAGTTATGGGTAATCAGGATAAATTTTGCCGGCAACAATGGTTAAAAAAGTCACACAAAAGGATGGCGCAGCACGATGGTCTCGCTGCGATCCGGGCCGGTGGAAACAATATCGACGGGAACTTCAACCAACTCCTGAATACGCTCCAGATAAGCCTTGGCATTAACCGGCAACTCATCATATTGTTTCACGCCGACTGTAGATTGCTTCCAACCGGGCAGCTCCTCATAAACAGGCTCGCATTGCTGATAGCTATCCGCCCCGACTGGCGGGGTGCTATAGGCCTGACCATCGTAACGGTAGCCGGTGCAAAGACGAATCACATCCAACCCGTCCAGCACATCCAGTTTGGTAATACAGAGACCGGTCAGGCTGTTGAGTTGTCTTGCCCGGCGCAGTGCCACGGCATCGAACCAGCCAGTGCGACGCGCCCGGCCGGTGGTGGAACCAAATTCGTGACCCCGGCGAGCCAGATGTTCACCCATCTCGTCAAACAATTCGGTGGGGAAAGGTCCTGAACCCACTCGCGTAGTATAGGCTTTGGTAATCCCCAGTACATAGTCCAGACTGCACGGGCCGGTTCCGCTGCCGCTACCTGCCCCGCTGGCGGTAGTGGTGGAGGAGGTAACGTAGGGATAGGTGCCATGATCAATGTCCAGCAGTGTTCCCTGAGCCCCCTCAAACAGCACACTCTCGCCCTGTTTATGCAGTTGATCAAGCAGCTCAGGCACATCCGCAATCAACGGCTGCAGTTCATCAGCCATCGCCAGACTCTGATCCAGAACCTGCTGGAACGCCACCGTGTCAGCCTTGAAGTAGTGCTGCAGAACAAAATTATGATAGTCCAGCACTTCTCCCAGTTTGGCGGCAAAACGCTTGCGGTGAAACAGATCTTCCAGACGCAGGCCGCGGCGCGCCACCTTGTCCTCATAAGTCGGCCCGATGCCCCGCCCAGTGGTTCCGATAGCAGCCTGGCCACGAGCCCGTTCCCGCGCAGCATCCAGCGCCACATGATAAGGCAGAATCAACGGGCAAGCCCCGCTGATGCGCAACCGCTCACGAGCCGGAACGCCGCTCTGCTCCAGCATATCCAGCTCTTCACGCAGTGCTTCGGGTGACAACACGACCCCGTTACCAATCAGGCACTGCACACCCTCACGCAAAATCCCGGATGGAATCAGGTGCAGAATCGTTTTCTCACCATCGATAACCAGGGTATGACCGGCGTTGTGTCCACCCTGAAAACGAACCACAGCACTGACCCGGTCGGTGAGCAGGTCGACAATTTTCCCCTTGCCCTCGTCACCCCACTGGGTACCAACTACTACAATATTCCTGCCCATTGAACTCCTGCATCCTATTCACTCAGAGTGACAATATCCCACGCCCCATCCCGCTCTATCAATTTGCGATTGCAACCCAGTTCGGCTCCAGTACCCGTTTGCCCGGGCAGCAGATTGATCACCCGCTCGCCGCTATTACGCAGTTCTCCAATCAGCTGCTGCAGCTCTGGCACATCACTGGCAGGGGCCAGGATGGCATCCCGGTCAGTGCTGATCCGCCTCGAGCCAAGGGCAATCAGTGTTTTCAGATCAGCACTGAATCCCGTAGCTGGCCGTGCACGGCCAAATATCTTGCCAATATCATCGTAGCGCCCCCCCTGCGCCACTGCCTGACTGTGGCCGGGAACATATACGGCAAATACCGCGCCGGTGTGATAGCGATAGCCCCGCAACTCAGCCAAGTCGAAGTGGAGATGGATTGCAGGAATACGCTGCTGAAGCTGTTCCGCTATCTCGCGCAGATTTGCCAACGCGGAAAGTACCTCACCGGAACCGGATTGCAGTATTTTATCGGCCTGCTCAAGAACTTCGGAACCACCGTTCAACTCGGCAAGAGCCATTAGCATTGGAGCAACCTGCCCCGGACGTTTCAAGCTACGCAAAAAGCTGTCGATTTCCGGCCGGGCCTTGCGTTGCAAGGCATCGAACAGAATGGACACCTGCTGTTCATCGAGTCCACCCTGTTGGGCAAGAGCCCGAAAAATACCGACGTGACCCAAATCAATATGCAACTGTTCCATGCCGCTAATCGCCAGTGTTTCCACCATCAATTGCAGCACTTCAACATCACTGGCAACGCCCGCATGGCCAAACAGCTCGACACCAACCTGCAGGGGACTACGCGATCCGGCGATACCGGCGGGACGGGTTCGCAAAACGGTTCCCAAATAACAGAGGCGGGCAGGCGCTTCCTGCTGCAGATAGCGGGAGTCGATGCGTGCCACCTGCGGTGTCATATCAGCTCGGACACCCATCAAGCGTCCGCTGAGCTGATCGGTCAGCTTGAACGTTTGCAGATCCAGATCATTACCGGTACCGGTAAGCAGCGTTTCCAGGTATTCGATAAACGGCGGCACCACCAGTTCGTAACCCCAGCCGTGATACAGATCGAGCAATTTTCGCCGCAGCCGCTCCAGCCGGGCAGCCTGGGGGGGCAGCAACTCCTCGATACCCTCAGGCAGTAACCAACGTTCATTGTCTGGCATAAGCGAACTGTCAGCTTCTGATTAAAAAAACCAGCGCAAGGCCCAGCAACATACTAAACAAACCACCGATGCGTAATACGCGATCTTCCTGGTTTGCCATCAACATCATGGCGCGGCGATAACCTTCCGGGTTGACAAACGGCAGGATCCCCTCAATGACCAGCACCAAGGCTGCCGCAGTCAACAGTTCATGCCACATCCAGCACAACCCTCCTTGTCAAAGGTTGCTACCCTTGCCTTGGGCGTCATTAAAATAAGGTTTGCTACCCTTGCCCTGAGCATCATTAAAATACTCGAAAAAATCCGAATCCGGCTTGATAATCAGGATATCGTCCTTACTCTTGAACGTGTTTTTATAAGCATCCAGGCTGTGATACAACGAATAGAACTCAGCATCTTTCTGGTAGGCTCTGGCGTAAATATCGGTGGCTTTGGCATCACCCTCACCACGAATACGTTCCGATTTACTGTAAGCCTCGGCCAGGATAATCGTGCGTTGACGATCAGCATCGGCACGAATCCGCTCCGCCGCTTCCGCACCACGGGAGCGCAGCTCCTTGGCAACCCGTGTCCGCTCGGCACGCATCCGCTGATAAACCGAATTACTGACTTCCGGTGGCAGATCGATACGCTTGATACGCACATCAACAACCTCTACCCCAAACACCTGCGCCTGACGGTTAGCCATCAACTGCACCAGATCCATAATTTTGGCCCGCTCGCCGGAAACGACCTCCTGTATGGTTCGTTTGGCGAATTCAGCCAGCATGCCGTCGTTGATAATGCGGGACAGCCGTTGCAAAGCCTGACTCTCGTCGCCACCCACAGCAGTGTAGTAACGACGCACATCGCTGATTCGCCACTCTACGAAATAGTCAACATTGACGTTTTTCTTCTCGCTGGTGAGAAAAAATTCCGGGCGAGCATCCAATGCCATTATCCGACGATCAAACTTGCGGACATTATTGATCAGCGGCATTTTCATATGCAGCCCCGGCTCGTAATCCGAGCGGGTAATCTCTCCCAGGCGAAACAGGATGCCATACTCGCGCTCATTCACAGTGAACAGGGACATGGATAGAAGTATCCCTGCCACCAACAGAAAGATCAGTGAGGCTGTCTTGTAGGCACCCATCAACGCACCTCCCGGCTACGTAAGTTATCACGCATGCGATTGGCATTTTCTTTAGTGGTTGAGGGGGGTGAGGGCAGCAGCGGAGACTGGGGCAGGTTTATCCCCCCACCACTATAATCACCGACCGGCGGCTGCCGTTTCATAATCTGATCCAGCGGCAGATAAAGCAGGTTATTGCCACCATCAACATCTACCATCACCATGGTACTGCGCTCCATAACAGACTCCATTGTGTCAATGTAAAGACGCTTGCGAGTTACAATCGGAGCCTTTTTATATTCGGCCAACACGCTTTCAAACCGGCTTGCCTCACCTCCCGCCTCAGCAATCACCTTCGCCTTGTAGGCGTTTGCTTCTTCGACGCGTCGTGCCGCTGCACCACGGGCTCGGGGCAGAATGTCATTGGCATAGGCCTCCGCCTCATTTTTCAGGCGCTGCTCATCTTCTCGCGCCTTGACTGCATCAGCAAAAGCATCCTGAACCTGTCCGGGAGCCTGCGCCTTCTGCATGTTGACGCTGGTCAACTCCAGTCCGACCTCATAGAGATCCAGCGTCTCCTGCAGCAGCTTCATGGTACTTGCGGCAATCTCGGTTCGACCGGTGGTAATTACTTTGTCCAGGGTGCTTTTACCAACCACTTCGCGAATCGCGCTCTCTGCCGTCTGGTGCAGAACGGAATCGGGATCGCGGACATTGAACAGATAGTCACGTGGATCCTTTACCTTGTACTGCAGGGAAAATTTCAATTCAATAATATTTTCGTCCTGCGTCAGCATGATGGACTCGGCAGTATCGGCAAAACCCATCTCAACACTGCGGATCTGATCGACATTGACCTTTTCCACCCGCTGGATAAAGCGAGCATGCCAATGCGGGCCAGGGCCGGTAATCTTATGAAAGGCGCCAAACTGAGTGACCACTCCACGCCGGCCCTCATCAACAATGTAGATTCCGGACAGCGCCCAGACCAGAAGCAAAACGGCAACGACAATACCGATGCCCACGGGACCCGCCTGGGGAACACCTCCTCCCCCTTCGCCACCTTCACTGCCACGACCACCAAACAGACCACCGAACTTGTCCTGCAGTTTTTTCAACATTTCATCGAGGTCAGGTGGACCCTGTTCGTTTCCACCTCCCCAAGGGTTTTTCCCCTTGGAACCTCCTGGTTCATTCCAGGCCATTACAGACTCCGCTCTTTTAAAAATTAATGTAATAAATGCTGGTTCTTGCCAACTTTAATCACTGGCGCAAACAGCTCAGGAGTGTTGGCAATAACTTCCACATTTTCAAAACCATCCTGCCGCTGTAAAAAATCCCGGTGTTTCGCGTCCATCCGGATTACCAGCAGCCAGGTTCCGGAGTTCTCGATTTTCTCTTCTACAACGGCACCCCACTCGTAAAGCAGCGCGCGCAACCGACCCTCTGCCGGGGGAATGCGTAATTCTATCTTTACCTGTTCGCTCGCCAACCGTTCCGCAATCGCCGTACACAACAGCTCCAACCCCTCACCACTGACTGCCGACAGCCACACCCGTCGCACACGACCGCTCTCATCTCGTTCTATGCGGGATGTCGCATTATCCAGCAAATCGATTTTATTATAAACCTCTATCTGCGGCACCTGTTCGGCATCGATCTCCTTCAGTACCAGATTGACTTGGGATGCTTTTTCATGACGCTCCGCATCGCTGGCATCGATGATGTGCAACAGCAGCTGTGCATCACGGCTCTCCTGCAGGGTTGAACGGAAGGCAGCCACCAGATCATGAGGCAAATGGCGGATGAAACCAACGGTATCTGCAAGCACCACCGAACTGTTATCCTGCAGCTCGAGTCGTCTCAGGGTCGGATCCAGTGTGGCAAACAACTGGTCGGCCACATACACCTCGGCACGGGTAAGCCGATTGAACAGGGTAGATTTCCCGGCATTGGTATAACCCACCAGGGAAACCGTGGCAACCTCCGCCCGGCGCCGGGAGCGACGCCCCTGCTCGCGCTGGTGGTCAACCTTCTCCAGGCGGCGGCTAAGGTGCTTGATTCGCTCTCCCAGCAGACGGCGATCGGTTTCAAGCTGGGTCTCGCCTGGACCACGCAGTCCAATACCTCCCTTCTGCCGTTCCAGATGGGTCCAGCCCCGCACCAGACGGGTTGACATGTGTCGCAACTGGGCCAGCTCCACCTGCAATTTTCCTTCGTGGGAACGAGCACGCTGAGCAAAAATATCCAGAATCAGGCTGGTTCGATCCAGAACCCGGCATTTAAACAACCGCTCCAGATTGCGCTCCTGAGCAGGTGACAGGGCATGGTTGAACAGCACCACATCAATCTGCCCATCCGCCTCGATCAGCGAACGGATCTGTTCAGCCTTACCGCTACCAATAAAATATTTGGGATCAGGAGTCCGCCGACTACCTTTGATGACAGTAACCGAAACTGCGCCGGAGGCTCCGACGAGTTCACGAAACTCCTCGAGACCTTCCCGCTGCATCTCATCCGGAAATTCGAGATGAACCAGAACCGCACGTTCACCTCCCTGGGGACGTTCAAACAAGATTACTGCCTCAGGAGTTACCTGGCGGCATAGTGCTCCCTTCTTCAGAAGGTACGACAGGCAACCGCACATTTCGTGCGGGAACTACGGTCGAAATAGCATGCTTGTAAACCATCTGATTAACAGTATTTTTCAGCAATACTACAAATTGATCGAAAGATTCAATCTGCCCCTGAAGTTTGATGCCGTTGACCAAATAGATGGAAACCGGCACCCGCTCCTTGCGCAGGGCATTCAAGTAAGGATCTTGTAATGCTTGGCCTTTAGCCATGCGAATACTCCTTTTTGTTATCATGTTTAAAAAATACGCCAGTCGCCAACAATGCTTCCGGTTGCCACCAACTATCCCTGTATAAACTGCGAGTATAGCATACTCATTTTACCTGAAAGACTTTGGCGGTTTTAGCAGTCAACAGTTTCAGCAGCAGCGAATAAACATCTTTGTCGCAGGCATCCAGCCACTGCACATCTTTTTCGGCACGCAACCAGGTCAATTGACGTTTGGCCAGCTGGCGGGTAGCAATAATGGAACGTTGCACCATGGTTTGATAATCATATTCACCCTGTAAATAAGCCCATACCTGCCGGTATCCGACCGCCCGCATGGCCGGAAGTTCTGCATTGAGGTCATTACGCTGAAATAGTTGTTTTACCTCTTCGATAAATCCTTGTTTCAGCATAAACTGAAAGCGCTGTTCAATACGCTGATGCAACATCTCCCGATGCTGTGGCGCAATGGCTATTTTTATCAACCGGAACGGGAGAGTCTCTTTTTTCTGGGCGCGATAGTGCTCGCTCATATTGCGTCCGGTTAACTGATAAACCTCCAATGCACGCTGAATTCGCTGGGGATCGTTAGGATGAATGCGGCTGGCAGCCCCAGCATCCACTTTGCCCAACCGGGCATGTAGTGCAGCCCATCCAAACCGCATTGCCTCAGCCTCCAGTTGCAACCTCATCGCCGGATCAGCAGCCGGCAACTCCGAAATGCCACGCTGCAGGGTTCGAAAATATAGCATGGTTCCCCCCACCAACAAGGGAATCTTGCCGGCAGAATTGATTTTTATCATCTCCCGCAAGGCATCTTTCCGAAAACGGGCTGCGGAATAGGATTCGGAAGGATCGCAGATGTCGACAAGCCGGTGGGGAGTTCTCCTCAGTGTCTTCCTGTCCGGCTTGGCGGCACCGATATCCATACCCCGATATACCAAGGCCGAATCCACGCTGATAATTTCACAGGAAAAATCACTGGCCAGCCGCAATGCCAGATCTGTTTTCCCGGAAGCCGTTGGCCCCATAAGAAATATGGCCGGAGGTAGCAATTCAGCCATTTACAGATGCAGGGACAGCGGCGGAGAAGGAATGCCAAACGGGTCAGGGTAACTGACCCGAAGGAGATAGAGGCCACAGGGCGCCGCTGTTACGCCACCCAGCTTGCGGTTGCAGGTCTCCAATACCTCAGATGCCCAGTCCGGAGGCTGTTCCCCCGAACCAATCGTCATCAACACACCGGCTATGTTACGCACCATATGGTGCAAAAAACCATTTGCCTCAATGTCGATATACAGCATCTCTCCCTGGCGGCTGATATCCAGCCGATAGACAGTCCGCACCGGACTGCTGGCCTGACAAGCAACTGCCCGGTAGGCGTTAAAATCATGCTCACCAACAAGATGACCGGCCGCAGCCCTCATCAGCTGCTCATCCAGCGGACGATATTCCCAGGTTACCCGTTGGGCCAGAAAAGCCGGGCGCACGGCACGGTTGAAAATCACGTAACGGTAACGCCGCCGTAGCGCAGAAAAACGGGCATGAAATGAGCTGGTTACCAGCCTCGCCCACAGTATCGCCACATCACTCGGCAAACTGGCATTGGCGCCAAGCACCCAGGAACGCTCGGTTCGCTGTGCTCTGGTATCAAAATGGACAACCTGTCCGGCAGCATGAACACCCGCATCAGTACGCCCGGCACAAGCGATGCGCACCGGATGATTAGCCACCTTCGACAACGCCTGTTCCACCACGCCCTGGACGGTTCTTTGCTGCAATTGGCTCTGCCAGCCAGAAAAACCGCTACCATCATATTCAACACCCAGAGCCAGACGCATATCAGATATTAAGGTATGAACCCCAACCAAACAACACAACTAGCAGGACAGGATACAGCCATTGTAAAAAAGGTGGCCACTCCTGTCTCGCAATGGTTATCTGTTCCAGCGGGGTAGTTTCTGCCTTGTTTACAACTGCTTGAAACAATCTGCCTACAGAGTTCGCAATACGTGAAATTTTTTTCCCCTTTGCGGAGAATTCCACCATCTGCCGATGCAGCAGAATCTGGATTTCATCGATGCTATCCAGAATCAACACTATTCTCAAAGCAAGACGATCCCTGTCTAACCCAATCAGGCGCAAAGGCCCCGTTAACCAGTGAATGGCGCCAACCAACTCTTCACGAGAGGTCGTTTGTAACAGCAAGTTAACCTGGATAACAATCAACGACAGGGTCGCTATGCGCAGCAGCCCTTCTGCAGCGCCCTCAACCGTGGGGGAGTACTCTTGCAGCAATGGAACAAACGGTACGCCGGGAGTAAACCACAAATAGGTCACCAGAATAGAGATAAACAACCAGCGCATACGACATAACATGTTCCAGATAGAGTGGATATTAAATCGAATACCGCGGATATAAAGAAATGCCAACACAAGCAAGGTGAGCGCAATGCCATCCAGCCGGGCCCGAGTAAGAAACAGCGCAACAACCAGGAAACTGATAATTTTTATAACAGGATGCATCCGCTAAAATCTACGGATTCAATCGCAACAAATCGACTCGGATGCTCCACAAAATTGACACTGAAGCATCCGGGCCTGCATTTGAAGCAATGGTTTAAATAGCGAGGCTTTCCGATAAGAACGGAGAACTGCACCAGCAACCAGAGATTAGCAACCCGGTGGCCACGATATACATGATAACTGGATTCATAATCTACCTAAGCAACTTTCAACGACCTCCAGCCTCCGAAATCTGCCCCAGCAGTACTGCAGCCTCTTGCTTCTGGACATTATCACCCTCGTCCTTCACCTCACCAAGTATATTTCGAGCAGCTTCCGCATCCCCCATATCGATATATGCTTTGGCAAGATCCAGCTTGGTGCCAATTTCATCGACATCATCAAGCAGTTCATCATCCTCCGCCAGCGCGTCATACTCGCTGAACGAGGGGAATGGTTGTTGTTCTTCACTTTCATCATCAAGCTCAAGCAGCTCACTTCCGCCTTCAACAGCTATCTCTTCATAATCAGGTGGCAGATCCTGGGCAGCATCTTCTGCTTCAGGCGCTACCAACCCTTCGAGAGTAGCCGGCTGCCCCGCCTCTGATATGGTGACTACATCCTCCTTCCGCGGAACAAAGGCAAGCACATCACCACCTTCAGCGGTGGATTCCTCTTCCTCCCCGGCATCAGAACCCGGGAACGTTTTGGTTTCGCCATCTTCCGAAAGATTAAAATCAATGTCGCCACCAATATCCGGTTTGCTGCCGCCGTCACCCAGGATCTCTTCCTCCATAAGGAAAGTTCTGGACGTTTCATCAGCTTCATCTATCTGGAAATCCAGATCCCAAGCTTCATCGGATAATTTTTCATTGCTGTTTTGCCCGGCTTCGCCCAGAATAGCATCTCCGGAAGCCTCGATGGGCGTATCATCCAGTACTTCACCAATAAGTTGCTCCTCATCATTCTTTTTAAATGAAGAGCCATCAAGCTCGCTGTCCAGATCAATATCGTCCCACTCACCGGATGCCATCTCCTCATCGACAGAACCAGACTCTGCAGGGAGTGCACTGTCAAACAACGTATCCTCTTCGGCAAAAACCGGACTACTGCTGAACAGGGCATGAGCAGGCACCAATGCAGCACCCATGGCAACAACCTTGCCCCAGCGAACCGCATCTGAACCATGCGTAGAACTGTATAGCTCGTCGGCTTCGCGCGAGAAACCATCCTTGTTTTTCATTTCATAGTGGATATCCAGCAAACGATAACGGTAGTCTTCATTATCAGGTTCCCGCTTGATAGCCTCTGCCAGCACCTCTGCAGCCGCCGCATGTTTACCTGCATCCACATAAGCATCAACCCGGGACAGGGTGCTCTCAACCGCAACAGCACCGCCACGGGATACGCCTTCATCATCAGGCCGACCAGCTTCGTCTTCCGCCGCAACCAGCGTGGCCATCGCCTGTTTTTCCTCGCTGCGACGCCGGAACATCAACCACGACCACGCCAGTAGCAGAAGAATCGCTCCACCCATAATACCCATCAATTGCGGACTGCGGTTGAGTTTTTCCATCAGCCCCTCGTCAGCTCCAGCTTCCGTTGCAGTGGCATCGGACTCCTGCGCAACAGCCGATTCGGCTGATCGCTGCTGCAGGGCAGCCAGTTCAGTATCCTTGACAGAAACCACCCGCTGCAAACTGGCAATCTGCTCTTCAAGTGCGACCAGTTTCTCCCTTAACGCTTGGTTCTGCGTGCTACCGGCATCGCCTTTCTCTATCTCGGCCAACACCTCATCGCGCATGACCTGCAGTTCACCTATACCCTTGGCGGAGATAGAGGCGCCATCTCCCTCAGTGGTTTCTCCAGCAACTTTCCCTGCGGTCTCCACCCCGGGAGCAGTTGAATCAACCTCATCCGGACCAAGCAAAGTTAACTGAACTCCCTCCTGTGCAGAAGTCAACGCCTCGTCGGCCGACTCTGCTGCCTCGGCACCAGGAACCGCGTCAGAACCAGCATCTCCCTGCGTAGCCACATTCTTTGCAAGCATCTGCTTGTAATCCTGCCAGGCGCGATACTGTTGCCAGAATTCGTTCTTGGCCGTGGCTTTGCTGACAGCCGTTAGCTCTCCTTCATCCTCAATGCGGAGGATAGCGCCGCTCTTCAGGCTATTCAGATTATCTCCAATAAAGGCAGAACGGTTATTATCGAAAAGCGCCATCATGACCTGATAAACACTCGCCGACCGATCACCCCGCATCTGTTCGGCTATCGACCACAAGGTATCTCCACGCTCCACAGAATAGAACAGCGGTACAAACCCTTCACCAGCACCTTCACTGCCTACGGCCACATCATCCACATCAAGGAAAGCGTCCTGCTCCGATGCAACAATCGCCGGCTCGGTTTCGACAATAGGCAGTTCTGCGCTCCCCTTAAACTCCGGCTCAATCACCTCTGACAGTTCAGGCTCAACCAATCCCTCTTCTGCTACTGGCGGCAATGTTTCAGGTTCAAGCAACCCCGGCTCGGCAACTTCGGGCAGTAGTTCGGGTTCAATGATCTCGGGTTCAATGATCTCGGGCTCAATCAGCCCTTCATCCTCAACAAGCGATAACTCCGGTTCCATAACAGAAGGAGGCTCAGGCACATCAGGCACGGCGGGAGGTGCCGCAACCTCCGGCTCAATTGAAGCAACTGAAGGAGCCTCTATAAAGGGGGCATCCTCGCCAGCCAGCTCAGGCGGATCAAGCAACACGGTGTATTCGCGCAGTACCCGACCGCGCCCCCAATTGGCTTCAATCAGAAAATTAAGATAAGGGTCATGGACCGGCTCAGGCGTGGTAATACGAATAACCGCGCCACCCCCGGGCTTTTTCACTATTTCGAAAGAAAGAAGCTTGACCGCCGCAACTGGCTTGATCCCGACTCTGGCAAAATCCTCACCGGAAGCCAGCTTTACCTGGAGGGATTCAAGAACTGATTTACTAACGGAAGTCAGTTCAATTTCCGCATCAAAGGGCTCCTCAAGAGAAGAGCGCAACTTGATATCTCCCAGCCCAAGTGCGTAGGCGCCCATGGGCAACATAAAAAACAGGATGAGCAGTATCCGAATCATTCCTTTTGTTACAGCCATTCCCTCGTCTCCGCGCAGAAAAGTTGTTTTCATATCAATAAAGTTGCAACTATGCATGATCAATACTCTTGAATATACCTTACAAATGCTTATCGGCCAATATTTCCGCAACTTGAATACTGTTCAATGCGGCTCCTTTACGGACATTGTCAGCGATCACCCACAGGTTCAGTCCTCTGGGGTGCGAGATATCCTCCCGAATTCGCCCCACATAGACCGAATCACTGTCAGCCCCTTCAGTTACGGCGGTGGGGTAGCCACCTGCCTCACGCGAATCCATCACCACCACACCCGGCGCCTGTTCCAGCAACTGACGCGCCTCGTCTGCACTAATTTTTCGCCGGGTTTCGATATGTATCGCTTCGGAATGACCGTAGAATACCGGAATGCGGACAGCAGTTGGGTTGACCTGTATCACATTATCTGTAAAAATCTTCCGGGTCTCCCACACCATTTTCATCTCTTCCCTGGTATAGCCATTCTCCATAAAGACATCGATCTGCGGCAGGGCGTTGAAGGCGATCTGTTTCGGATAGACTTTGGGCTTGATGGGCTTGCTGTTGAGCAGGTTTGCGGTCTGCATCGCCAGCTCCTCGATGGCCTCCTTGCCGGTACCGGATACCGCCTGGTAGGTGGCGACGTTGATGCGCTCGATGCCCACGGCATCGTAGATCGGCTTCAGCGCGACCAGCATCTGGATGGTGGAGCAGTTGGGATTGGCGATGATGCCGCGATTGCAATAGGCATCGATGGCATGCGGATTGACCTCCGGCACCACCAGCGGAATGTCGTCGTCATAGCGGAAGTGGGAGGTGTTGTCGATCACCACGCAGCCTGCCCCGGCGGCCTTCGGCGCATACTCGGCGGACACTGAACCACCCGCGGAAAACAGTCCAATCTGCGCTTTGGAGAAATCGAACTCCGCCAGATCGCCGATGGTGATCGACTTGCCTCTGAACTGGACCCTTTTACCGGCGGAGCGGCTGCTGGCCAGCGGATACAGGTTGCGCACCGGAAACTCCCGCTGCTCCAGGATGGAAATCATGGTCTCGCCCACCGCGCCGGTGGCGCCCACTACGGCAACATCGAACTCTCTGCTCATCGACTCTGCTCCAACAA
>JAJRUV010000168.1 GCA_024277595.1 Gammaproteobacteria bacterium
GCCAACGGCGTGCAAGATGAAATGCCCTGCGCCCTGTCGTAACTCATCCAACCTTTCCACCCTTACCCGGTTCTGTCTGTTGTAAAGCCCCAATAGTGCGTAGTTGTTGAATTTTGTTACTTGCTAATATTGCTGGTAAGGGGATATGATTGGATCATCCAAAAAAATAAAACGATGTCGGGGGAGCTGATGCCCTCAATTTCTGGTTGGTAAAATAAAAAATTACAGATCTACCAATGCCTGAGCCGGAGCAGTATTTTGATTGGTGACCAAATGCCGGAGAGCGTTGCTATATTTGCAATGCGGTTTAAATAAGGAAATTTAAAAACAATAAAACGCCGGGGGGGTGTTCTACATGAAAGATTTGGTTTGTCTGCTGAGATGGTGAGCATGGAATTCTTGGTTCCAGGATGACCAACCCATTCTATTTTGCCCATAGTGCAAATCGGTGTGGAGAATGGCACCGGACTGCGGAACATTTGGGCGCTGTTGCATCAATGGCAAAAGCATTTCTTGAGCCATCAGAGTATGCTACGGAAGCTGAGTTGGCTGGATTTCTTCATGATTTGGGAAAATACGGCGACCTTTTCCAGCAGCGATTGCGAAACCCAAAACAAATAACTGGTCTGGATCACTGGTCTTGCGGGGCCTGGGTTGCTTTAAGGAAACATCAGGCGTTAGCCGCTGCTTTTGCCATTCAGGGGCATCACCTTGGTCTGCGTTCATGGCAGGAACTTGAACAACATGCTGCCAAGGCAATCCCTAAACAGCTCCCCCTCAACCTACGCTTATCGGAACCTGCCCCTGATATTTTGCTGACCAGGCTAAAAGCGGATGGTATTGATATTCCAAAAACAGGTTGCCCAATGTTTAACCAGGTTCCGGAAGGAATTGGTGATATGCTGGAGATTCGCCGCCTGTTTTCGGCGCTGACCGATGCCGATTTTATCGATACTGAGGCACATTTTCAGGGTGATAAGCGAGGAAAAATATATCGACAAAGGGGCCCGGAACTGGATGCAGAAAGAGCGCTGCAACTCTTGCTTGAACATATCTGCGTGCTGACACGGAACAGCGATGCTCCAGCTCATGTAAATAGTGTTCGCCAGGATTTACTGGCCGCCTGCCAAAAATCAGCGGATCTTCCGCTTGACCTTTTTACGTTGACTGCACCTACTGGCAGCGGCAAGACATTGGCCATGCTGGCTTTTGCCCTGAAGCATGCAGCCAGACATCGACTTAAACGTATCATTCTTGTCATTCCTTACCTGAGCATTATTGAGCAGACGGCAGATATATATCGGAGTTTGTTTTCTGCACATGACTTTGGTGAACATTATATTCTCGAACACCACAGCCTTGCTGGTTTGGGGCCGGAAAGCGTGGAAGATGATGCAGAAGGTGCTAATGAGGCAGAACGCCAACGTTGTCTGCTGGCGCAAAACTGGGATGCGCCCATTGTATTGACCACCAGTGTGCAACTGCTGGAATCTCTTTTCTCGAACCGCCCTTCAACCTGCCGCAAGTTACACCGTATGGCAGGTTCGGTCATTCTCTTTGATGAAGTTCAGACATTGCCCGTCAAGCTTGCTGTCCCAACACTGGCCGCTCTTTCGCATCTCAGTGAAGAGTGGGGCAGCAGTGTGGTTTTTTCAACGGCCACACAGCCTGCATTCGAGCATCTGAATGAGGCAGTGAAAAAACAGGGGGTACCCGGCTGGAACCCAAGGGAGATTGTTCAACAATCCCAAACCATGACAGACAGGTTGCGCAGGGTTCGATACCACTGGCCATCACAAGGGGAAGTGCGCGACTGGGCCTCGGTAGCAGGAGAGATTGCAGCAGTCACGCAAGGATTGTGTATTGTAAATCTGAAAAAAGATGCCCGTGCTGTATGGGAAATATTGGCTGAGAACGGTACTGAAGGGGTTTATCACCTCTCTACCAATCTATGTCCGTTACACAGGAAGGCTGTATTGAAAGAAGTACGAAGACGCCTCGCCTCAGGTGAGCCATGCAGACTGATCGCCACACAATGTATCGAAGCCGGTGTGGATGTTGATTTCCCTGCCGTCTGGCGTGCCATCGGGCCGCTTGATGCCATCATCCAGGCCGCCGGTCGATGTAACCGGGAAGGAAAACAGCACGCGGGAGATGTTCGTGTTTTTATTCCCGAACATGAACCGTTTCCACCCATGCCTGGATACAAGCAGGCTACAAAGGTGATGTTGGAGTTGTTACGGAGAGTGGGGGTGGATAAATTCGATCCCTATGATGGGGAACTTATCGGGCACTACTATCGCACACTTTACGATCTTTGTGACCCGGATTTTCAGTCTGGTGAACTGCTGCAGTCTATCAGGGAGATTGATTTTCCCGAAGTGGCCAGGAGATATCGATTAATTGATCAGGATTCCATAAACATCATTGTACCCTACAGTGAACAGCTTTTGTGCTATGAAGAACTCAGCGAATGGGCGGACAGTAAAGGATTGAGCGCTGGGTGGATCCGTAAAACGAGGGGCATAACGGTAAGCATATACCGGCCCAGGGGAGATGCTCCGGTCTGGAATGCCATTAAGCCGGTCAGATATTTTCGTAGCGGGAGCTTAACGCAGGATGAATGGTTTATTTATCTTCGCTCAGAAGACTATCACGAACATCTTGGTTTGGTGCTGCCTGAGCAGCTGCATCTATTAATTGCCTGAAGGAGCGACATATGCGAGGAAAAACACACTGTCTGGAGATTTGGGGTGAGCTGGCCTGTTTTACCCGTCCCGAGATGAAGGTGGAGCGCTACAGCTACCCGCTCATAACTCCCTCGGCGGCCAGAGGGGTTTTTGATGCAATCTACTTTAAACGTGGCTATGGGTTTTACTGGCAGATCGAAAAGATAGAGATGCTAAGTGTCCCGCGTTATATCGCACTGCGACGCAACGAGGTTAAAGATAAAGTCCCATCGGACAGAACGATTCGCCAATGGATGGAAGGAAAAAAAAGACTAGAGCCTCTATGGGCTGACGGCACCAAAGCTGAACTTGGTAGTGATCAAAAAGGGCGCACTCAGCGTCAGACCATGGCACTCAAAAATGTACGCTATCGTATTTATGCGCATATGCGTTTGCGGGATGGTTCCAGCCAGAAACCCCAGGCTCTGGATGCGCAATTTCAGCGGCGAGCCCGCCAGGGAAAGTGTTTTTATCAGCCCTTTCTTGGCTGTCGGGAATTTCCCGCCTGGTTTGAATTGCTGGAACATCCGGAAAACAAAATGGAGCCAGAGCCATTGGATCTTGATCTTGGATGGATGTTGTACGATGTATTTGACCTGCAAAATGAAAACCATTCAGACAGCAAACCGGCGATCACTGTTTTTCATGCCTTTGTAAAGCAGGGTGTTCTGAATATTCCACCTTTTGAAAGCGATGCTGTGCGCAAGCCAGAGGGGTCATGTCATGCTTGAACGAATACTTGCCTATGCTGACAATAGAGGACTCCAAAGTGAACCAGGTTTTGCTACTAAGCGGGTGCGCTGGGCTATTGCCTGTGACAAGGAAGGGCGTTTTACCTCCGTATTACCATTGTCCGATGGGAGCAAAGCGCGGGATTTTTCGTTTTGTCCACACCTGGCGCAAAATGAACTTATTGCCGGAGGGGAGACCCGCAGCCAGTTTTTGATTGAGAGCCTGCAGACCGTAGTCCTTTACCTGAAAGACGGCGCAAGCGAAAAAGAGATCAGCAAAGCCAGGGAGAAACACAACTATTTTATTGCTCTTCTTGAAATGGCGGGAGAACAGATGCCGGCATTAAACTGTGCAGCCCGGATGCTGCAGGATGAGGAACAACTCAATCTTATTCACAACGAGCTGACATGCCACACCCCCGCTCCTAAACCGACAGACACGGCAACCTTGTGGATTGAAGGAGAAAATCCGCTGGAGAACAAGGTATGGCATGACTGGTGGCGTAACTACCGGGCATTATTGCATAGTGACAGCGGTAGTAATAAATCAAGAGAAAATGTCGTAAAAATGCGCTGTATGCTTACCGGCGAATCAATAAAGCCAGCTTCGACCCATCCCAAAATCAAAGGCCTGAACGCTGTTGGGGGATTGGGAACCGGTGATGTTGTCGTTGGGTTCGACAAGGCCTCTTTTCAATCGTATAACCTGGAAAAATCGACCAACGCTGCAGTCAGCGAAGAAACTGCGAAGCGCTATGTGGAAGCGCTGAATCATCTAATTAAAAACAACAGTACAAAGCTGGGAGATGTGCTGGTAGTTCATTGGTATAGCCATAGCGTGCCGGATGAGGAGGATGGACTGGCTTTTTTGCGCACACCTGAAACACCTGCTCCGGGTGTGGAGAGCCTGCCCAAAAAGTTGTTGAGTGACATAAAGTCGGGTCAACGACATGATCTGGTAAACAATCACTATTTTGCCTTGACGCTATCTGGCGCATCGGGTCGGGTTATGGTGCGTCGGTGGATGGAAGGGCAGTTTATGGATCTTGTTGAGAGTGTCAATGCATGGTTTGATGACTTGGATATCATTGCGCGTGATGGAGACAAGAGGGCATCTTTCCCCAAGTTTCTGGCGGTTGCTGGAAGTCTGGAGCGGGATCTTTCTGATGTATCACCGCCTTTGATAATCCAGTTATGGGAGGCGGCAGTTACGAATGGGAGAATTCCCTGCTCGGCACATGCAAAGGCATTGCTGCGATGCCATGCAGATATCGTCAAGGACAATCCAGCCAGTCATGCTCGTATGGGGCTCATCAAAGCATGGCATCGAAGAAACAGAGGAGATAAAGAGATGAAAACCTATTTGAATCCGGAACACCCATCACCTGCTTATCATTGTGGACGCCTGTTGGCAGTGTTGGCCAGGCTCCAATACCGGGCTCTTGGCGATGTGGGTGCCGGTATAGTTCAGCGCTATTACGGAGCAGCAAGCCAGACCCCTTCGCTGACCCTGGGCCGTTTGATGAGCAATGCAAAAAACCACTTGGCCAAACCGGATGTTCCTGCTCCCTGGTTTGAAGACCGCATTGCGGAAATTATGTGCCAACTGAAAGATACCATTCCATCCACGCTGGATCTGGAACAGCAGAGCCTGTTTGCTCTTGGGTACTATCAGCAGTTGGCTGCTTTGAAGGGCGGTAAATCGAATAACGAACAAACTACTGACGAAATATAGAAGGAGTGAGCGCTATGACTATTTTAAATCGCTATGAATTTCTGTTTCTTTTTGATGTTGAAAACGGTAATCCCAACGGAGATCCTGATGGTGGTAATGCACCTCGAATTGATCCTGAAGATATGCATGGTCTGGTTTCTGATGTGGCCATGAAGCGCCGGGTGCGGAACTATGTGCAGACCGCAATGGGGAATGAATCCCCCAATGCGATTTTCGTTGAACATGCCACCAACCTGAATCGCCCTATTGCTCTGGCACATGAACAGACTGGAGGCATATCTGCTAAAGATGCAGGTAAGGATAAAGTGAAAGCGGCCCGTGACTGGATGTGCCGAAACTTCTATGATGTGCGTACTTTTGGAGCAGTGATGTCTACCGGCGCGAATGCCGGACAAGTGCGTGGTCCGGTGCAGTTCTCCTTTGCCAGATCAGTCGATCCCATTTTGCCCCTGGATCTATCCATAACTCGCATGGCTGTTGCTGAAAATGTCAAGAAAGGGAGTGTCGCAGATTATGAAAAATGGGAAGCTGAGCAGCCCGAAGACAAGTTGCGTACTATGGGTCGCAAGAATCTGATCCCCTATGGACTATATGTTGCCAAGGGGTTTGTTAGCGCCAATCTTGCGCAACAAACCGGTTTTTCTGAAGATGATCTCGATCTTTTCTGGGATAGCCTTTGTAACATGTATGACCATGATCGCTCATCCAGTAAAGGAATGATGTCGTGCCGCGGTTTGTATGTTTTCAAACATGTGGGAACAGATAGTAATCCCGAACAGCGTCAACGCCAGGCCATGCTTGGTTGTACACCGGCGCATCAACTACTGGATATCAAGCTTCCTGGCAGCCAGTTTTCAAATACTGGGACAATCCTGGAGATAAACCGGAGAAATGGAAAATCAGCTTCCAGAACGTTTATGGATTATGAGGTTACTGTATTTGAAGATCGTCTGCCAGCCGGAGTAGAACTGATCCAAAAGTGCTAAAATTAACCCTTAGAGGGTTTTATATCCACAATTCTGGAAAATTTTTCCATGAAAAAATTGCATATTATAACAACTTTCCCGGATGTGCTTGGTTGTACACCGGTCATTGCCGGAACGCGTGTCCCGGTGCGAACGCTACTGGACTACCTTGAGCAGGGCGATCCACTGGAGGTGTTTCTGGAAGATTTCCCAACGGTAAGCAGAGAACAGGCTGTTGAGGTTTTGGAGCTTGCCAAGGAAATGTTGCTGCATGAAGCTGTTGCTTGATGAATGTCTGCCCAAACGCCTAAAATCCGGTTTTTCACGGTATTCGGTTTTTATCGTGCCAGAGATGGGCTGGGCAGGTGTGAAAAATGGTGAACTATTAAGCCGTGTGGCTCGGGAATTTGATCTTTTCATAACGGCTGATCAGAATCTATCCTACCAGCAAAACCTCGTTAATCATGAGATTGCCGTTACTAGCAGCAATCGGCTGGAAGATTTGTTGCCGCTGGTAGAGTATGCGCTGGATATTATCCCGGATCTGGTTTGTGGTCAGGTCTACAGGATAGGCGGATAAATATGAGCTCATCCGATCCGGCAAGCTTTCCAAGTCAGGATGCCGTTCCACTTTCTGCATTGAATCAGTATGCTTACTGTCCCCGGCGTTGCTATATGATCCACGTTGAAGAAGGATTTGTAGATAATATACACACTTTGAGGGGAACCCGGGAGCATGAGCGGGTGGATCGCCAAACCCACGAGGTACAGGATGGCGTCCGTGTTGAGTTTGCTCTGCCAGTCTGGTCTGACCAACTTGGACTTTCCGGGCGTTGTGATGTGGTCGAGTTTCATCCCGATGGCAGCATTTATCCAGTGGAGTATAAACACGGCAAGCGCAGCAAGTGGTTCAATGATGATCTCCAGCTCACGGCACAAGCGCTTTGTCTGGAAGAGATGCTGAGTTATACCATCGAAAAAGGGTCAATCTTTCACCACGAATCGCGCCGTCGGCGTGAAGTTGTATTCAGCCAGTCCTTACGTGATGCCGTAGTGGATATAAGTTGTTCCGTGCATCGCTTGTTGGCGGCCAAGAGACGTCCTGAGCCAATAACGGAACAGCAGAGGTGTCCGCAGTGCTCTCTTGTGGATGTGTGTCAACCTGAAATGGTTGCTGCCAAAAAGCGCCTATATCAGATGCGCCGGAGGCTCTTTGAGCCGGAAAAAGAGATATGAAACGGCTCTTCAACACCCTCTACGTCACCACTCCGGAGGCCTACCTGCGCCTTGAGGGGGAAACGGTCTGTGTCATGGTGGAGAACGAAAAACGTCTTCAAGTTCCGTTGCACCATCTGGGTGGGTTTGTCTGTTTTGGTCACGTCATGTTGAGTCCCGCGCTGCTCGTCCGGTGTGCGGAAGACGGTAGAAGCGTCGTCTGGCTGAACCGCAATGGCCGTTTTGGTGCGCGCCTCGAAGGTCCGGTCAGTGGCAATATTTTGCTGCGCAGGGCGCAGCACAAGGCTGCCGATGATGATCTTTTTGTTCTGGATCTGGCGCGGAGTTTCATTGCTGGAAAACTCCGCAACAGTCGGCAACTGCTCCAGCGTGCAGCACGAGACTGCAACGATGAAACCGACAATCAAAAGCTGGCCGAGAGTATCAGCCGCTTGGGCCGTATTGTCGAAAAACTGGGGAAAGCAGATAACCTCGACAAGGTTCGCGGTTATGAAGGGGATGGCGCCAGGATCTATTTTGAAGCTTTTGAATTTTCCATCCGCCCAAAAGGACGGGAGGTATTTTCTTTTGACGGCAGAAGCCGCCGCCCGCCCAGAAATCCCATGAATGCGCTGTTGTCTTTCTTGTACGCACTGTTGCTCAATGATTGTCGTTCTGCGCTGGAAACCGTTGGTCTGGATCCGCAGCTGGGATATTTACACACTGTGCGTCCGGGGCGGCCCGCGCTCGCACTGGACCTGATGGAAGAGTTTCGCAGCACCCTGGCGGATCGGTTGGCACTTACCTTGATTAACCGCAGTCAGATCAGCAAAAAGGATTTTGATTTTCGGGAGGGAGGATCAGTGCTGCTGAATGATAGCGGCCGAAAGAGTGTAATTGCTGCCTGGCAGGAACGAAAGCAGGACACACTGAAACATCCCCTGCTGGATGAAACAGTTCCAATTGGTTTGCTTCCCCATATCCAGGCACGCTTGCTGGCCAGAGTATTGCGTGGCGATATGGAAGGATACCTTCCCTACATGCACCGATAGGAAAGAGAGATGCTGATCCTGATTACCTACGATGTATCGACCGAAACCCCGGCGGGTCGCCGCCGTTTGCGCAGGGTAGCCAAGGTATGTCTCAACTATGGCCAACGGGTCCAAAAATCGGTTTTTGAATGTCTTGTAGATCAGGCTGCCTTTGAAATACTGGAGCGGGCATTGCTTGATGAGATTGATGAGAAAGAAGACAACTTGAGGCTCTATCGGTTACATGAGCCGCTGGAGAAAAATGTTATTGAATATGGTAAATTTCAAGCTGTTGACTTTGATGGGCCGCTCGTGGTGTAAAACGCGAACCTGTAGCCATGAAAAAAAAGCAGGATGTTCGCGTTCTTCGTAACTTGTTATTTCATAAATAATTACAGAGTTAATCGTGATGGAACAATCGTATCATCCTCTTTGTTTTTTCCCCGTTCGCGAGAACAGAGGGAGAAATATCTCTCTATTCAATGCCCTGCAAGGGGGCTGTATCACCCGTCTTTCGAGACGGGTGCGGATTGAAACATCGTACATCGCACATCGAGAGCATTGAATTCACGGTATCACCCGTCTTTCGAGACGGGTGCGGATTGAAACATGATACGGATGCCCGTTATGCTGTCCAGCCATGGGGTATCACCCGTCTTTCGAGACGGGTGCGGATTGAAACGTTGTTGCGATCCAACAAGGATCAAACTGCACCGCAGTATCACCCGTCTTTCGAGACGGGTGCGGATTGAAACACTCATGGAATCGCTTTCAAACGCGATACTGTCGGTATCACCCGTCTTTCGAGACGGGTGCGGATTGAAACTCAAGCCGGGTAATGCGATTGGCATGGCGCAACAGTATCACCCGTCTTTCGAGACGGGTGCGGATTGAAACGGGCCGAAAGCCGTCAAACCGCAAGTTATAAAAGGTATCACCCGTCTTTCGAGACGGGTGCGGATTGAAACTTTTATACGAGGAATCTAATATGAGCAATAAATACGTATCACCCGTCTTTCGAGACGGGTGCGGATTGAAAC
>JAJRUV010000169.1 GCA_024277595.1 Gammaproteobacteria bacterium
CCAACTGTTGATTTTGACCTGCCTGCTAACCTGCCGGGTAAATCACACTACGGCAAGAATTGCACACTTCACACCGTCCAACTGCGGTTTCCAGGTTGAACAAATGACTTCTTCCAAACCACGACATACCCCGCTGATGCAGCAATATCTGGGCATCAAGGCGGAGCACCCCGACATTCTACTGCTCTTCCGCATGGGGGATTTTTACGAGCTTTTTTATGATGATGCGCGCAGAGCAGCTCAACTACTGAGCATCAGCCTGACCAGTCGGGGGAAATCAGCCGGAGAGCCGATTCCCATGGCCGGTGTCCCGTATCATGCGGTGGATGGCTATCTGGCCAAGCTGGTCAAGCTGGGTGAATCGGTGGCCATCTGCGAACAGGTCGGCGATCCCGCCACCAGCAAAGGGCCGGTCGAGCGCCGGGTAACACGCATTATCACTCCCGGTACCCTCACCGAGGAGTCGCTGCTGGAAGAGCGCCGCGACAACCTGGTGGCGGCTCTTTTTCAGCAGGAAGAACGGTTCGGCCTGGCATGGATGGACATCACCAGTGGCCGTTTTCATGTCATGGAGCTGGACGGCGAAGAGGCGCTCGCCGGCGAGCTGGAGCGGCTGCACCCTGCGGAGCTGATCATCAGCGAAGAAAATGTGACCGGCGTGATGAGCGAACAGAACAGTCTGCAGCGCCTGCCGCCCTGGCATTTTGAACTCGACAGCGCCACACGGATGCTATGCGGCCAGTTCGGTACCCGCGATCTGGCCGGTTTTGGCTGTAAACTCCTCCCCCTTGCAGTGGCCGCCGCTGGCGGTCTGTTGCACTATGTCCGCAACACCCAGCGCAATGCCCTGCCGCACATCGGCTCCCTGCGTGTCGAACAACGGGAAGAGAGTATCATCCTCGATGCAGCCAGTCGCCGAAACCTGGAGCTGGAAACCAGTCTCTCCGGACACCCCGAACAGACCCTGGCCGGGATCCTCGACCGCACCGCCACCGCCATGGGCAGCCGCCAGCTGCGGCGTTGGCTGAACCGCCCGTTACGGGATCAACAGACCATCAGCCAACGACATCAGGCAGTAACCGAACTGCTGGCAGAGCACAGCTATGAGCCACTGCATCAGCAGCTGTGCGGCATCGGTGATGCGGAACGCATCCTGACCCGGATTGCGCTGCGCTCAGCCCGCCCCGGCGATCTGGTTCATCTTCGCACCACTCTGGGCCGACTGCCGGAACTGCAAAAAACCCTGGCTGACAAAACACCCCCGCTGCTGGGAGAGCTGCGCCACCGTATCAGTGAATTCCCGGAGATACACGAGCTACTGCTGCGGGCTGTGGTGGAAGCACCACCCCAGCTGATTCGCGACGGCGGAGTGATTGCACAAGGCCATGACGACGAACTCGATCAGTTGCGCGCCCTGCAACAGAACGCCAGCCAGTATCTCATCGAGCTGGAGCAGCGCGAAAGAGAACAGACCGGCATTAGCAACCTCAAAGTAAACTACAACCGCATCCACGGCTATTACATCGAAGTCAGCCGCGCCCAGAGCGGCCGGATTCCCGGTCACTACCAGCGCCGCCAGACCCTCAAGGGGGCCGAACGCTACATCACACCGGAATTGAAGGATTTCGAGGACAAGGTACTCAGCGCCAACGAACGCGCCCTGGCGCAGGAAAAGAGACTGTACGAAGAGCTGCTGGACAGGGTTTCCACCCAGCTGAGCAAACTGCAGCAGTGCGCCGCCGCCCTGGCCGAACTGGATGCCCTGAACAACCTGGCCGAACGCGCCACCACTCTCGATCTGGTCGCCCCCGAGTTCACTACCCGACCGGAGATCAAAATAACCGCAGGCCGCCACCCGGTAGTAGAACAGCTCCAGGACACCCCGTTCGCACCCAACGATCTGAGCCTGGATCAAAACCGCCGCATGCTGCTGATCACCGGCCCCAACATGGGCGGAAAATCCACCTACATGCGCCAGACCGCACTGATCGTCCTGCTGGCCTGCATGGGCAGCTTCGTCCCGGCACAGCGTGCCATCATCGGCCCCATCGACCGCATATTCACCCGCATCGGCGCCTCCGACGAGCTGGCCAGCGGCCGCTCCACCTTCATGGTGGAGATGACCGAAACCGCCAACATTCTGCACAACGCCACCCCCAACAGCCTGGTGCTGATGGACGAAATCGGCCGCGGCACCAGCACCTTCGACGGCCTTTCACTGGCCTGGGCCAGCGCCCGCCATCTGGCCGGGGAGATTGGCGCCTTCACCCTGTTCGCAACCCACTATTTCGAGCTGACCCAACTCCCCGACGAGACGGAAGGGGTAACCAACGTCCACCTCGACGCCATCGAACACGACGAGCACATCGTCTTCATGCACACCGTCAAGGAAGGCGCCGCCAGCCAGAGCTACGGCCTGCAAGTCGCCGCTCTGGCTGGCGTACCCTCCCGGGTCATTCAACAAGCCAGGAATAAACTGAAGGAACTGGAACAGCGCAGCACAACAGAACGAGCAACAGATACGGCACAACCGGATCTATTCACAAACCAACCCCAGCCATCGGCAGTTGAACAGACTCTGTCTGAAACAGACCTGGATGATCTTTCGCCACGACAGGCGTTAGAGAAGCTTTATCAGCTGCGGGAGTTGCTGAATAAACGGAGCTGAAAAAACTCTTGGAGCCTGTTCAAAATCTCCTGAGAACTAGTACTCCGTCAAGGTGATAAATCAGGATACAGCGTTCCTGTGGTGTTTCGCAGCAAGGCGCAGTGTGCAGGCAATGGCTGTCGCCCTTGTCAAACACTGCAACGCCGCAGCGGGACACCACAGGAG
>JAJRUV010000170.1 GCA_024277595.1 Gammaproteobacteria bacterium
TTATGACAACAAAATCATTTTCGAACAGGCTGACTTCTCTCTTGTTCCGGGTGACCGCTTCGGCCTGCTTGGCCCCAATGGAGCAGGAAAATCCACACTGGTTAAACTGCTGGCCGGTGAGTTAAAGCCCGCAGCAGGATACTATGAAACGGCCCGGCAGTTAAAGATTGGTTACTTTGCGCAACATCAGCTGGAGCAACTCAATAGCCAGAACTCGCCCATCGAACACCTTCAACAACTGGATCGTTTGGCAACAGAGCAATCATTGAAAAATTTTCTGGGCGGATTTGGGTTTAGTGGCGATAAGGCGCTCTCACCTGTCGCACCTCTTTCCGGTGGAGAAAAAGCACGGCTGGTACTTGCGCTGCTGGTTTATCAGAAACCTAATTTATTGCTGCTCGATGAGCCAACCAATCATCTTGATCTCGAGATGCGCCACGCTCTCACTGTCGCACTGCAAACTTATGAAGGTGCACTGGTTGTCATATCTCATGATCGCCATCTGCTGCGCACCGTCACGGATCAGCTTTTTATTGTTTGCGATGGCGCCGTACAATTTTTTGATGGAGATCTGGATGATTACCGGCAGTGGCTTGCCAATCGGAAGTCAGTTGCTGCACAGCAGCCTGAAAACGACAGCTCCCGCATTGCGACGATCACTCGCAAACAGCAGCGCAAGCAGGAAGCGGAATGGCGAAAACAGCTTCAACCCCTGCGCAAAAAACTGGAAAAACTTGAACAACTGCTGGAAAAGCTTGAACAGGAAAAAAATGATGTTGTGCAACAATTGGCTTCTCCCGGCATTTATGAGCCACAGAACAAACCGCTATTGAAGGAGCTGCTGTTATCACAACGGCAGCTGAATGAAGAGATTGGACAGATTGAAGAGCACTGGCTGGAACTGAGCGAGAATCTAACCACGCAGCAGGAGTCTGCCGAGTAGAAAAAATCTGTTTGTTATAACTTTAAAAAGTCGATGGAATAGAGGATATCTGGTATGCATCACGGTAAAAACTGCATTCTGGCAATTGCCATCAACGGGAATATCCGAAGTTTCCTTTTTATCAGCTTGCTGTTGCTGACCATACCAGTTGCCGCCAGCCCGGTGGACTACGTTATTCATGTGAGCATTGATGGCCTTCGTTCGGACGCCATCACCATTCTGGGCCGTACTGGGGCACCCAATTTCTACCGCCTGCGAGCAGAAGGGGCATTCACCGATAACGCCCGGATCGATGTTCACTACCTGGGCACACTGCCGAACCATGCCAGCCAGTTGACCGGACGGGGGGTAAAGGGTCCCGCCGGACACAACTATGGCGACAACCGATTTCCACCCCTGCTGCGCACACTCCACTCGAACAAGAAATCATACATTGCCAGCATCTTCGACGTAGCCCACGACCACGGACTCTCCACTGCACTCTATACCGGCAAGGAAAAGTTCCAGATTTTCAAACAGAGCTACAACGGTACCAATGGGGCCCCGGATCAAAAAGGAGTAGATAATGGCCGCAACAAGATTGATCATTATGTCTATATCGAAGATACCGACAAGCTGGTCAACAGCTATATTGCCACCATGCGCTCCACCCCCGTCAACTACACGCTGCTCCACCTGCATGATCCGGACTCCGCCGGGCATGAGGATTACTGGGATGTGACGCTAGGTAGCGAGTATATGAATGCCGTTGCCAAAGTGGACGGACTGATTGGAAAACTTCTCGATATGGTTACCAGCAACCCCAGGCTGTCGGAGCATGCCGTTATTATTTTAACAGCGGATCACGGCGGCACCTACGGATCGAATCACACCATTCTGGACAGCCGCAAGAACTACACCATCCCTTTTTATGTGTGGGGAGCCGGAGTTCCCGCAGGCGTTGATCTCTATGAATTGAACAAACAGACGCGCCTTGATCCCGGCAGTGATCGGCCATCTTATTCCGCTCCAGTACAGCCAGTACGGGGGGGGGATGCAGCCAATCTGGCGCTGGATTTACTGGGACTGGAACCCATCGATGGTTCAACCATCAACCTCAGCCAGGATTTGACAGTGACCCATGAGTATTCAGCCAGACCTCTAGCCTGGATAGCGAGTTCAGCCCAGGAAGCAGGATTGGAGATTGCGACTGTAAGCAGTTCCAACAATACCGTTATCAAAAACTACCGGCCATTGCAGTGCAAGGACTCCAGCTCCCCTCTTTTTCAAGCCGCTCCAAATGATGTTCTGAAACTGGAGATAATCTCGGATTTTTCGCATATCAATAAAGAGATATACAGCGAAACCGGTGGAGACTCGGCCATTATCCTGTATCAAGGCAAAAATGGAACCAGCGGATTTTTACCTGTCTTTATAAAAGACAGGGGACACTCGAGAAGGGATTTTTGCGAATGGGTTCCACTGCGCATAATTTTTGAAGACCCGATAATCAAAAAAAAGCTGGATCAAACCCTGAAAGGGATGTCACCAGACAAAGAAAGCCTGGTCAAACTGTACAACGAACTGAAAACGCTGCGCAAAGGCAAATCGTTCAACAAAGGGTATTCCCAGGGGGAAAACCTGTTCAGCAATCTTGGTGATGACATAAAGCTGGTAACCCACTGTGGAAAAAGCAGCTGGAAACGCGTTGGAGGGGAAACTCAGCAGGAACAGGAAAAAAGGCTTTTACAAGAGTACTATATTTATCAGGTGCTCGATCAACTGCATTCTGTAACGCTGAAAACCCGGCTTGCTGAAATCACCTATCGCGATCCCGAAGGAAATATCCTGCTGACCAGAAAAGCCTTCTTTCGCGAACCAAAATCCAGACTGGCCAAACGCTGCGGCCTGTCCAAACGCCCCTACCCGGGAGTGGAAAGCAAGGACATCGATGATCTCTCCTGGTTCCAGCTGCAACTCTATAACGAGTTTGTCTATTTCAAGGATTACGGTCGGGACGGGCGTAACATCAACATGCTGTACCGGGAGGACGGCAAGATATTTGTCGGCCCCTACGATTTCGATCTATCGGGAATAATCGTACCTGATTATCGGCCGAACAGTGCCTCGCTGGAAGACAATCTGCAACACTATTTTCAAAGCTGGATCAAATACCATGATGGAGACGAGATGGCGGCAGTACAGATTTTTTTCATGGTGGCGAATAAAAACAACATGCGCAAGGTGCTCGAGAATTCACTGCTAAATGGAAAAAACAAGAAACATATGTTGAACTGGTTCGACAGCTATATGGCTGTTCTTGAGCAGTTTGTTGAAACTAACCAGCGGCTGATGCCCGCATTGTTCAATGAGCTGAAAAAAAGAGCGTCACCGTAAGGCAGCTCACCGGAGCTGCAGCTGTTGGTAATCGATCAGCACGAAACCGGCATTTTTACCCTTTTTTCTATTACCGTCATCACTGACAATCAGTATCCGGCTATTGCCATCGGTCTCTATCGGCGCAACACCTTCCGCATTGGCCACTCCCTCCAATCCGTTCACCACAGCCTGCCTGGGCAGGTTATCGGTCTCACCACTCCAGAACCAGAGTTGATTCTGCTTGCCACTACCCTTCGTTGAATCTCCTGCAACAATAAGATAACCCCGCAAACGGGGAACATAACTCATGCCGCGAATTGCGCTGCCGTTCAGATTCAGTCGAATCAGATCGGGTTCGAAATGAAAAACTGGTTTTTCAGAAAACAGCGTATCCGAATCGCTGATTACCGCTATCAGGGCGTTGCCCTGTTTATCCAGGGGAGAGCGAAAACCCAGCAGCACTCTGTCCTTCCCGGCATCCAGAGCCAGGCCTTCGATATTGATCCCGCCCCCGACATCCCGTTGCAGTTCAGGGAAAAAATCGAACAGCTCTTTTTTCAGCCCGGTCACTACAATGGGCTCAATTATCTGTTCACCGTTAATTCTGAATCTGACCAACTTGTCACGATTCTTGTTGTATTCTCCTCCCTCAGTATAGGAGTGTGAAGTAACAGCATATACATAACCCCTGCTATCTACCGTTACTCCCTCCAGGTCATCCAACTTGCGAAACTGTTGGTAAGGGCCATTTTTATCAAACATATTGGCGGGCGCAAGCTGAACCGAACGGATATCACCAGTCGAACCGAACGTCAACAGGCTGAACGGTTGGCTGGCTTCATCTTCCACTACCAGCACCCGGCCATCGCTCAACGAGTGCACTCCGGAAGGCTCATATATTCCGCTTGCTGAGGGAAACCGGCTGAATCGGGCCGGTTCAGCCATCTGACTAGCCGAGCCGGACTCCTCTGATTTCAGCATGATAGTTCCCGCCACACCAATAAATGTGGCTATGCAGAGACCCAGCCCGAAAACGAATACGGAATAGGAGGTACGCAGCAGAAAAAACTTGCGCCGGATGATTACGCTCATGATATGGATATAGCTAACCATCTCCTGATATACCAGATCCTTATCATTTATCACCTCTTTCATGACTTCTACATATTCATCATTGCTGAGATCGGCATTGTCCATGAAGTACATGACATTGGCCTTGCCATTCAGAAAGTCATCCGGACTCTTGACAGCGTCACAACAACGTTCCGCGATGGGACGCGCCGAGATGATCGCGTAAATCATCGAGATAAAACCGGAGATAAGCAACACGATAATCGGTAGGATATACAGATTGTTGCCGGTAAATGCCACCACCGATCCGCCGGTGGCCAACAGAATTGAAATAATCAGGCCGTTGATGGTTATCATGATGCTCGCCTTGTTATCGGCAAGGTGGGTCAGATCGAGATGGGTGCGATACTGGGAGCGCAGCATGGTTTCAATGCCTCGGCTGGAACCGGCTTTGAACTTCCCGCCTTTTATTCGAGTTTGGCACTGCGTCTTTCCTGATGAAAGAGGTGTCGATGCAACATCAGGACTGACCTTTTTTTTCTTGTTCTCTTTTTTCGGTTGGGCAGGTGTTTCTGCTGTTGTCTCCATAATAGTCGAAGCGTTATCCGTCACGGGTTGAAGTTATGCTGCACCGGATGTTCCCTGGCCATTTTTCGTCGTGTCTGCTAAAAAGCATAGGAAACAGAATGCTGTTTTTCAATATACCCGAATGCCCTTCAAGCCTTTTACCTTAAATTTTATGGAAAAATAGCATTCTGCAGCTCATCCCAACAGATGCGCAGTCGCTGCTGGTTTGTCATATGTAAAACCAGAATCTGTTTAAATACATCCGGATTTTTGCTATGAGTCATCTCTCCTTCACGGGGAAAATGCAGATCATTCAGCCGAGACAGCCAGAAACGCAGGGCGGCAGCCCGAATGATTACCGGCCAGGCATCCGCTTCGCACGGCTGGAACGACCGTTGCTGCCGGTAACCTTGCAGCATGGCCCACAACCGCTTCTCATCCAGTACGCCATCAGAAATACACCAGTCGTTGACAGCAATGGCCAGGTCATACAGCAACAGACCATCGCAAGCGTAGTAAAAATCGATGATGCCAGTCAGCTGCTCGTCAACGAATAGCGCATTGTCCCGAAACAAGTCGGCATGGATTACGCCACGGGGCAGCTCCTCGAAATGATAATCCGACTGGAATACCAGCTCGCGCTCCAGCAACGTGCAATCCTCACGGCTAAGCAGGGGCTGTAGTTTTCTGGCGGTCTGCAACCACCAGCCTGGACCACGGTTGTTGGCACGGTGCTGCGGAAACTCCTGCCCTACCCGGTGTATTCTGCCCAGCTCCGCACCCAGGATGCCGCAGTGAGCCGCTGCAGGCTGCTCAACACTGCTGCCGGGCAGACGCAGCACCAGCGCGGCTGGTTTTCCCTTGAGGGTGCGCAGATAGTGCTTCTGGTTGTCGGCAACTGGATGGGCGGACGGAACGCCCTGTTCAGCAAGAAAGGCCATCAGCTCCAGAAAATAACCTAACTCTGCTGCGCTGTGATGTTCAAAGAGGGTAAGAACATACTCTCCGTTTTCCGTGGTGACAAAATAGTTGGTATTCTCTATTCCGGCACAGATACCTTGAAAACCGAGCAGTTTGCTGTGAGAATAATGCGCCAGAAATGCTTCCAGTTCGACGCGATCGACGGCGGTATAAACAGACATCTGCTACCAGCGAAACAGTATCCATTGATTGACAGAACGGCCCTGCAGATCATTGCGACGGCTATCCAGATCACCATCACCATCGGTATCGATAAGATAATAGGGAAACCCTTTGGCCGGGGTAATCTTGATCATGTAGATCCGGCCGTTAACCCGATACTCCTCCACTGAGGTATTGTCACCGGATGTGGTAATAGTGACCTCCGGCTCGGGAATATTCCCCTGTTTTACTTCCGGCATCGGCAGTTCTGAACGGGACACCTCTGCTTGAGGTTGGCGTGGCTGCGCATCGACGGCCCAGGCTGATGAGCCGACAAAGATGACAAAAAAAACGAATCCGGTGAACAGGTTGGCGGCATGGTTACAGGTCATAGGTCGAGTAATACTTCCCTCTCTTGCGCTGAAGGTTCGAAACCCCGGTGTTCGTAGTGACTGAAGATAGCATCTACCACCTGCTGCGGTTTGTCCAGTACCTGAATGAGATCCAGATCTTCCGGGTTAATGGTTTTCTCCTCCACCAGCGTGCTCTTGAACCACTCAAGCAGCCCGGTCCAGAACGGAGCATGCACCAGAATAATGGGAATACGGCGGGTCTTGCCGGTCTGCACCAGAGTCAGGATCTCTGCCAGTTCATCCAGCGTACCAAAACCGCCCGGCAGTACCACATAGGCCGCAGCATATTTCACAAACATCACCTTGCGAGAAAAAAAGTGACGAAAGCTGAGCGAAATATCCTGGTAAGGGTTGCCACTCTGTTCGTGAGGTAACTGGATATTCAGACCGATACTCGCGGATTTACCGGCATAGGCTCCCTTGTTGGCCGCCTCCATGATACCGGGTCCACCACCACTGACCACGGAAAAACCGGCATCGGAAAGCGCCCGGGCGATATCTTCGGCCAACTGGTAGTAGGGATGATCCGGTTCGGTGCGCGCCGAACCGAAGATGCTGACCGAAGGTTTGATCCGGGCCAGCCGCTCGAACCCTTCCACGAACTCGGCCATGATCTGGAAGATTTTCCAGGACTCCCGAGTCAGCTCGGTATCATTAAGCGGGGTGAGACTCAATTGATGGTGCCTGTTTTTATCCATATTGACAGCTGGTTTCCGTTAACATTAGAAAAACGTTCTTTTTAGCACATTGTGCCCGATTGCGACATAATTAACTCGATTGTTTCACTCACTATCCAGGGATTATCATCGGCGGCCATGAACGAATCTGAAAACAAACCTCTTGTCCTGGTGGATGGTTCCTCCTACCTGTATCGCGCCTTCCACGCCATGCCTTCACTCACCAACTCGCGCACAGAACCCACCGGCGCAGTCTATGGGGTGATCAACATGCTGCGCCGGCTGCTGAAAGATTACCAGCCGGAACAGATCGCGGTGGTATTCGACGCCAAGGGCAAGACCTTCCGCGATGATCTCTATCCGGAATACAAGGCGCACCGGCCGCCGATGCCAAAGGAACTGCAGCAGCAGATCGAACCCATCCATGCCATCATCCGGGCAATGGGACTGCCGTTGCTGATGGTGAACGGCGTAGAGGCTGACGATGTCATCGGCACCCTGGCCCGGCGGGCAGGAGAGCAAGGCAGGGATACCGTGATCTCCACCGGCGACAAGGATCTGGCACAACTGGTAAATCAGCATGTCACCCTGATCAACACCATGAACGGCACCGAACTGAATCCACGGAGTGTAGTGGACAAGTTCGGTGTTCCACCGGATCGGATTGTGGACTATCTGGCCCTGATCGGCGACAGCGTGGACAATATTCCCGGCGTACCCAAGGTTGGCCCCAAGACCGCAGCAAAATGGCTGCACAGCTACGACACTCTGGACGGAGTCATCGCCCATGCCGATGAGTTCAAAGGCAAGGTGGGGGAAAACCTGCGCGATACTCTGGAGCAGCTCCCCCTCTCCCGCCAACTGGTCACCATCAAGCAGGATGTAAAACTGCCGGTAACACCGGAGCAGCTCACCCGCCAACCGCCGGATGAGGCTAAGCTGCGCCAGCTCTACCAGCAACTGTAGTTTCGCTCCTGGCTGGAGGAGCTGCTGAATGAAACGGACGGCAGCAGCGATGGCGGGACTGAGGATGATCCCGATTACCGGATCATCACCAGCCGCGAGGCGTTCGAACAGTGGCACCAGCGCCTGACCGGGGCCGGGCTGTTTGCCTTCGATACCGAAACCACCAGCCTGAACTACATGCAGGCGGAGATCGTCGGCATCTCCTTTGCCATCCAGCCGGGTGAAGCAGCCTATGTTCCCCTGGCCCACGACTACGAGGGGGCGCCGGCCCAACTGCCGCGGGAGGAGATTCTGGAGCGCATCAAGCCACTGCTGGAGGACCCGGCCCGGGTCAAGCTGGGACAGCATCTCAAATATGACATGAACGTACTGGCCAACTACGGCATCACCCTGCGGGGAATCCGCTACGATACCATGCTGGAGTCCTACGTACTGGACAGCACCGCCACCCGCCACGACATGGATTCACTCGCGCTGAAATACCTGGGCCGCCGCACCACCCACTATGAGGAGGTGACTGGCAAGGGAGCGAAACAGCTGGGTTTCAACCAGGTGCCACTGGAACAGGCGGGACCCTATGCGGCGGAGGATGCCGAAATCACACTCTGTCTGCACCGGACGCTGTGGCCGCGGTTGTGCGAACAGCCACGGCTCAGGCAGCTGTTCGAAGAGGTGGAGATGCCCCTGGTGCCGGTTCTGTCGGCGATCGAGCGCAATGGTGTGCTGGTGGATGTGGCGCTGCTGCGGCAGCAGAGCGGGGAGCTGCTGGAAAAGATTGCCGCTATCGAGCAGGAAGCTCACCAGATGGCAGGCGAGGTATTCAATCTCGGCTCTCCCAAACAGATCCAGAACATTCTCTACAACAAACTGGAACTGCCGGTAAAAGCCAAAACCCCCAAGGGCCAGCCATCCACTGCGGAATCCGTCCTGCAAGAACTGGCGCTGGAATACCCCCTGCCGCAGTTGATTCTCGAATACCGGGGCATGAGCAAGCTCAAATCGACCTATACTGACAAACTGCCCGAACTCATCGATCCGGTAACCGGCCGGATTCACACCTCGTACCACCAGGCAGTGGCCTCCACCGGCCGACTCTCCTCATCCGATCCCAACCTGCAAAACATCCCCGTGCGCACCGCAGAGGGGCGGCGCATCCGCCAGGCCTTCATCGCTGCTGCGGGAAACTGCATCGTCTCCGCCGACTACTCCCAGATCGAGCTACGCATCATGGCGCACCTCTCCAACGATCCACGCCTGCTGGAGGCGTTCGCTGCTGGAGAAGATATCCATCGCGCCACCGCCGCCGAGGTGTTCAGCGTCCCGCTGGAACAGGTATCAGCAGAGCAGCGCCGCAGCGCCAAGGCGATCAACTTCGGGCTCATCTACGGCATGTCTGCCTTCGGTCTGGCCCGGCAGCTCGGCATCGAGCGGGGTGCCGCCCAGGAGTACGTCAACCGCTATTTCGAACGCTATCCCGGCGTAAAACAGTTCATGGAGAACACCCGGGAGCTGGCAAAACAACAAGGATATGTGGAAACAATATTCGGCCGCCGCCTCTATCTTCCCGAGATCAGCGCCGCCAACGCCCAGCGCCGCCAGTACGCCGAACGCACTGCCATCAACGCTCCGATGCAGGGATCAGCGGCAGATATCATCAAGCGCGCCATGACCGACATCCACCACTGGCTGCAACAAAGTAGCCTGGCGGCACGCATGATCATGCAGGTGCATGATGAACTGGTATTCGAGGTAACGCGAACGGATACAGACAACCTGTGCCGGCAACTCAAGCAGCGGATGGCCGCTGCGGCCGATCTGAATGTGCCACTGGTGGTGGATGTCGGCATTGGAGAGAACTGGGATCAGGCGCACTGAATCCGGACTAAACACTCCCGCTCTCTGATTCAAGGCAAACGGCAAAATAGTTTCTACTGACAGGAACTTCCCCAGCGGGGTACGGTCATATCAATCAGTACTCCTTTGTATGTTTTTCAAGTCCCTCCCCAGGTTCGGTTCCCCAAGCCGAACCGTTATTTTCTCCCGGCCTTTTCAGGCCGGGATTTTTTTGCCTGTCAGGGCTGCATTGCAAACCCCAGCCACTCGTCCAGCCGAACCTGCACCTGCTCAATACCGCAGCGCTTCAGCGATGAAAAAGTCTGTACGCCGGCCTGTTCCAGCTGAATACCACGCAGATGATTCTCCACCTCACGCAAACTGCGCTGGGCAGCCCCCCGTTTCAGTTTATCGGCCTTGGTCAGCAGGATATGCACCGGCATGCTGACCTGTTGACACCACAGCAGCATCTGCCGGTCAAACTCCTTCAGGGGGTGGCGAATATCCATTACCAGGATCAACCCGCGCAGGGAGGCGCGAGTTTGCAGATAGTGCTCCAGTGTATGCTGCCAGTGCTGTTTGATGCGCTCCGGCACCTTTGCATAACCATAGCCCGGCAGATCAACCAGATAGCGTGTCTCGTCCAGCCGGAAAAAATTGATCTGCTGCGTGCGCCCCGGCGTCTTGCTGGTTCGGGCCAGAGAGCTGATGCCGGTAATGGCATTCAGAGCACTCGATTTGCCGGCATTGGAGCGGCCGGCGAACGCCACCTCACCCCCCTCATCTGCAGGAAGCTGATGCAATTGATGGGCACTGAGCAGATAACTGGCCTTCCGGTACACTGGATTCATGACAAAACCTTATTGTAACTATTCGGCATAGTTGAAAATGAGCATGTAACTGTTCAGATTACCCCTGAAATTCGTCAGTTCAAGGCGAAAAATGTAAGTTTACACGGGTAAATGATCATTTTTTAACACAGAAATGGCGGATTTCAGGGGTGAGCTGAATAGTTACACCTTGTTTTGTTTATTTTCAACCTGCACCCAATCTGCTTGACAGCCGCCAACCACCTCCATAGGATGCACAAACTTAAGCATTGACACCACCCCATCAAGGGTTTCATGGAAATCGACGACGTCTATACACTGATAAAATCCGATATGGATGCGGTGAATAATACCATTAAACAGCGGCTCTACTCCGAAGTGGTATTAATCAACCAGATCAGTCACCACATTATCAACAGCGGCGGCAAACGGCTGCGACCGGTGCTGGTGCTGCTCTCCGCCCGTGCGATGGGCTATGAGAGGGAGCATCATATCGATCTGGCCGCCATCATCGAGTTTATCCATACCGCCACCCTGCTCCACGACGATGTGGTCGACAGCTCCGGATTGCGTCGTGGGCAGGAGACCGCCAATGCGCTGTGGGGTAACGAGGCCAGCGTGCTGGTGGGTGATTTCCTCTACTCCCGTTCTTTTCAGATGATGGTCGATGTGGGCAACATGCGCGTGATGGAGATCCTCGCCGGCACCACCAATACCATTGCCGAAGGCGAAGTCCTGCAACTGCTCAACTGCAATGATGCGGATACCACCGAAGAGCACTACATAACGGTCATTCACTACAAGACCGCCAAGCTGTTCGAGGCAGCATCCCAGCTCGGCGCCGTCATTAGCGGCAGCAGCTCCGCACTGGAACAGGCCATGGTGAAGTATGGAATGCATCTCGGCACCGCTTTCCAACTGGTGGATGACATGCTGGACTACAGCGCTCCCGCTGAGGAGATCGGCAAAAATGCCGGTGATGATCTGGCCGAAGGCAAACCGACCCTGCCGCTCATCTATGCCATGCACAACGGCACACCGGAACAAGCCGCCATTGTACGCCAGGCAATAGAACATGGTGGCCGGGAGGATATCGATCAGATCAGGGAAGTAATTGAAACAACCGATGCCATCGCGTACACTGCCAAAACCGCCCGGGAAGAGGCTGACATGGCCAAGGCGATGCTTGAGAGTGTTCCCGACACTCCCTACAAACAGGCGCTGATTACCCTTGCGGAGTTCTCGGTAAACCGTACCTACTAACGGGGTGTAGCTCAGCTTGGTAGAGCACTGTCTTCGGGAGGCAGGGGCCGGAGGTTCAAATCCTCTCACCCCGACCAGTGATGTTAACCTGGCAACAATATGTGTCGGGTTAACAGATTCGACTCCAGGATGCCTGGAATCACCAATTATTTGCTCCCGGTCTCATACAACAGAAAAAATTTACGCTTTTAATCCCAACACAACAGGCACCCGCCCATGGACATGCAATCGGCAATTAAAGCAGTAACCGAACACCGCAATCTTCACGGTGACGAGATGACTGAGGTAATGCGTCTGTTGATGGAGGGAAAGGCCAGCGATGCACAGATTGGGGCATTTCTCATTGGACTGCGCATGAAAGGCGAAACGGTGGACGAGATCAGCGCCGCCGTCTCGGTGATGCGCAAACTGGTTACCCCGGTGGAGATCGATGCTCCCCATCTGGTCGACACCTGCGGTACCGGTGGCGATGGTGCATCCACATTCAATATATCCACTACCAGCGCGTTTGTGGTGGCGGCAGCCGGTGGCCGTGTCGCCAAGCACGGCAACCGCTCCATCTCCAGCAAATCAGGAAGTGCCGATGTACTGGAGGCCGCCGGCGTTAATCTGGAGTTGACGCCTCAGCAGGTAGCCCTGTGCATCGACAAGGTCGGCGTAGGCTTCATGTTTGCCCCGAAACATCACAGCGCAATGAAACATGTAATCGGCCCACGCCGCGAAATGGGGGTACGCACCCTGTTCAACGTGCTGGGGCCGCTGACCAATCCGGCCGGGGCAAAAAACCAGCTGCTGGGAGTATTTGATGCGCAGTGGCTGGAACCGCTGGCAAAAGTACTGGAACAACTGGGCAGTCAGCATGTATTGGTGGTACACGCAGAAGACGGGCTGGATGAGATCTCCATCTCCGGATCAACTCATCTGGTAGAGCTGAAACAGGGCACCCTGCAGCACATCGAGATTACTCCCGAACAGTTTGGCATACAACGCACCGGACTGGACTCCCTGATTGTCGATCGACCGGGGCGCAGCCTGGATATGATGCGCCAGGTACTGGATGACAAGGCTGGACCGGCACGGGATATTGTCCTCCTCAACGCCGGAGCTGCCATCTATGTTGCCGGGATTACCGATTCACTGAAGCAAGGAGTGGACAAGGCCAGGGCGGTTCTTGCGCGCGGTACCGCACGCAAGCGGCTTGAAGCACTGATCCGGTTCAGCAACAGCCTGTAATGGATAAACCACCCGATATCTTGCTCCGTATCCTGCGCCGCAAGGCGGAAGAGATCAGTGAACGTAGTTCGAAAACAGGACTGGAGAAGCTCATCCAACACTGCGAAACAGCCCCGGCACCGCACGGTTTCGTAACTGCGATCCAGCAACGTATCGAGGCAGGCGATGCAGCAGTGATTGCGGAGGTCAAAAAGGCATCACCCAGCAAGGGAGTCATCCGGCAGAATTTTCATCCGGCAGACATTGTTCGCAGTTACGAGAAAGGGGGTGCCACCTGTTTGTCAGTGCTTACTGATCAGGATTTTTTCCAAGGAGCGGATGAGTATCTGCAACAAGCCCGTACAGCCTGCTCACTGCCGGTATTACGTAAGGATTTTATTATCGATCCTTACCAGATCTACGAAGCACGCGCTCTGGGAGCCGACTGCATCCTGTTGATCGTCACCGCCCTGAGCGATGCTCAACTAACCGAATTTTCAGAGTTGGCGCATCAGCTGGAAATGGATGTGCTGGTTGAAGTACACGACCGGGAGGAACTGGAGCGTGCCCTGGCGCTCGACATAACACTGTTGGGCATCAACAATCGCAACCTGCGCAATTTTGAGACCTCTCTGCAGACCACACTGGAACTGCTGCCGCTGATTCCCCCTCAACGAATTGTCGTGACCGAGAGCGCCATCCATACTCCGGATGACGTTAACCTGATGCGCAGCAACGGTGTACATGCATTCCTGGTCGGTGAGGCTTTCATGAAAGCGGATGAGCCTGGAGAAAAACTGCTGGCATTGTTTCAATCCGACACCCCTTAGCCCTGGAAACCGCAGTTGACCGGTCGTTGCTATGGTATATTAATCTGCTGATATACAAGCTGTTGATTTTGACCTGCCTGTTCACCTGCCGGGCAAATCACGCTACGATGCAAATTGCACGCTTGCGAGAATGCAGGGTTCACACCATCCAGCTGCGATTTTTAGTCCAGGTCAATAAATTATACGAATAGCGGAGGTACGTGTTGTGGCAGCGGATATAACAGATATAGCAAAACATGAAACCCTGACTCCCAAGTGGGATGTGGCACTGGAAGCATTGGTAACAGAAGAGTTTGCGGAGCGGGGCATGGAGATGGGTATTGCAGATTTTCGACGCCTGGCCCGTGAATATAATATTCGTTTCGATGATATTATCGATACGCTATTCAGGATGTGCATCGAAGGGGTGTGGAGCTACCGGAATGGCGATGGCCGGGAACAATCCATTACCCACGAGGATTATAACCAGCTATTTGTCAACGGCCGTACTCGGGAGGAAGACCTGGTTGAATATGATGGCAAATGGTTTCCTACCTCGCCATCCTCATAGCACCGGTTTCGCCCGGTTCGCTCGCTACCGGCATGACGTTGTCACGATAGCGCCGCATAAAATAATCGATAGTTTCAATACGGATTTTTATTGACCCTGCCGATCGGTTTTCATCAATGTCCTTGAAGGCAAAAAAAGGTGTCCCGCTCTGCTCGACAATCTGTTCGATCAGATTATAGAGTGGCGCATCATGACCGCACTTGAAGCTTGACAGCTCCATGCCAATCAACAGCGGATGGCGGGCAACATACTTGGCCGCCCAGATCTTGCGGTTGCTGTTTTCGCTGTAGGAGTTCTTCCATACATCCCCGATATCGCGTCCATCGCGAATCTGTCCGGCCCGGATTTCAGACGCAAACAGGGTGCCCAGAATATCATCATCCAGTGGCAGGCTGTCGATGGTGAAGATCGGATAACCCAGCCGCTGCAGCTCCTCCATAATCTTGTGGTTGATGCCGGGATCATTGTGGTAGGGACGGCCCAGCAGCACGATACCGAGTCGTTGCTCCTGCTCCAGCTGTTGCAGAATATCCCTTCCCTTGCTGCGCAGTTGGGTATCGAATTGTCCCAGTGCCTGCCAGCCGGCGGCGCAGGCACGCCGGTTTTCGCCCCGGCTCAGTTGCAGCAGCGGGGCAAAGATCTGCCACATCTGACGCGTCAGTAGTTCGGGTTCGGCAAAGGAGAGAAATGGACTGACGTACTGAATGGCCTGTTGCTCAAACAGATCGCCCTCCTTGCAAAAGGCGGCGCGAACCGACTCCGGGGTGGCGGTGGCGGCAGGACAGGCAGCGGCCGCCAGGGTGTGACTTAGTGGGGAGGGCAGGCTGGCGATCTTCGGGAACAGGATCCAGTCCAACGGCTTGCGCCGGTGGTGTTTATAGATCAAATTGTGCAGGTGGGCGATGGCCACCTTGCTGGGAAAACAGGGGTCAATGGCTCCCCGTTTGGCACCCTCCTTGTAAAGCTCCTCGGAAGTGTAGTCGCTGAATACCAGGTTTTTGAACGGAATCCCCAGACTGTTCAGGTACGCAGTAAAAAAAGGAGCCAGGGAGTAGAGATTCAGCACCCGTGGCAGTCCGATGCGCAACTGGCTGCGATCCTTGCGACGGCTGAACAGCGGGATGCCGTTGCCAGTGGCCGGTCCGGGCTTGAAGTTCTGCCAGGCGCGCCGTGCTGCGTAATCGGAAAGGTTGAGATTGGCCTTTTTCAGCCGGTTTCGCTGCAGATTGATTTCACGCACCGCACCGAGCTCCTCTACCTGACCACGATCGCAGGGGGCGTTGATAAAGCGCCGGCTGGTCGGGGTGACCGGTACCACGGACAAACTGCTTTTCTGCACCCGCGCCACTTCGATATCCACGAAGGTGCGCAGACACTTGCTCTTGCAGAAATCGCAGCGGGTGGACTCGTCCCGTCTGGTCTGGTAAGTGAGGCTGGCCAGCGCATCCAGGCCGATGAAGGGTGTCGCCTCGCCGGGTCGGTGAATGCGTATCGCCTCCAGTGCCGCGCCGATGGCGCCGGATTCGCCGGTGAAGCGGTGTACCTAGACTCGTGGCTCGATGTCGCTCTGCTGCTGGAACCGCTCGCAGATGAATTCCACCTGTGCCCGCACTGCGGCAAGGTTGCGCTGGGTGCCGCCCTGCAGCACAAAGTGGCGCCCCAGGCGGGGCAGGTTGGGTAGCTTGGCCACATAGTGCCAGATGTTTTTTGGCAGTACCGCCGCCAGCCCTGCCAGGATCTCGTGCGGCTCCCACCCCTGGCGCTGAAAATCGACAATCTCGGCCTGCATGAATACCGCGCATCCATAACTGAATTCGGGATAGGAGCGGGCCTTGAACGCTTCTCCGGCGTAATCGTTGATATCGATACCAAAACTCTTGCAGCTGCTCTGCAGAAAATAGCCGTTGCCGGCGGAACACTGGGTGTTGAGCTTGAACTCCTTTACCACGCCCTCCTTGAGGAAGATCAGCTTGATATCCTGCCCGCCCACATCGCAGATCACATCCACGTCGCCATAGAAATGCAGCGCGCTCCGGGTATGGGCAACGGTCTCCACCACCGCCGTATCACAGCACAGCAGTTCCCGCAGGATATCCTTGGCGTAGCCGGTGGTACCCACCCCCAGAACCTCCAGTTGTGCTCCCTGCTCCTCTACACAGCGGCGCAATTCATCTACCCGGTTCTGGGTGTCTTCGATGGGGTTCCCCTTCGACAGGCCATAGGCGGTGGCCAGCACCTCCCCGTTCGGAGAGAGCAGCGTCGCCTTGGTGGAGGTGGAGCCGGAGTCGATGCCGAGGAAGGCGACCACCTTTTCCCCGGGATTGAAGGTTGCGAGCCGGAACGGTTTGGGGCGGTAGTGGCTCAAGAACTGTTGTAGCTGTTCGTCGCTGTCCACCAGCCCCTGCCCAGAAGCACGCTTTTTCAGGTTGCCGGCACAGCTGCTGTCCAGATAGTCCTGCAGCGGCCCGATGCCACGGTAGTACTGCTGTACCGCCGGTTGCTGACGGGCGAATTCGACTGCGCCGATGGCGGCAAAAAAATGGGCGTCTTCCGGCACCACCACCAGTTGCTCCACCGGGGTCTGCGGTGGCAACGGCACGTTGCGCTCCTCCCACAGCCGGGCAAGATTGTGGCACCATGCCTCTCCCAGTCCCTTGATGAAGGTGTTGGGTCCGCCCAGCAGCAGCACCGTGGGCAGCAGGGTGTTACCGCGGGTCAACACAGCCAGATTCTGCTGCACGATGGCGTCGAACAGGGAGGCCATCAGCTGCTCCGGCGGCACTCCCAGTTTCTGCAGGCTGTTGATGTCGGTCTCGGCGAACACGCCGCACTTGCCAGCCACTGGATGCAGTTTGACCCCGTGGTAGGACATGCTGCCAAGCTGTTCGGCACCGAGATTGAGCTTGGTGGCGATCTTGTCCAGCACCGCACCGGTTCCACCGGCGCACTTGTCATTCATGGTGCAGATCTTTTTCTTCTGTCCGGTGGCGGGGTCATCGCGGAACAGGATAATTTTGGCGTCCTGCCCTCCCAGCTCGATGACCGAGCCGGTCTCGGGGTGGAGTTTCTCCACCGCCAGGGAGACTGCGTTCACCTCCTGTACGAAGCGTGCGCCCAGGGATTCGGCCAGGGCGTTGCCGCCGGAGCCGGTGACGCTGATCTGCAGCTGTTGCGGCTGTTGCAGATCGATGGTCTGCTCGATGTCACGCAGGAAGGCGAGTACCTGCTGACCCTGCTTGCCGTCATGACGCTGGTACTGTTTCCATGCCACCTCCCCGGTTTCAGTCTCAATCACCACCGCCTTGACCGTAGTGGAGCCGACATCCAGCCCCATTTGCCAGCGGATCATGACTGCTGTTCCATCCGGGTGGCAATTTGGGTGATGAAATTTGCCGCGCTACCAGCCAACTGACTGCCGTTGAGGGTCTTGTAGAGAGCCGTATTCATCTGTGGATTCTGGTTCAGATATGCTCTGATCGCTTCCAGATCCCCGCCGGTAGCCTGCAGTGCCGTATCGAACTCGGCAACCGCCCGGCGGCGTGCCTCGCCCAGCGCCATCTGTACGCGGCTGTGGGCATTGATCTCTCCCTCACCAGCGGTCTCGATGGGCAGGAAGATCATTTCAGGGTAGTCGGAAACCACTTGGGCCATCACCCCGTCCGACTGGGTAGAGGGCATACAGCCGAACGGCTTGAGAGAGAGGATCATGTGACATTCATGATGCTGTACTGCGTGGATGCTCTTGGCGACCTCCAGATGCCCTTCCCCGCCAGTGATGCGGGAGTGGTAGTGGCGGTGTCCAAGCTGTTCCAGTTTCTCCAGCGACACGGGTTCCTTGATGGTATCGCCCAACGCCTTGCCCAGACGGGCATAGGTGCGTAAAAACAGCTTTTCCCCCAGGGTAATGGCAGCCATGCGGTAGAGGTGGCGCAGCGGATTGCGGTTGCCCTTGAGGCCAAAGCGATCCCGGTAGCCTTCCTTGATACCCCAGAACACGTACAACAGCCAGGTGGACACCGGACTGATATGCACCTCGGCACCCTCGCCCTCGAGGAAACGGAACATGTTGAAATTGCCATCCCCCTCGGCGAGCTGGGCCCAGAATTCACCGGTAATCTGCACCACCGGTTTTACCTGGATCCGATCCACCTCGATGCAGGAGAGAATATTACGACACTGCTCCAGGGCACTGATGATATGTGGAGAGGAAAGAAAATGGTTCAGTTTGCGGCGGGTATTCAACAGTTGACCCAGCAGTGGAATCGAACCAAGAACGGCCATCCAGCGGCCGGGTTCCGGCTCATCGTGGCGGTTGCGGATTGCCCGGTAGAGAATATCGGCGCACTGCTCCAGGGCGCGGTCGGTAGCGCCAGACTCCCGTTCATAAGGCCGGATCTGGTAACCCACTTCATTCAACAGGTCACCGAGCAGCACGCTGTGGATAATCGACAAATAAAAATCGAAATTGGTCTGCAGCCCGGCTTCCAGCTGACCCGCTTCGTACCCTTCGGTCTGCTGGAACAACAGCACCCGGAAACCACTGAATCCGGCATTTTGTAGTGCATTATTGTACTCCGCCTCGTACATCCCGAAGCGGCAGGGGCCGCAGCTCCCGGCGGTCAGAAAGACATAGTTGTCGATGATCTGTTGCCGGGACTGGCCTGCCTCCTGAAGCTGCTGCAAATATTTGACCAGATTCCCGACCGTAAAATAGGTGGGGTTGCACTGGCCGTTGTTGCTGTATTCCTTGCCGGTCTGCAGTGACGCCAGATTTGGGGTGGGCAGATGTTCGCAACGATAACCGAGATTCTCCAGACAGGCCTTGAGCAACTGCTCGTGCTTCAGGGTAAGGCCACCATACAGCAGCGTGGTGGTACTGCGCTGTCCGGCGGTAAACGGCTGCGTGGCGGGATGCTGGAAATGTCTGCTGGTACGCTTTGGTTCCGGTTCTGCAGAGTGAAAATGTTGTCCCGTATGCCGGGAAAAACCGCTACAATCATCCATTGTTCCGAGGAATCTGTCCTTTCAGGGATGGGGTATCCAGAGAAAGAAAGATTATGTTCGTTAGCCGGATGTGTCAAGTAACATACCAGAATCATTGATGCTTTTTATCAGCAACAAATCCGGCTTCTGCAAAACAGACAGGAGAAGAGAATCATGAAACGCGCAGGAGCACATGTCAGCATATCCGGAGGGGTGCAGAATGCGCCGCTGAATGCCCAACAGATCGGTGCCAAGGCATTTGCCATGTTTACCAAAAACCAGCGCCAGTGGCGTGCAAAGCCCTACACCGGTGAACAGATTGAACAGTTCCACGCCAACATGGCGGCGGGCGGTTTTCGGCCGCAGGATGTTCTGCCCCATGACGCCTATCTAATCAACCTGGGTAATCCAGACGCGGAGGCACGGCAAAAATCATTTGACGCCTTTGTCGATGAACTGCAGCGTTGCAGACAACTGGGGCTTGTTTATCTGAATTTCCATCCCGGCAGCCATCTGCGCAAGATTGACGAAAACAGCTGTCTTGATCTGATTGTGGAGTCTCTCAACCGGGCGCTGGAGCAGACCGAAGGGGTGACGGCAGTAATTGAGAATACCGCAGGACAGGGATCAAATCTGGGCTATCGGTTTGAGCATCTAGCCTATCTGATTGAGCGGGTCGATGACAAATCACGCATCGGAGTCTGTCTGGATACCTGTCACACCTTTACTGCCGGATATGATCTGCGCGATCGCGTTGCCTACGACCAGACCATGCAGGAGTTTGATGAAGTAGTTGGCTTTTCCTACCTCAAAGGAATGCACCTCAACGACTCCAAGGTTGATCTGGGCAGTCGCGTGGATCGGCATGAAAGCCTTGGCAAGGGGAAATTGGGAATTGAGCTATTCGAATTTATCATGCAGGACGAACGAATGGATGAGATGCCACTGATTCTGGAGACTGTAGATGCTGACCTGTGGCCACAGGAGATTGCCATGCTGTACGGATTCGTTGAACCCGGAAACCACCATTGACCGCTCTCATGTTATGTTAAACTGATTACATGCAAACTGTTGTTTTTGATCTGCCTGTTTACCTTCCGGGGAAATTCCACCACAGTGCAAATTGCGCTCTCGCAAGTACACAAGTCGCACTATCCAACTACGGCTTCTAGGAGTCTGTCGAGTTTGGGTAATCGTAGCGAGCTGGTGGGAGAACGAGTCAAAATGTTTCCGGTTTTGAGGCAAATAGTGGGGCTATTTAACGAAAAACCGGGGATATTTTGGCCGCTCTCCCATCAGCGCAGTAGATTATTCCCAAA